>NZ_JAVZIC010000003.1:0-176999 GCF_038871435.1 Thermofilum sp.
AAGGCTTACGAGTCTTTGCAGATGCTTATGACTGAAATTTCTGAAGTTCGTGAGGCATTCAGGATCATTAATGAGAAAGTTGACAAAGTCATGTTAAAGGAGGCTGTAAGAAAAGTTGCCAGTGGCGTTCATTAGGACTAACCTTGCTTCACTACTATACGATTAGCATTCTCTAGTACTTGGCTAGCTGGTGGTTTCTAAAGCTTTGAGGAGTTTTGCAGTTAGGTCTTTAAGGGAGCTTTCATGGTTAAGTTTTTCCGCCAGATTCTTCGCTGTGTCGCTAATCTCGGCAGTTTTGTCTTCTATTTTCATGTCATCGCAAATAACTAGTTCAAAAGGTTCTAGGATTTCTGAGTGCTCAGCTTTAATCGTGAAGCAATGAGTCCCTTCGAGCTGTTTTATCATAAGTGTGACGCCCGGCTTCCACCCAACGAGGATGAGTAGTACTGCAAAATCTGTGAAACTAAGCGTGGGTGATATTCTCATGTTCTCCTTAGTGCAGGCTTCCTCACAGATTTTCTGTAAAACGTTACTCTGACGCACCGTGCCGACCTCATACTCAAAGCCGTTTGCTACAATGCGTCCATCTATGAGTTCATCGTAGGTTAGTGTGCTCTGCCGAGACAGTAATCCTTGGAAAGAATCTGAAAAGATATCCTTCTCATTCAGCTCATGCATTGTAGGTTTCCGATTGGGCTTAAGGTAGAGGGTAAAGAGGGGTGGATTATTGCTAAAGTAGTAATCAAGAATTGCAATCTGTGCAAGAAGCTCATTAGAAACTGTTTTTTTATCTGACATAATTCTCAATGCGAAACTTTTATCTGTTACGAAGAAAGTCGTGAAGGTATTTTCATCGACAACCGGTAATAAAAATGTTTTAACATATGTTGTCCTGAAGAATGTCTGTGCTAACTTGAACATTTTCAAAGAAATATTTTCAATAACTTTTTCTCTCTCTTCTGTCAAACCATCAGTAAGCTTTACGAGACTTTCTACAACTGTTTTTAAGTGAGTATCGAGGATGCTTTTCACTCTCTTATTATAGTCTTTGACACCGCCCAGTATTGTTTTTATTTCTGGTAAGTAAAGTTGCTTAACGAGCTCGGTAAGCTTGTCAAAGCCCTTTATGGATTGGAGCTTCTGGGCAAGATCTGCCTGTTTCTCAAAAGCTTCTACTTCTTCTGGTCTTACATGATATGGTAAGACTTGATGTATCAGGGTTGCAAGCTCCGCATCTAAGTGGATATCGCAAAGATACCCTGAGGTGAACTGGCAGTGATGGATAAGCTCATGAGCAAGTATTTCCGCTAATTTCTGGGCATCTACATTGCTGGCTCCTCTGTTAACAATGCAGGGAAGCGAGAGAACAATGAGGTGTTCTTCAGGATAGTAGTATCCACAGATCTCAGTCTTAATCTTCCTATCTCCATCATTTATGCTTCTCTCGAAATCCGTCTCACGGAAACGGATAAGGGAAAGGAAGACATCAACGCTAGGGTTTAAACCCAGTTCTCTGCATGCTCTTCTAGTAAACTCTGTTGCGATTGAAGAAGCTTCTTGTATAGCTTCCAGTATAGCTTGGGAGCTTTCCAGCTTACTACTCAATAACAATTGCGGAGAATTAGTGAAAACTACTTTGTCTGCCATAAGCAACTAATGCATTTAAAGATTAATAAGCTTTCCTTAGAATATTCATATGCTTTCTTATCATGTTCCTTGTCTTTTAAGGTCTCGTTGATCATGGCTAGCTGTTTTGGCACGGCGTGTTTAGATTCATAGAAGGATGATGTGGCTCAGATGGCGAGTAAGCAAGTGTTGCAAGCACTCTTGCCAAGACAATAATTATTAAAGTCATATAGGCAATTTCTTAGTGTAGGTGTTTTATTAATGGACTTTGTTGGTGGCACTAAAAAAGAGCCAGGGCAATATTGGGAGAAAAGGTATGTATCTACGGGAGACTTTAAAGTTATAGATGAGCTGGGAAATTTCCTTTTGTTGCAACTAAGAGAGCCAAAAATCAATTTTGGTTCTTCATATTCTTCTTTTCTTTTTCCCCGAGAATTTACAGCTATAAAAAGATTTTATACCAGCGATAAACATTATTGGGCTACCTTAAAATTTTTCTTTTTTAGAGACGACAAGATCGTTGAAAACCTTCTCGAGAGAATTTATAAATATACAAAATGGAATAAAGGATTCAACTTTACGTTGAATATTGAACCGAATCATGAAGACTCTTACTCGAAACTTTGCGAAAAGATACTTAATGCATTAGAGATGGCTGGGCAAGACGATAAAGTCATTGTGGGTGGTGTAATCGGTTACTCAAATGAGGGGTCTTGTGAAAATTTATTTGCTAAAGCAAAAGCTAGTTCCATAATTCATCGAGTCGCTACACACTTTATTAATATAAATAAGATCCGAAGTATGCTGGAGGAATGCAAAAGCAAAAAGGGAGAAAACCTCTACAATTGCAATGCCTATAAGGCATATATCTACAATAACATTGTCCAGCTATATGCTAAGGCAGGGGGGATCCCCTGGATACCAGGGGATCCCCTTCTTCAAAACACAGCTGTAATAGGTCTTGCTACCGCTAGAATGGACAAAGGATACATTGTCGGTGTAGCATTTGCAATTGCGTTTTTAGGTAAGGAAATTAAAAGTTTTTTAACAACAAGCACTTATAATTTAAACGAACTAGACAAAGACATTCTTAAGTCTAAAGGAATATACATACCAAGAAAAACTGTTGAAGAACTGCTTGAAAGAATAGACGATTCTTGCAAAAAACGGATTCCAACTATCAGGAGGTTCGTTATTTTCCAAACACCGATTGTTGTTCAAGAAGAGCTGACAGGGATAAGTGAAGTCCTACGAGAAAACGACTGGTTTCTTGTTCACGTTAAAAACTACGGTTTTCCAAAGAGAATATATAATACTCTAACAAAAGATTGGGGTCCATACAGGGGAACCTATCTGTTGGATAAAGATTACTTGAATTCTTTCAAAGATACTGGAATCCTAAAAGCAGTCCTAGTGACAACTGGGAGAGCTTTTGTAAGGAGCAGTTGGAATGAGGAGGAGATTCCGCTTTACAAGGCTACACCTAGACCAATTGAAGTAGAAATATATGCCAGCCGCATTGCCGACTCTGATCCCCAAAGCCTATCCATATATATTGGCAGGTTGATTCTTCTGTTGAACAAGTTAGACTGGGAGGCCTACACTTATTGGCCAAAGTTACCCTATGTAATTAAATACGCACAGAGAGTTGCCACGATCATATCTAAGGTTGACGAAAAAACCAGGAATGACCTTATATATACTTTGAGTCATACACCTGAACTAAGATATATCATGTAACTTTTTGAATTTAAGGGTTATTTCCTCAAACCTCTCACCAAGAGGATTATAAATGTAATCATTAATCGAGATTACATTATCAACGTTTAGGTAATTTTTCAATAAATCATTTATTTTTTCTGCGCGGTCTCTTGGATTCATTCTTGTTTCTTGCAAGTACTTATCGTAAAGATTTATTGATAACCTTTTGCTCAGTGTTTTCATCTCTCTGTGAGAAAGGGGTTTAGTTTCCCTATCAATTTCATTTTCTTCAAATGCTTGTGTTATAATGTCGAACCACAAGTAGCCTCTGTGTTTTGGTGTGACCTCAAAAAGGATTCTTAGCCCAGTGCAGATTCTGTAATTATACTCGCTTGAACTAGCGACGTCTTCGCAGGTAAGATAGACTCTCAGTCCTTCTCTAACCATGCTTCTTCTTAATAGTATTATCCTGCTTTTGTTTCGCCATGTTCTTTTAAAATAAGAATAGAGGAGAGACCTAGTAATGACAAAGTGGCTTGGATTATCGTATGAGATTAGTTCCTCTAAAGAGGGCGTCCTCCATGTATAAGTTAAAGCATCCTTGCTGTTAGTGTAGAACCTATCAAGAGTGATTCTTAAATCATTTATTATTGATTTTTGGTTGTTGCCAAACATAAAATACAACAAGTTATTATGCGGAAACGCATCGATACCTATTAGTCTCAACGATGGGAGCAAATCTCTGAAGATTAGAGGATAACCTTTCTCAGGCTTCTGCACGGATAATGGAATTGCATTAACTCTCAATTTTTCTAGAGCTTTCTCATCTGTTAAAAAGATATAAAACAAAATTCCTGGTCGAGACAATTTTTCGCCAGATGAAGCATGGTTACTCGACATTGTCCTCGCTCTCATTGCTTCCTATATGCTCTGATGATTTGAAAAATTCTTTTAAATTTTTGAGATGCTGCTGAAGTTCTTTAGTTTTTTTCCTATCGCCTATTAGATCAAATGTCAACCTACCCATTAAGACTAAAATTATGAAAAATAGAAGAACGGCTACAATATTTTGGAGGCTAGGTGCTGTAAATGTTTCATATAACTTCATGATAAATCCGATAATACTTAAAGCTAGAGACGATGCAGATGAGATTATCTCATATTTTCTTTCGAGAAATGATTCCAAGGAGCTTAAGACATTGAGCATCTCTTTTGCTTGATTTCGGGAGATAATAATGTTATCACCTGAAACAAAATGGACAGATTTAAGATGATTTGCCAAGAGTGCTAGTTCAACTATTATCCAGGTACTTTTAGTCAAAAATCTAGGCTTTGAGGCATCAAGGTCGGTAAGCAATTTTTCAAAGAGCTTTATTTTTATCTCTTCTCTCCATTTTTGCGCGACCTCTGCAATAAGACCGTATGTTAGCATGTTTAAAGCTGAAAGATGAACGCTAGGAGAACGTTGCTTAATGTATCTTTCTATCCAGTTTTCTATTCTCTTGAGTTCTCTTTCGGCCTGATCTTTGTCTCGATTCATGTAGATTTTTAGAGCTTCTGCGAAATAGGAGTAGGTGCAAAAGGTGAAATATCTAGCCATGTTGCTATCTTCGCATCTATATTTCAAATCCGATAGAAGCGCTTTTTCCTCTAGCTGATCAATAACAACATAGGAAAGACATATGCATTTGCTAAGTATTGGAGAGGAACTAATATCGGCGACGCGTTTTGATTCTTCAATATAGTTGTTAAAGGCTGTTGCGAGAAATTTTTCCAGGTGTTTTTTCTCGGGCGAGCCATTGGACAATATTGTGAAAAGAATGACAGCGGCTTCAATGTCTTCATCTGTGAGATACTCTATTGGCTTACCAAGGATTTTCTTTGAGAATCGTCCGGCTTTTGTTTTAATTTGATCGCAGATTAGGCTGTAATCTTTATCGCATTTGTTATTATAGTAATACTTAAATAATTCCCAGGCGCTTGTTAAAATTTTTGAGTCAGACTTAGATAATTGACGAAACAGCTTTGTAGCAGTAAACACAGGGTTTTTATGGAACTTTGCAGGAGGAGCCTGGATCGAGGCAGTATTCGGTGTTACAATGCTAATTTTTATCCCCATATTACGGTTTCGACAAAAAATTTTAAAAATTTCACCATATAAGTCTGCGCTACACAGAACTTGAACGCAATGCTAGTCTATACTCATAAATATGTTGACGTGAATGAGTATACTGTTGTGAGTTTGTCTGAGCGCTGTGTTGCTGTGCTTTCCATTTCATTCATTGTTGCAATCTGCCCTGTTCCCGTCGAATCCTCCACTGTTCTGGGGATATCAATGTTCACCAAATGGTTACTAGCTTGTCTGCCTTTTTGCACAAAGTTGCTTGTGAGGAAACACAGCGATTATAGATATTCTAAACTTGTAGGAATAGCACGTGAATAGTAGTAGCCGGCCACACGGTGATTATAAGAAGGTTTCAATAGCATATGTGCGTCATCAAAGGCTAATGTCAGAAGCGTAGCATCCACTGCAGGGTCGCTCTAATCGAGAAGCAGATCTGAATAAAACCTTAGGCAGAAGTGTAAGTATTAGGGCTAGAAGTGAAGATAGAAGAGCTTCATGAGAGCGAGCTTGAGTTCCTCCTCGCTCCGTGCCTCAGCCGCCTCGCGGAGAAGCCTGCGGAGAAGCTTACTCTCGTTGAGTATCCATGTTAACTTCGCATACGCTCTCGCAAGCTCCTCGTCGCCATTGACTAGTGACCAGAGCATTAGAGTGAAGCTTGCGCGTGGGGTTAGAGGCGCCAAGAGCTGCACCACGGCGTTCGCACCACGCCTATTTACAAAGTCAAGTAGTTCACGGTAAAAACGCTTAACAGTCTCGCGCCCCTCAGAGTCATTACTCAAAGACTGCTTATCCACCTCCTTCCCCAGCCACTCTCGAAAACCTTGTAAAAAGGTATCTTCTTTATCTCCATGTATGGCACCGGAAAGAGCCTCAAAAAATCTCTGCCGTAGTTCACCATTAATATCGTTACTTAGTGCAGTTACAATCTCCCGTGCTTCAAGCTTCCCCACTTCCACTCCCAGTAGCTCGAGGAATAGCTTGACGGCGACGCCAAAGTAAGGATGGAACTGGAGGAGCCATCCCTCTCTCTCCAGTAGCTCAGAGCTCTCACTTACGCGTTTCTCTAGCGCTAGGGAGACGAGATACCATGCTAGAGTTGCAGACTCCTTCACGAGATATGCCATTTCCGGCCTCTCGTTATTCTTCGCCTCCTTCCATAATTCTTTGAAGGCTCTAGCTCTCTTCCTAAGCTCTTCTAAGTTCCTGGCACTAAGTATATAACAGCGCGCAACCAGTGAGCGACTAGACAGCGAGCAACTTGCTACGCAATACCCCCGACGCTCAAGCTCTCTCTCGATTTCAGCGGATCTTCTGAAAAACTTCCTAGCAACTTCCAAATCATCATTCTTCAACTTGTACCATGCCAGCGTGAAAGTAAGCAATCCTATGTGCCTCTTCACCAGTAGATTGAACTCATCCAGCTTGAATACCCGTATTGTTGCCCACTCTGCAACCTGCCCATTTGGCTTCTCTTTCTCAATTTCTTCAAGTCTCTTGAGGAGTTCCTCAGCCCTGCCCGCCGGGTCTGCGCCACCGCATGGCTTCAAGCCCTCCATAAGCACTGGTCGAAGCGCATAAACCTCGGCTATATCCCGGAGCTGACCCTCCAACCACTCAAGGAGCTTACACATCATCTCCTGTAGTCGCTCCTCCTCTCCCAAGAAGTGTTCTCTATGCTTTGTGAGGAGGTTAGAGTATGCTCTAACAGCTTCTACCAGTGGCCATCCCCTTACCTTGAGCTCCTCTCTTTCGACTGCTTCTTCGAGAGACTCAGCTATCTTATGAGCAGTCTCCTTCTCGAGCTCAAGAAGTTCGGAAGTTGCAGACACTAGGTGAACGTAGCAGTGAGGTGCTAGCTCTTCAAGTCTCCTAAAAAAATCTAGAATAGCTTTAGTGCACTCTACATCGAAGACTCGTTGAACATCAGTGACTGCGGTATGAAGCGCGATCTCAGCCTCCCAGGTCTCAACTTTTTTGCCTATGTCAGCTGCACCAGCGACCGCGAGGGCTAGGCCAAGTCCATAGAGCAACTCGTATATGTACGCCTTACCTCTGCTACGCCAGGCCTCCCAAAGCTTCTCGAGCTCCTTTGCCGCCTCCCCGTGCCAGTGGGCAAGAGGATGCGCGAGCACGCTCGGCCTTTGAAGTACAACTCTAACGACTAGCGGCGGGATTTCGCCGCCTACAAGAAGGTAGCTTTCCGCTTCGCAGGGCTCAAAAGCCTCAATGGGTAGAACCTTAGTGCGTACGCTTGGCGTACGCGGAACTGAGAGATGGACCGCAAGAGCGAAGCCAGCTATTAGTGCTAGCCTGTGCCAGCAGCTAGCTGTGTAGGATTTGAGTGCTGTTGCAAGTCTCTCACCGGTGAAGTGCAGGAGCGCTTCATCCAGCTTAATGGTACCTGCTTCGCGTTTTTCATCGATAACCTTGTTTAAAGCCCACTCTAGCACACCTTTCTCGTTGCCTAAGACTTGCTGGTAGCCAGCCAGTTTTGGCAAGTGTTGCGCGTACAATATCCTCGCTTCCCTGCCTTCGAAGCCACAAAGCTCACTCAGCATCTCCTCCATTAAATCCTCGTGCTTAACGCTGAGCCACTTGGCTACAGGCTCCAACTCCTCGTCCCTCAAATCCTGGAGTGTGAATCTTTTTTCTTCGATCTCACTGGGCTCGAGGAAGCGCCAGGGCCGTTCTCTCGAAGCTGCCGTCAAGTAGGTTATGCCCTCGGGGATAGGACCAAAAGCCGCGTGTAGCAATAAAGGCACAGCAACCCTTCTCGCCAGGTTCTCGTTGCCTTTGAGGAGTATACTCCACAGATAATAAGCGAGGAAAAGCTTCGGCTTTCCCTTAGCTTCTTCAACTAATTTCCACACTTCTCCGATCCTGCATCCCTTGTTGCGTAGCGTTAGGCCTGCATACTTCGCTATTAGTGTGTAGCCCCCCTCGAACCTTGCGATGGTCTTTGCTAGCTCCTTGAAGTCTCTATGGCAACCCGAATATGCCTTAATTATCTCTTCTAGGAAGCTATGATCCCTAAGGTCTATGTGCAAAGTATGGGTCTTAAGTGACTCCCTAAGCTGGGGGCTCAGCTCCTCGTAGAGTTGGTTGTAGAGGTCGCTGGATAGCACAGCGAGTACAGGCACACGAGTCTCACTCCTAGCTAGCTCAAGGAGCTCTTGCAGAGTATTCTTGATACTCTCTGTATTTGTAGTCTCCCGCGTTTCTCCCGCGAAAGCACCTGGCTTGTAGTAGGCGTGGAGTGGTGAGGGGTCGTAGAGCACGAGGAACCTCTTCCCAGTATTCTTCATCAAGTTCTCGAGCCTCAAAGCCTCCCCTACGTCGAGCTTGTATACGTAGAGGATTGCGTCGGCATGTCCCCTCAATAGCGCTAGCCAGGCTGTGTAAGTCGCAAGCGTAGACTTGCCAATACCCTTCGGCCCCTCAAGGACTACAAAGCCCCCCTCTAATCTCCTTACGACTTCTCCAGCCAGTTTTTCAAAGGAGCCCGCAGTCACAAGCTCCGCTTCAACCCTCCCCATCTCCTCTTGGCTCACGACTACGGGCCTACCCCTCTCCACTTTGAAGTTGGGGTAGAGCAAGCCTGCCTCAAGCTCGTGTGCATAGAACAGCTTTACACCGATTTTAAGGGCCTCAACCTTTCCTCTCAAACCGTTTAGCTCTTTTTCAATCTCGCTTAGGCGCTTCTCAATTAGTTGCTTCAACAGTTCTTCAAATTCTTTGCTCCCTAGCTTCTTTAGCTCCTTTCTCAGTTCTTCCCTCGTCACTACCTCTCCGCTTGCAAGCTTCGCGAGGTTCTTTACGAAGACTTTGAACGTGGTGTCATCCATGCCCCATTCCAGCGCCACCTGGTCTACTACTGTCTCTAACTCTTCTCTGTGTAGGTAGGATGTTGCCTTCCGGGCTGTTATAACAAGTTTTGCTAGGCCCATGGCCACAATATTCCTTGCCTTTGGCCTTGTCCATCCCTCTAAAAGCCTTAAGGCAAACTCCTCGGCGTCCTCAGGTGGCACCTCGCCAACTTTTTCATTGAGTTTTTGAGCGACTTCGCGGAGGTTTAAGTTTACAAGTAGCCCAAGTAGTTGATCCATGGCTAGTGCTACTAGTGTTCCAAGAGGTGCTGGTAGGAAATCAGGTATCATCTCGCCCGCAATCTCGGGCAAGTAATCTTTAAGTCCAAGCTTGCCTAGGCTCAGCGCTAGAATAGCCTCTTTTGCCTTTTTCAGCTCTTCAAGCTCCTCCTTTTTCCAGTCTCTGAGGAGGGTCGAGGAGTAGCCTTTATCACTCGGCCTCAACTTGTAGGCTTTTTCGAGCCAAGTGAGCTCTACTCTGGCGAGCTTCTCCACATCTTTGCTGGGCCAGTTGAGCTCCTTGGTAGCCCTGCTGTACAGGGCGGGTAGATAGAGGAGCTTTACTCTGATATTCGGCGACACCTGCTTCAGCCTGTCTTTCAGTAGGAGTGCGTCAAAGGAGCTCTCAGGGACAACTGCTAAGGGTTTCTCAGCTTTGTTCTTCAGCTTGTCGGCTAGCTCATCTATGCTTTCATATTCCTCGACTTCCTGACCTGGATACTCGAGTTTCTCTTTGAAGCCCTTGTAGACGTAGGCTTTGGAAAAGTATTGTGTGTTTACTAATAAGCGTCTGAGAAGCTCAGCCCTCGAGGAGCCACATGGAAACAGGACAACAACATCACTCTTCGTTGCATGCTTTTCCAGCCACTCAGTAGCCAATGAGAAGGTTTTACTCATTAGTTTCTCGTAGCTTGTCTGAAGAGGTCTAGCATCCAATCCTCCTGCAGGGACTCTCATTATGTTTGTTTGTATATTGCCAGGTTTTTATTTCTATAACTTCGTAAAAAACCGCTATCACATAGCAATTTTAATAAAAAGAGGCATATTTTTGTGATTTGCCATTGATATGGTTTTGCGATTTTGGGAAGAGAAAAGAGTGTCGCTACACATTTGATAAAAAATACGTTGTCCTGTGTTTTGTTTGTTTTTAAGGTAGCTTTTGTTTGAATTTGTGGGTTTTTCTTGTTTTATTTTTGTTGTATGTGTTTTTGGTATGGCGGTGTGGTTTGGTGTTGATGCTGTTGCTGGGGAGATGTGGCTTGGGCCTGTTTTTGCTTCTGGGGTTAGGAGGCTTGGTGTGGCTAATTTTGGTAGGGGCTTGCTGATAGGGGTGGGGGAGAGGGATGCGGGGGTCTTTGAGGAGGTTGCTGTTGGTGCTGGGTGGAGGGTTTGGCGTGTTGAGCCCTTGTTTCCGGAGGCTCGTTTTTTGAGGGTTCGTGTGCCTGTTGTTGTGCCGCTTAGGGGCCACGTGGGCCTCGTGCTGTATAGGCGTGACGCTACTAAGTTCTATGAGGGGCTTCAGAGGGCGTATAGGTACGGGTTGCCGAGTGCTTTTGAGCCGTATGTTTCTAGTGCCCTGCTGTATGGCTCTGTGTATAGGGGCTACGCGGTGGTCTTTGGGAAGGGTAGCAGGGGGCTGGCCGAGAAGTTTTCGAGGCTGAAGGCGCCCCTGCTTGCCAGGGTTTCGTGGCTTGACCCGCTGTACGTGTTTACGCCGCTGGACGTGGATATTGCTACTCGTGGCCTGGTTTCTGGCGGCTATACTGGCGAGGCTGGCGGGGCAGTGGAGATCCCTGTTTTCCACGGCTACAGCCTGAGGCTTCGGGAGGGCTCTGACAACAGCCTCACGATTATCGGGGCTCCAGGGACTGGGAAGAGCAGCTTCCTGGACTACCTGCTTAGCAGGCTCGAGGGCTGGAACGTGCTCGTGTTGGACGTCACGGGTGAGCACAGGCTCCTCGAGAGGCACGGCTACAGGGTCCTCGAGGCTGGGGTAGACCTGTTCATTAACCCCCTCGCTATGGGCGTAGACGTCGCGTACAATGTCATATTGGGCGTTATAGAGGCGGCGTGGAGGGAGAAGGCGTCGCCAATAGTCGCCTACACGCTTTACACGGCTCTCCAGAAGAGCGGGACACTCTTGGACGCCTACAGCCACGTAGAGAAGCTGCTGTCCTCTTCCAGGCAGGAGGACGAGCGGGCTGCTGCGGGCGCCCTCATTAGGAGGCTTAGGCCCATGATACACCCAGCCCTCCTCGGCCACGGCGTCCTGCCCAGGGGGAGGACAGTGGTCGACCTCAGCCCGCTGCCAGAAGAGGCGAAGAACATCTTCAGCCTATCGGCGCTCTACCTGGCATACTTCTCCGCCGTGAGGGGAGGCTGGAGCGGGATAATCGTCCTAGACGAGGCAGACAGGCTGGGAGACACAGAGGTCGCAAACAGGATAGCGGACGAGCTCAGGAAGTACAACGTCTCGATATGGGCCGTTGGCCACAGCCTCGCCAGAGTAGCCAGGAAGCTCGCGGACGCAGGCACACTCATGGTCTTCGCGACCAACGACCCAGACAACCTCGAGACACTGGCCACAGTCACGGGCTGGAGGGACGCCGGCCTCCTCGGAAAGCTCGCATACGGCCAGGCACTAGTAGTCAGGAGGGGGCTACAGCCCGTCATAGCGAGCCTCTACATACCCGCAGAGTTCAGGAGCCGCAGCGCAAACGTTAACCCGTGCCTCAGGTTCGAGGACACTGCTAGGCGCCACGGCGCCGACCCCCTAGAGCTCATGAAGCTATACGTCGAGCTCTTCCCACACAGACACGTCGTCCCCAGGATACTCGAGGGCGGAGCCGTGCCGCGCCAAGAATTCGAAGCCTTCAGGCAAAAAGCAGGCAAAACACCCAGACAAACACTAGAAGCACTAGCAGAGATCTACACATGCCTAGAAAACAGAGAAAAACAGACAAGCATGCCCTAGCGGCCCATAATTGTCCTTGTATCGACGCTGTCACCTTGCCAAGTTAACATGGATAAGTTTTTGTCAACTATTTCCCTACGTGCAAACTAAAAGTTATTTATGAAGTTTCTCGTCGGGAAGCTTATTTTAAATTTAGGTTTACGGGAAAAAGTCCCGACTTCAAACGGGGTGTTTCGGGAAGCTTCCCGTTTGGGAAGTTTCAGAAGTTTCTAATGTGTGATTTTGAGTGCTAGGGCTGTTTTGCAGATTTCTTGCAGGAAAAAGCGTAAAAAATTTAAGCCACGCATGGGTAAAACTTTTCGGATGCAACTCAGAAAGAATTGAAGGATGTTATACGTTGCGACATAAATGTCGGCCATGACGAAAAGATGCAACTAAGAAAGAATTGAAAGGTGAAGACGCAGGGCTGTTTTTGAGTGCTGTGAATTGGCAAGTAATAATTTTGTTATGTTTGTGTATAACTTTGTTATTTTTGTTTTTCTCTGTTTAAAATACTTGTGATAACATTGTTATTATAAATGATAACGATGTTATGCTATGTGATGGCTTTGTTTTTATGGTTTTTCTGTTTTTTGTTTCTTGGCTTATGTGGTTTTGTTCTTGAGTTGTCTTTCTCTGGATCTTGTTTGTGCTATGTGTGGTGGGACAAAAAACAAATGAGTGGGTGTGGCGACGTAGTTCTTTGGGAGGGTTCTAGAAGAAGATGGGTTGAAAATTGTGGGGGCTCTTGTTGGGGCTGATTGATGGTGACTCCTCGCAGTATAGGCCCGTTGGTCTCGGGATTGACGTTGTGAAGGAGGGATATCTTGAGAAGAGGAGGGAGGGGTACCTGGTTACGGAGAAGGGTAAGGAGTATTTTTGGGAGCTATGGGTGTCTCTTGACCCGTTGACGGAGGCCTACCTTGTTGGGGTCTATGTGTATTTCGAGGCGAAGAGGCTGGAGGCAAAGAGAACCAGTCGGAAATGAATAGTAAGTGAGTTTTTTGATTGCTGGTTCCTTTGGAATTCCCGCGGGGTTCCCACGTCATTGTCTTGGTCTTGCAGGGGTTCTGGCTGTGTGTCTTGTGTTTATTGTGTGTTATAATGTTTTGATGGCGGGCCCGCCGGGATTTGAACCCGGGACCTGCGGCTTTCTTCGTGTTTTGTGTTGTTCGCGGTTTTTCGGCCTAGAAGGCCGCCGCGCTTCCTAACTGCGCTACGGGCCCAAGGGTTTTCTTGTTTTTTGTTGGTTGTTGTTATTTATATTTTTCTCGTGGCCGGGTTTGTCGGGGTAAAGGTATTTAGTTTGCTGTGTCTTGTTATACTGGATGGCGTGGCGGGTAGTGGTGTCTACTTGTAGGCATGATACTGTGCATGTGAGGAGGCTTGCGCGTGAGCTTGCCATGTGTCTTCCGGGGGCGAGGAGGGTTAATAGGGGTGGTAGGAGCCTTGGGGAGATGCTGGCTTTGGCTAGGTATATGGGTGCTAGGAGGCTTGTGGTCGTGTATAGGGGGCTTGGGGGCAACCCTGGGAGGATTGCGGCCTGGGATGTTGGGGGAGAAGTGGCTAGGAGGATCCCGGCTACTCTGTATCTCCGCGGGGTCGTGTTTTCGGGGGACAAGCGTATCCCGAGGGCCTCGTCGGATGTGTATGTGTACTCGCTTGGGGAGGAGTCCGAGTATGGGCTGGACATTGCCTCTATGTTTGACTTGACGTATGTGGGGGTCGTTGGGGTGGACGAGCTTGGAGGCCTGTCGGGAAGGGCTCTCCTGGTGGAGCCCGTGAAGGGGAGGGACTTCTTGTTCGTGTTAAAGTTCTACGAGAACGGCGCCTATATTGGTCCAAGGATGCTGGTCAAGTCTGTCCGCTATTACCGGGCTAGGGACAAAGGCAATAATACATAAAAGCTTTTCTGCCAGTAAAGGAAATGCTTTAATATGCGTGTGGACGACGCTAATGGTCGTTTCAGGGCTGTCTTAGAGGTCGAGGGCGACCCTGACCGCGTGGAGTGGATTTACCGTGCATTTTTGCCCGAGACTGGGGCGGCTCCGAGATACAGGTCAAGGGCTGTGGCTAGGCTTGCTGGGGAGGGAAAGATGCTTGTAGAGATAACTTCTGGGGACGTTTCTAGCCTGCGGGCCGCTTTTAACACTTTTGCCAGGCTTCTAGAGGCAGTGTTGTCGGCTGAGAGGGTTGAGGATGTCTGATTTTTTCTCTGGCGTTGAAAAGATACATATTTAAGCAACAATTTCTAAAATTCAGAAATAGTGGTCGAATTGGCGGACATGGGTAAACCTGCTAGGTCTTCGTGTATTGGGTGTCCATTATACATAAAGTCTAGACAGTACTGCCTCAAGCTTAAGACGCAAGTCCCCGATCCATATAATCCGCTGTGCAGGGTGCCCACGCAGGTCCAGGCCGTGCAGCCGGCCGCATCTACACAGGTTGTTTCACAGCCCGTCCCAGTCCAGGAGAGCTACGATACTCGGGTCGCAGAGGCTATACCAGAGGAGGTGCCTCCAGCCCCCGCTGTGCCCAGTGTCCCTGCTGTCCCCCAGGCAGTCGACGAGTTGCCATACCAGGACGACCCGTACACCTATAATTACCAGCAGGCGCTGGTAACCCGTAAGGCACTGTTTGCACCGACGGGTGTACCAGGGCTTGACGAGATTCTTGCGGGAGGCTTCCTGAGGGGGAAGACATACCTGGTCGCTGGAGAGGCTGGCTGTGGAAAAACAATCCTCTCTATCCAGTTCCTGTTGCATGGCGCACTTAACGGCGAGCCGGGGCTATACATAGCTATAGACGAGCCGACGAACCAGTTGCTCCGCGGCCTCCAGATATTTGGGTGGAATCTGAGGGATCTAATATCCTCTAGGAAGCTGATGTTTGTGGACATGAGGACCCACTTCAGCAAGATCTACATGAGGGACGAGAGGAAGCACATCGAGCCCAGGTACATCATCGAGCAGATACTTGCAGCGGCAAAGAAGATAAACGCGAAGAGGCTTGTCATAGACCCGATCGCGCCTCTTGTTTACGGTGGGAAAGAAGAGGATGTTCTCTATGCAAGGGAGTTCCTGAGAGAAATGGTCTTCGCAATAGAGAAGACCGGGGAGCTGACAACCATCATGACTAGCGAGATACCTACTGGTAGCACGAAGCTGAGCAGGTTCGGCGTAGAGGAGTTCCTGGCTTCTGGGATCATCGTGCTGGGTATCGAGGAGATATATGGAAACGTCGAGAGGGTTATGTACATCAGGAAGGCTAGGTGGGCGCCAGTGAAGCCCAGCAAATACATCTTTGACATTGTCTCTGGCAAAGGCATAGTAATAAGGGAGCCCCTAAGCGAGTACCTCAAGAGGATGCGGCGAGGATAAGAGCTGGCAGCAAGGCACATCTAAAATTTTTTAATATCGAGTGTTAATAAGTTCTAGGAGCTTATAGATGTCTATACGTAGTGTTTGGCTGAAGGCGAGGGCAGGCGACCCGGTGGCGGCCGGCTGGGCAAAGAAGATATACGATTTCCTCGCGGCGAGGGGTGTCGAGGTATACGTTGACCCGTTCCTGGGCCACGAGATACCTGTGGAACAGCTAAGCGAGAACGAGGCCACAAAAGCCGACCTAGGGATACTTGTCGGCGGGGACGGGACGTTTCTCAGGATTGTCCAGAAGAGTGGCGGTATCCTGCCGCCTATCCTGGGCTTTGCGGCCGACAGCCTTGGCTACCTGCTTCCACACAGTATACGCGACGCGGAAAAGGTGCTGGAAAATGTTCTCGAGGGGAATTACTCCACCAGGAATGTTGCCCTGGGGGAGTACGCCTATGGAGACGAGAAGGGGGTCTTTCTCAACGAGCTGTGTATCTGGGCTCTCCCGGGCAAGCTGATAGAGTTCGAGTTCTCGCTGGATGGCTTGGGCCTTTACCACGGCAGGTCGGATGGGATAATTGTGGCTACGCCCAGCGGTAGCACTGGGCACGCCCTGTCCTATGGCGGGCCGGTGATCCTCGATGTCGGCCAGAAGCTTTTAGAGGTGCTTTTTCCAGGCGCGTTGTCGCCCGCGCTCCGCCCGCTAGTGATCCACGGCGGAACCATAGGCGTAAGGATACTGGCACACCCGGCAAATATGATTCTCGACGGCCAGAAGACCGTGTCTTTAGGCTACTCAGCCGAAGTGAGGATCTCAAATTCTGAGCGTATGCTCAGGATACTGTTTGTGAAAGAATTCGAGGTAAAGATAAACGAGAAGCTAAAGAAAAGGGTCTCTGACAGGAACTTTTCATACATCATGTAGACTGTTTTACTAGTTCTCTCAGCTTTTCAAGGCTCCGCTCATAGTCCATGGAAAGGCTCAGCGTACCGTCTTCTTCCCTCAAAAGGTTTCTTGAGAGCAGTAAGCTAACCGTTTCTTCGGGATTTTTTCCAAGCGTCAGGGAGGCGACAACTAGGAGCCTCCTAGCAGAGGATGTTAGTGGCATATGTATCGCTGAGTGGTAAGCTGATGAGACTTGTTCTGCGAGTTTTACAAGCTCGTTGAGCTCAAGGCTTGTCTCTATCGTTTCCCCAGCTAGCCTCGCGTGTTTGCCCTGTAGCTTGATAATGTCTACGAGGACGGGTACCGGTATGGCTGTTTCGAGCTTTGCCAGTGAGAGGACTGTTTGAATCTTAAATCTCTTTTTCTGGAAGGCGTTTTTTGCGCCGTGCAGTTCCCTGTATAGGGTTTTTACCTCGTTTACGACTTCTTCGGTTCTCTGGCTCTCTGGGATGAATAGCTTCAATTTTTTGCCCTTTATCTCACCGTAAAGCCCGGAGTATTTTATCCTAGATGTTATTAGCTTCAAAAAGGAAATGGCCTCCTCGGGAGTGTCAAAGTTCAGAGTGAGGGTAATGCCTCGCATCGCTAGGCGCCCTGCTACTTTAAGAGATAGTACAGGCTTATCTTCTTGTTCTTTGTCTTGTAGCCGCACTGGGGGCAGTAAAGCACTATGCCGCGTTTCCTCATGGACGACATACACTTAGGGCACTTTGCCACGATTACTCCGAATTGTCGCCCCCTGGTCGACAGGTAGAACGGTGGGCCGCCCTCCTCTACAACGTATGCCCTCACTATGTCTCCATAGCCGAAGACGTCTGAAAGGTATCGTACCCTCGAGTTGCTAGCATTTGCTACATGCAGGATGCCAGTCACGGATGGGACTATTGGGGTCTTTTTGCTTTCTGAATATATGATCCTCAAGACGGCGATTGGGTCCTCGAACCGCTCCACCACAGCGTATACAACCTCGTTTTTCGTAAGTACATTTTTGTGGGTCTTCATGCTCTCGACTTCTGCAACGTGGGTCTTTACGTCGAGCCGTAGCTTTCCGACTTTTTTCGACTTTATCAGCCCGTCGCCGGCGTCTTGGAACACGTTTTTTCCCGGAGAATACTCCTCGATCGTCGCTATTTCCTCGCCAGGTATGACTATCTGCTTCTTGTCTGGGGTCTCCATATACACCACTTTGAAAAGTGAATTTGCACCCATATATATTATTATGAGCCTGCTACTGTCTAGGCCTGTATACACGGATAAGGGAGACCTTGAAGCAGTGTCTCCTTTTCCTGTGAAACACGTATTCGGGGGGTATGCATATTTCTTCTTCGAGGAGCACATCGATGACGAGGGAAGGGTGGTGTTTCCTGAGGAAGCTCCTAATGTAGCTGATAGTGTTTGCCTTGTGAAGGCTGTAAATGGTCTCTGTTAGGGCCAGGGCCTTCTCTAGGAAAGCTACATCGCTCCCCTTCCTGTGGACCCCAAAGGGCGGGTTCTGGATCACCGTGTCGAATACAATGTTCTCCCTAAATGGGAGATGCAAAACGTCTGTTGCAACAAGATCCACCCTATCGTAGATTCCTAGCTGTACAGCTTGACTACGTGCAACCTGCAACGCCTCGTAGTCTATGTCTAGAAGAAGTGTCTGTCCACCCAGGACAGCGGCGCCCAGCCCAAGCCTCCCAGTGCCACTCCCGAGGTCGACAACCCTTTTGCCGGATATGTCGTGGTAGTGCTCCTCGGCTATCCAGAGCATCGTAGCCGCTAGGGTCGCAGGAGTAGAGTACTGTTCAAAATGTATCTTTGGAGAAGGATGCCTGGGGACAAGATTTAGGATCCGCTCGAGCTCTTTCTTTTTCATTTTCTTACTTTTGTAGCTTGTATCTCAGTATGGCAGCTATGCCCCCAAATGTCTTGTAGAATTCTTTCCCCTCTGCCGACTCCGTCGAGACCAGTACAACTTCTGCGCCACTGTTCTCTGCCAGCTCGGCCAGCTCCTCAATTATCATCTTGTTCTCTAGTATCTCGACCTCGCCGCCACACTTGGGGCATGTCAGCTTGTTTGCCTCTTCCTCATTGTTGAGTGTCGCCTGGAACTCGTGCTTGCATGTCTTGCATACAGCGTGGACCCTTACTTTGTTTACTGCCTCTGATACGAGGAGCGTGTCGACAGCGTTCAGCTGTAGGGCCTGTCGAACCTCTTCTTCTCCGTATATTGCTAGCCCTGTGTCTCGGGCCAAGTGGTACAGGAACTTGTTTACTGTTTCTCTTTCCTTCATGTACTGTACGTCCCTTATTAGGTCCCGCGCCTTGTCGAGTAGCTCGTAGAGGCCCGAGACCCCGCCGTACCCAACGTCAAATACTCCGATTACTTTTTGGCGTAGCTCGTAGTGGAGGTAGTCGCCTTCTACGAATTCTTTTTTCGAGAAGCCGGGGCCGCCAACGATTATGCCTTTTAGTTCGTCCTTTATCGGTAGAAATATCTTGTTGGCGTGTTCGCCTAGCCTCTTATAGAACTCGTGTACAAGTTGCTCAATTACTCTTTCATACCTCCTGGCCGACTGTCCACCGCTCCTGTGCTTTCCCGGGATGCCAGCCGTAAGCTCGTCAACCACCTCTAGCGATTTGCCCCTGAGAATCGCTATTGCTGCCTCGTCTCGCTCCACGAGGATGAGCCCGTAGGCCTCTTTCACTCTTATCATGTCTTCGAGTATCTCTGTGTAGAATCTAGAGTCGCACCTGTAGAGCCAGACGTTCAGCTTCTGAGGCGGCTCTATGAGGTGAATCTCCATTTTTTCTCGGCCGGGCACGTCTCCAGCGACGTAGCCAGCGAAGACTATCAAGCCGTTTGGCGGCGTCTCCTTAAACATCTTTAGGCGGCTAATTATGGATGCCAATGCGTCTAGTACGTGGTGCCTTGTGACCCGGTCCTTTATGTTTGAAGCCGTGGCGTACTCGTAGGTGAGCGTGTTTACGACTTCGCTGATAGGTCTGCCGGCTGGTATGTATAGTGATACGAGCTCTGTCCCTCTTCCCTCCTTCTTTTTGAGCTCCTCGACTAGCTTTTCCAGCTTGAATCTCTCTACATCCTCTCTCATTGTCTCCGCTCACCTAAAGTGTCTACTCTTTAAGCATGTAAATGGTTTTTAAAGGTATGTTTGCCATGTATGTTTCCCCTGTACCACTTCCATGGGAGTCACAAGAAATATTCTTAAGAGTGTGTGGTGCTCGTCGTAGATGGAGAGCAATATGCGTCCAGCAGTTATAAAGCTTGGCGGGTCTCTATTGTTCGCTGAGGGGGGAGAGCTCCGCGAAGAATACGTGAAGAGTTTTCTCGCATCGTTGAAGAAGTACAGCGAGGCATCGGACAGAAAAATCGTTGTGGTGGTCGGTGGGGGCAAGGTTGCAAGGAGATACATTGAGGTCGGCAGGAGGCTTGCCGTCAACGAGAGTCTGCTTGACGAGATAGGTATACAAGTAAGCAGGCTCAACGCTTCACTCATGCATACGGCTTTCTATGGAACGTTGCCGCTGGTTCCAGACACGCTGAGAAGGCTACACGAGCTGGTTAATCTCGGGATGAAGGTTATCTTTATGGGTGGGCTCCAGCCCGGCCAGTCGACTACTACTACTGCCGCCCTGGCGGCCGAGTCGCTGGGCGCGGAGCTCATTATAGCTACGGACGTTGACGGTATATACACGGAGGACCCCAAAAAGCATCCGGAGGCAAGTTTTCTCGAGGAGATATCTGTCGGGGAGCTAAAGAGAAAATTTGTGTCGGGGCAACGTGCGGGCGAGTACCGTCTAATAGACCTTTATGCGCTTAATATCATTGAGAGGGGCAGGATAGCCACATATGTTCTCAACGGTAATCCTCCAGATAGGATCTTCAGGGTTCTAAGCGGAGAAAGAGAGAAGTATACAAGGATAACCTTTGGCTAATGTGTCCTCTGCATGGCTTCTCTGACCAGCTGTACTATTTCGCCGAGGCTGCCGGCAACCTTTACGCCGCTCCTTGATAGGGCCTCCACCTTGCTTGGATAGCTTCCCTCGGAGCCAAACACTATTGCCCCAGCGTGGCCCATCTTTTTGCCGGGCGGCGCTGTTTTGCCTGCTATGTAAGCTACCACGGGCTTCTTGCTAGTATCAGTTGCATAGTATTGTGCGAATTTTTCCTCTTTGCCCCCGCCTATCTCGCCCACGATTACAACGGCGTCTGTCTCTGGATCGCCCTTGAACATTTTGTAGACGTCTTCGAAAGATAGCCCCGTAACAGGGTCTCCGCCAATCCCCACCGCTGTCGAGACTCCTAAGCCGGCCTTTAGAAGCTTCAAGGAGATCTCGTAGGTTAACGTGCCGCTCCTAGAGATCAGGCCTATCCTTCCAGGTTTAAAATAGTCTCCAGGCATTATCCCAACCTTTGACTTCCCTGGAGAGATTGCCCCAGGAGTGTTTGGACCGATTACCGTAGCTCCCTTGGTTGCGGCGTACCTGACGAAGCGTATTGTCTCGTGGACAGGTATATGTTCCGTTATGACCACGATTGTCTTGATTCCCGAGTCGACAGCCTCATAGACGGCGTCTGGCGCGAAGCGTGCCGGGACAAATATAATGGATGTATTGATGTCTGGGTGTTTTTCAAGGGCCTCTTCCACGGAATTGTATACTGGGACCCCCTCAACGACTGTGCCCCCCTTTCCAGGAGAGACGCCTGCAACGATGCGTGTCCCATACTTTAACATCTGCGATGTGTGAAGCATTCCCTGCTTCCCAGTGATTCCCTGCACGAGCACTCTTGTATTTTCATCTACAAGTATAGCCATTATTTCACCACCTCTACGACTGCATCTTCGAGATTATCATAAGGCTTGATCCCCGCGTCCAACAGGATTCTTCTGCCCTCTTCCTCCATGAAGCCTGAGAGCCTCACAACAATTTTCACGTTTCTGTTGTCTGTCTCACGTAGTGCCTCTACAACTCCCCGGGCTACCTCGTCGCATCTGGTTATTCCTCCCAAGATATTTATGAGGACCCTGTCTATGTGACTCTGTCCTAAGACAAGTTTCACAGCCTCTTTTACTCTCTCCATCTCTGCGCCTCCGCCTAGATCCAGGAAGAATCCTGGCTTCCCACCAGCATCGTTTACAGCATCTAGCGTGGCCATTGTCAGTCCAGCGCCGTTCCCTATAACGGCGATGTTTCCATCCAGCTTGACGGCCGCGAACCCTCTCTCTACAGCTGTGCGTCCAAGGGCATCGAGTTCTGAATAGTACCTCTGGGCTATGCCTGCGAGCTTTTTGTCGCCTAACGAGTCGTCATCAATTATTCCTTTCCTGTCCAAGGCCAGGATCCCCTGGTCAGTCAATGCTAATGGGTTTATCTCAAGCAACGTGAAGTTGTAGTCTCTGAATACTTTCCAGAGCGAGTAGATAATGTCTGCAACATGATTGTAGGGTAGCTCCAGATAGCTGGCTACTCTCCTCACCATGTAGTCCCTTAGGTCCTCAAAGGGGTCAATAAAGATCCTGAGGAGGCCTCCTGGCTTTCTGGCGAGGTCCTCTACGTCTACGCCCCCGTACTTGGAGGCAAGCAGGAGATAGCCAGGGGGTAGCGAGGAAACCATGAATGATAGATACATTTCTCTCTGTACTGCCTTCTTCTCTGAAACCATAACGTATCGTATCTTTTCTCCGCGGAAATCCCTCGATAGAAATTCCCGCGAGATCTTCAAGGCTTCATCTATGCTGTTCGCAGTCTTTACTAGTCCAGCCTTGCCCCTGCCCCATCCTCGTACCTGTGCTTTAACAATAAAGGGCGGCGACAAGTCTTCTAGACATCGTTCTGTCCCCTCGATGGGGTCGTTTAGAAGGCATGATTTTTCTACCGGTAAACCAATGCTCTCTAGTATCTCTTTTATCTCGAATTCGTATAGTATCATCGATAATTTGTGGTTGAAAAACATTTAATATTTGTCTTGCATGTCTCCCCATGCAAAACCGAAACTCTTTTAAACAGTTTTTGTTAATAGAGTTGGGATTACAATGAGGAAGAGTAAAGAGAAGGGCCGGTCTGGCTCCCTTAGACCCGCACGCCTCGAAAAACCAGAATGGATAAAAATGAGGCCAGAAGAGGTAGAGGAGCTAGTCGTCTCCCTCCACAGGAAGGGTTATCCGCCGTCAATGATCGGCACTATCCTCCGCGACCAATACGGCATTCCCCTTGTCAAAGCTGTTACCGGTAAAAGCGTCCTGCAGATACTTAGGGAAAGGGGACTCGCGCCAGAAATCCCTGAAGATCTCCTCAACCTCATGAAAAGAGCCGTAAGGGTAAGGAAGCACCTTGACGAGCATCCAAAAGACTATCACTCAAAGAGGGGGCTACAGCTAATAGAAAGCAAGATACACAGACTTGCAAAGTACTATAAGAGGGAGGGCATACTCCCCCCAGACTGGAAATACGACCCGTCCAAGGTAGCGCTCTACACCTAAACCTAAAAAATTCCGCGTTATTTTGTAACGGGGTTATTGTTGAGTGTGCAAGCATCGCTTGAAAGCCTGAAGAGTCGTTTCCGTTCATTCGTTGAAGAGGTAAGACGCGAGAATGACCAAGTGCTCATCATTTCACATTACGACGCGGACGGGCTAAGCTCTTTTTCACTAATGGCATATTTTTTGAAGAAAAATGATGTACCTTTCCACGCGACATTTGTTGAACAGGTCTATCCAGAGACGCTTGCCCAGCTACCGTTTGAGAACTATTCCTACGTTGTTTTTCTCGACCTTGGTAGCGGATACAAGAACCTAATCAGGGAAAGAATCGGGGACAAACACAAGGTACTCGTCATAGACCACCATATACCTTCCGCCCCCGAGGACACCGACAAAATAGTCGAGATAAATCCCTATCTAGCCGGCATAAACGGGTCAGAGGAAACTAGCTCCTCTACTCTTACCTATTATTTTCTCAGAGACTACAAGGAAGTAAAAAGCCTAGTTCACCTTGCCATTGTGGGGGCTCTCGGCGATAGGCTAGACAACGGTGAAAAACGCTCTTTCAAGGGCATAAATAGAGAGGTCTTGGACGAGGCTGTTAAAGAGGGAAAAATCGAAGCTCGAATAGGCCTAAGACTCTTCGGCGGATCAAGTCGACCACTTGTACAGGCACTTGCAAGCACGATGGATCCCTTTATCCCGGGTCTAACAGGAAACGAGACCGCTTGCTACAATTTCTTGCGTAGCATCGGTATAGAGCCGAAAAACGGTGACAACCTTAGAACTGTGGGCTCATTGAGTGGCGAAGAGGTATCAATACTTGTAACAGGGCTTGTCAAATACTTGGTGTGGGATCATGATGTTTCGCCAAAAGAGGCACAGGAGATTGTGGAGAGGATCCGTGGCTACAACTACTACCTTTTGACTGAGAAGCCTGAAAGCCCGCTGTGGGATCTGCGCGAGTATTCTTCGTTGCTGAATGCACTCGGAAGGCTCGACGCGTATGGCACAGCCCTAGCCATAAACCTGGGGGACAGGGGGACCCACTTGATAAGGGCCATGGACATAGCGAAGAATTATAGGAAAGAGCTAGCGAAGCTTATTTCGCTAGCCCACGAGAAGTTCGACGAGATATCTCTACAAGGAAGGGACACTGTGCTCGTGGTGCTTGAAGAGGCTACGCCAAAGTATTCTGGCCCCCTGGCTAGTATTCTTTCCTATGCTGTGTCGCAGAGAGTAAAATCAAAGAAGATGCTCGGCGTGGCAGTCCCATTCTCGGAGGACAAGTACAAGGTTTCATTCCGCAGGTTAACGGAAGACATCGATGTGGGGAGGACGCTCCAGGAGCTTTCTAGGAAAATTGGTTTCGAGGGCGGCGGGCACCCGGCGGCTGGCGGCGCCCTGATAAGCAGGGACAAAATTAAACACTTGCTGGAAATCATTTAATGCGTGTAGCCAGGTAGTTATAGAAGTCTTCTGGGGGGCCTGTCTCTACGCCGAGCTCTTCTTTAAAAAACCTGTAGACATTTCTTATGTCGTTGAGGAGAAATTCACGTGCATTTGGATGCGACGTAAGTACAGCCGACCCCCAATCTATGATGACTAGCTCATCGTTTTCTTTGACAAGTATATTGTATTCGCTCAGGTCAGCGTGTATGATTTCAGCCTCTAGAACCATTTTTTCTATTATCTCTTTAAGTTCGCGGAAGCTTTTCTCGGGGTCCTGCAGTGTTGTATCCTTCAAGAGTGGCGCGGGAACCCCGTCCTCGCCTATAAACTCCATGACAAGAATATTTTCATGTACGGCTATTGGCTTTGGAGAAGGGATGCCGAAGCTCACTGCTCTCTTTAGGTTTCTATACTCCTTCCTAGCCCATTGATAAATAAGTTCCCTACCCCTGAGGCTTGCACCCTGGAACCTAGGGTCTCCAACTATGTATTTCAGTCTACCACGCCTAAATTCAGCAGTCACAATCAGGTATATCTTGACAGCGAGGTCTTCACCGTTTCTGCCCTTCCCCCAGTAGACCCTGGCCTCTTTACCTGTTGAGACGGTGCCGTAGAGCTTGGAGAGAATTCCCTTATTCATTAGATAAACAACAGCCAGAACTGTTTTCTGATCAAAAACGTCTTCTAGGACTTCCCTAACGGACGAGTCTTTAAAACTCAAGTCACATCCCTTGTATACGTTCCCAAAGCTCCATCCTCCTCCTCTTAAGTTCAAAGCTGTATCGCTCCAAAAACTTCATCACTGCTTGATGGCTCTGGCCAGCAATTAGCCTGGTCAAAGCATCCTTGATGAGCTTGTTTTGCTCAAAGTCACCAATTATTCCGATCTGCTTCTCGCCTACAGCGATCTTTGCGCCAGTCATGTCCTCTAGGGCCTTCTTGAAGCGTCCCCCGGTACCTATCACCCGGGCTTTTATGCGCATCAAGTCTTCTCGGTTTTTTGTCACTTCTCCTAGGTCTATGATTTCTAGGTCATAGACGTCGTCCTTCAAGAGCAACACGTCGTCAATACTGAAGCCTATGGAAAGAGCCTTTAAGGCCTTTTCTGCCACGTAGACGTTGTATAGTGTTGCGCCTTCACGTGGCTCCACGTAGACTATGCCCTCTTCTGGCTTAACCTCAATTTTGACATTGAATGCTTCCTCTAGCCTCGCCTTGTTTGTCCCGTCCTTGCCTATAAGGAGGCCTATCTTGGACTGGTCAAACGGGACTGGAAGCCTACCAGACACATTTTTCTCAGACATATCTTACCCATTATCTAACAACACAGCCATAATATTACCTTTTGCCCAAAACTGTGGGCATGCGAAAATCTTATAGGTTTCTGGGTTGTTTAGTTTTTTACTGGCGGGGGTGCCCGAGCTAGGACAAAGGGGGCGGACTGAGGCTCCGCTGGCGTTGGCCTGCCCGGGTTCGAATCCCGGCCCCCGCACCACCATCTTCTGGCTTTTCTCCCACTATCTAAACAGAATCTCGTAGATGTATCGTTTTTCGGGTAGAATATAGAAAGAGGCTGGTAGCCCGGCGGGGATTCGAACCCCGGATCTGCGGGGCCAGAGCCCGCCATGCTTGGCCGCTACACCACCGGGCTTAAGGCTAAAAGAAAATTATCTTGAGGGGTTTAAATTTTTTGTTTTATTGCGCGGTTTTTTCTTGCCCTGGATATACGCTAAAATATAAAGACCACGCTAGAAGAATTGCAGTGGTGGATTATGAGCAATCTCAGCCATTTGTATGATGTCCTAGCTAGGAAGGCCCACACTTTCAGGGAGTACTGGGACTGGCTTGGAGAAAAAGCCTTGGTTTTCGAGTATGGAGACAGAGACAAGCCAGTGATCTTTCTTGTTGGCGGAGTTGACTGGCAATGTTTGTCAACGACCACTATAATTAGTGATGCCCTTGTCAGGTTTGACGGGGACACGCATATACTGCTTGTTCCATCTGGGGTTCCCAGCAATGTGCTAGGGGCTGAACACGTGATAGCCAAGGTTTTGGGTGAAGATTTTTCTTCACTTGCCGAGGGCATTGAGAAGTTGCGGGAAAGAAGCCAAAAGATATATTCAGCCGGCCAGAAAGAGGTCTACCTCTATGGTAATCTCCTAGTTGTGTTTTCGAGTGTTGAGCTGTCTAGAGGGGAACTAGAGGATCTGCTTAGAAACCTTTCCACAAGTTTTCCACTATATAACCAGGTAGTCATGACAGTCTCTGGCGAAAATGTGGATGTTTTTCTTTACAGCGAGGACGGCATTAAAGACCCGCTTTGTTTCCCATTTTTACAGGAACTCTTCCAGGAAATATCCACGCTCAACCCAGTGGTTACAGTTGTTCTCCGATGCTGTGAGAATTGGGGAATAAAGCTTCTAGGAGATGCCGCACAGGAGCACAGAACCCTGGCGGAGCTACTTCTTCAACAACTAGGAGTATCCGGTGTGGGATTAGGGAATGAGCAAAGCAAAGCGGAGTGTTTGACAGGAAGTCAGCCAGTGATCGAGATTTGTGTGCCTGGGCGTATTTCAGAAGAAGAATCAGAAAAAGTTGTTCATATTTTACACTCGCTCTTCAATGCGGCATACTTATTGGTGCGTTGAGGGGCTCAAGGAGTCTTCGCCAGCACTTTTTGCTCTGGTTGCGGTGTCCAGTAGCCTGCATATTGCTCTATGCCGACCCCTCTGTCAATTGAAAGTATAGTCATTTTTTTCGCTTTTAGCCTTTCTTTGAGTATCTCTAGTCCCTTCCATGGGTCTGTGTGCTCGCCGCAAGTAAAAACGTCGACCGCGGCGTATCCATATTCTGGCCACGTATGGATAGAGATATGGGATTCTGCTACGAGCACGTAGCCGCTTACACCGTGTGGCTTAAACCTGTAGAAGTCGAATCCAACGACGGTGCTGTTTGAGGCTACTGCTGCGTCGAGAAGAGCAGTTTTGACTACTTCGATACTGTCAAGTAGCTTGCCATCGCACTCGAACATCTCTACGATGAGGTGGCGCCCTACGCCGCCTCTTCCCACCCCTCTATTTTTCCCCGCCATCTCTATGCATAATCTGTGGGGGTTATTACTATTTAAAATTGACCCCTATTGTTGTTCAAGAAGAAAATAATATTTTTGCAACCAATTCACGTTTCCAGGTTTAAATTCATCAACATTACCTTGGAGAATACTATATATTATTTGAACAATTTCAGAAACATCTTTACCCGTAGTATTGATCTCGAAAACTTTTTCTGTCCCAAAAAGCTTGACAGAATCTATAAGTATACTGTCCAATATCTCGGCCTCAACGTTTTGCCTTATCTTGGAAGCCCTATATCCACGTTGCTCTAGTCGCTTCATCAGCTTGACTGGGTCCAGCCTCAGGACAAAGACATGTGTTACTTTTTCCTGTGGCACAGCCTCGACGACATGTGTGTCGATTACCTCGTTGCATGTCAACAGATTTCGGAGGTATTTCTTTAGCTTCGCCGTGTCAACTATTAGTGAGTCAGTCACATCGTCGTAGCCCTTGTAAAATTTTTCCCTTTTTACAATGTCAGCTATATCCACGTAGTTTTTGCCTGTCTTCCTTGCAAGCTCCAGTGAGACGGTAGTCTTCCCGACACCAGGTGTTCCAGTGACGAGTATAGCCACAAAAAACACCCCATTTACAGCTTCGGCATCATTCCTGCTGTTATCTGTGGCGCAATCATCATCGCGACCAGGTTTGCCAAGAGAAGCAGGAATGCATGCTTAAAGCCTGCGCCCACACGTTCAGCGCTGATCTTTCCGGCGACTAGGCCCATGAGGTAGCTGTTTATGATTACTGGCGGGAGGAACATTCCGATAAGCTGTGATGTCGAGATAGCTGTACCGGCAAACTTGAGCATTGAGCCCATGAACTCTACGAGTATGAGGACAACCACTGTGATTATGAGTGCACCTACGTACGGCATAAGCATTAGGGGACGCAGGGCCGCCCTCTTCTCTTTCTCTACCTGTTCAAGAGTCTCGGCATAGCTTGCAAGTGCCTCAAGGGTCTGCGGTGTCCCTCCGCCCACCTCTATGCTTTCGACAAGCAAGAACATGGAAATAAGTGCAAACCAGTTCTTCATGCCCCTTGAGAACCTCTCAAATATTTTGTGTAATGACACTCCCCAGCCCACCTGTTTAGCCATTTCCTGGAGATATGGTGTAAATTTACCATAGTCTCTGTCCTTCAAGTTTATGATGCATCTTTCTGGAGCCATACCGGTCTTCCTTACTTCTACTAGGTCTCTGAGAAACCTTGTCATTCCGTACTGTATCCCGCCGAACTTTATTGAGGATCGCGACTCTACAATCATTGCTGGTAGGAGTCCCAGGGAAAGTGCCAAAGTCATGCCTACGCCGCTCTCGTATCCCTTGCTGAGTCCAAGAGCCTTCGAGATTCCCAGGACGATAGCCACGAATGGTGAGAAAATGTTTCCAAGCATTGTGGAGAGAGGTGGTGGGACTGCGAAGGGTAGAACCATGGCTACGAATAGGAAGCCGGTGATAGGAAGGCCGACCGCAAAGTAGACTAGATAGGGGGTCGTGTCGTAGATGGGATATTTGGGTTGCATGAGGTCGGCTAGATAAAGGAAAACTCCCGAGAGCATAGGCATCAATATATAAGAAAACATTATGAACTGCATTTCTCCGCCGGCTAGTCCCATCCCAGCCTGTGCAAGTGCCATGTTTACAACGTAGAGAACATACATTGTCATCGAGGTTAGCAGTACAATAGCCATGTAGGACTCCATTAATGCGCCAATCCTTTCGCCAACCGCCTTCATCTGTGAGACACGCTCTCTAAGCATGACCTCGGTTTGGCGCTGAAGATAGTGGACAACGTCTCCACCAGACCTGAGTGTCGCAGCATAGCCTAGCATCAGCTGTTTGTAGCCGTTGTGTGGGACATTTTTCGCGCTTTCCTCTATCGCTGTCAAAGGGTCTAGACCCATGCCCTTGACTTTGAGGAAGAAGTTCATTGCCTCTTTCTTTATTTCTGCAAAGAGGACTTGAGGCGCCTTTGCGAGCCTCTCAAAGCTCGTGTATGGAGAGATTCCACCCGTAGCCATGACGGTGATGTAGACAGACAGGTATGGAACCTCTAGGTCAAACCTGCTGGTTCTATTGGACAGCTTTATTTTGGGATAGATAAGTCCGAGTCCGAAAACGCTTCCAGCCAGAAGCAGGGGAATAGAAATGCTCGTTGCAACGAGGCCTCCTAGATTCACGCCAGCCCTCGAAAGAATGAGGGCTATTGGGACGTCGAAGACGAACCCTATGACTAGTGCTAGTAGCGAGAAGAGTACAACTTTAGCCGCATATGCTTGTGGATATATTTTCATGTCAGCGGTAGCTATGTCCGTTTTCAGGTTGGGGAACATTTTTACTATTGTTTCGCCAGCCCATCCGAACAGGCTATAGGCAATGCTATCAAACGAAGCCATATTTGGTATCATTGAAAATGTAGCAAAAAATGTTTTGCTCCGCGTGTTTCTTGGCTTAAAGTTAAACATAAAAATAAAGATTAGTGGCTGAAAGTCTAGGGCTAAAAAATGGCTGATGTAAATTTGAAGTTCCTCGGTGGGGCCAGAGAAGTTGGTAGGTCAGCTATACTTCTAGGAATAGAAGAAAAACAGTTGTTGCTTGATTACGGGGTAAGCATAGAGGGAGAAGAACCCCAGTTCCCGCTACCAGTCCCGCCAAAAAGGCTAGACGCTGTAGCAGTTTCACATGCACATCTGGATCACAGTGGCGCCGTGCCGCTCCTATATGTATCAAGAAGCATTCCATTCATCTCTACGCCTCTCACGGCAACATTGTCCGACCTCCTCATACGGGACTTTATGAAGTTGTCTAAATACTACATTCCATACGAGATAGTTGAGGTCGAAAAAATGCTTGATAATCTCGTTTCTCTAAACTATGGAGAATACTTCGAGGTAAATGATATAAGTATCAAGATGATTGATGCTGGACATATTCCTGGAAGCTCAATGATACAGATAGAGTCCCCGTCGCTGAATATTCTCTATACGGGTGATTACTCGTTACATGACACGTGTCTCCTTAGAGGCGCCAATCCGAACGACATATCCAAAGCAGACCTAATAATCATGGAGTCTACGTATGCAGAGTATAACCATCCTCCGAGGGAAGAGGCTGAAAAGGCATTCATCAATACGGTGCTTGAGGTTGTAGGTAACGGCGGCATCGCATTTGTACCGGTTTTCGCTATTGGGCGTGCACAGGAGATACTCTGTGTCCTAGCAAAATACGACATAGATGTGCCCATATATGTAGACGGCATGGCACGTGCAGCAAACGACTTAATAATGGAAAACCTCGACCTCTTAAGGGAGCCGAAGCTATTCCAGAAAGCCGTCGAGAAATCCATCAAAGTTAGGGACTGGGATCACCGCAAAAAGATTCTCTCCGGGCCTGGCATCGTCATCTCGCCAGCTGGAATGTTGCAGGGGGGTCCCAGTGAATTCTACATGGAGAAGATAATGGAAAACAGTCGGAATGCGGTCATATTCGTAAGTTACGTAATACCCGAGACACCTGCCCGCCAAGTTATCGAGACTGGGATATATGCGTCTCCAACCAAGCGGGGCCCCGTGAAGGCTAGAATAGAGTGGTTTGACTTTAGTGCTCACTGTGGGCACGACGAGTTAGTTAAAACTCTGAGCTTGGCGAAGAAAGACGCCAAAGTGGTGCTTGTACACGGCGAAGAAGAGTCAGCGTTGAAACTTGCAGAACTCAGTAGGAAGCTTGGAAAAGAAACATATGTTCCAAAAATCGGGGAAGAGCTGAAAATAGCTCTGTAGCTACTCGACCTTTATCTTTACTCCTTTTTCTTTCTTGGTTTTCTCTTTCTTTTCGATCGTGATTGTTAGGACTCCGTTCCTGTACTGTGCCTTTGCCGTGTCGGGGTTCACAGGTTCAGCAAACGATACTTCCTTGTAGTATTTCCGGTCATTGCTCGCAGTTATGGTGAGGGACCGCTCGGTGGCCTCGATGTTTATTTTGTCCTTTTCAACTCCGGGCACATCTACAATTATCCTATAGTGGTCTCCCTCGTCGAACACGTCTGTGAATGGCTCAATAGTGTCTCTGATTACTGGCCTCACGTGTCCGGGTCTAATGTTTCCCCATTCTCTTACCTTTGGGACGCCGTCAGGCCCTATCTCTACGCTGAAGCCGTAGTAGTAGGGTCCAATGACTTTTCCGCTTTTTCCCTCTCCGCTGAAGTACATCGGCTCGCGTAGCATTTCTTCGAACATTTTGTCAAATTCTTCCATCATTTTCCTTATTCTCTTGAACCAGTCGTCAAACTCGTAACTCATTATGGTGTCACCAAAAATATTATTCAGAACTCCGATAAATAGATTGCTAGGCAATGACACGACGGGTTCCACCTCTAACATTCGAGAAGGAGATATACGACGAGGTTCACGGCTTTATAGACGTTACACCGATAGAGCTACTCGCTATTAGCGACTGTATTTTTCAGAGACTGAGAAGAATAAAACAACTTGGTCCCGCCGATCTAGTTTTTCCCGGAGCAACACACACGAGGTTTTCTCATTCAATCGGCACCATGCATGTGGCGTCCCTTATGGCGCTCAACGCAGGTGTAGTAGACGAGGCTGATCTTCAGGCACTGAGGCTGGCTGCGTTGCTACATGACATTGGACATATGCCGTTTTCTCATACTTTGTCAGTTAACCACGAGGAGGTCACAGTTTTTCTTATCGAGAATTTTTTGAAAGAGAAACTTGGGGATTTCGCCGATAGAGTTGTAGAAATTTTGAGGGGAAAGGACAAGTTAAGCCCCCTTGTTTGTTCAGAGGTTGACTCGGACAGGATCGACTACATGTTGCGTGACGCGTTACATACAGGTGTAGCTTATGGGAAAATAGACGTGGGACGTGTTATCCGCTCGGTCAGGCTTGTTAAGAGTGGGGCAAAGTGGATAGTGGCATTTGCTAGGGGCTCCGAGACGGCACTGGAAAGTCTGCTGATTTCAAGGTTCCAGTTATTTAAAACAGTTTATTATCATAAGACTGTAAGTGGATTTGAGGCTCTCCTACAGAGAATCTACAAGTTAATGCTAGAAGAAGGTCTAGTTGAACCACCGAAGGAAATACTGAGAGATAAATTATCCTGGTGCCTATTTGACGATGTTTCTTTGCTTTCGATGCTCAAAGATTCTATGAGGAGCAACAATGAGAAAGTAGGATATTTGTCTAGGCAGTTTATTGAGAGAATTCCTCCAAAGCTTATATTGGAGTATCTACCTGGAAACGATGAGCCGTCCAGTGAAATATTTGAGCATCTAGTGAAACATGACTTAGAAGAATATTTATCCAGCAAGTGTGGCGTCCCAGAGCAATACATACTTGTTTACGAGGGAAAAGTTTCTCCACTCAAAGACCCCAGTCAACTATACATCATAGACGATGGGAACATGGTCCCTCTCATTTCGAGCCGTAAAACTTTACTTAGAAGCATAGTATCTGAAGGCTATGCGCCTACCCGTGTATACGTTATCCGCGAGTACTGGAAAAGAATTTCAAACTGCGTGGCAAATTTGGGAACTCAATAAAACTCCATGGGGGGTCCTTGTAAACTGGCTCCAGGTATCGGTTTACATTGAGCCTTGTCAGCCTCACAGCTTTTCTCCATCCGCCGAGCCCTCCATCGTTGAGAGCCCACTCGATAAGTGTTCTTGAAAGGTCTAGGTCTCCGCGAGAAATGATTGTCTGTATTTGGGCTAGTCTCGGGTCATAAGTCCTTATATCTGCAAGTCCTCCAAGTTTTTTCCTAAGTAGATTTATTCTTCTTCTTGCCTCTTGTATGCCAATAAATGGTGCATATTGCAGGAATGTGTGGGGCTTGGGGACAAAGGGGCTAATAGTTATTTTTAGTTGTCTTTCGCCCTTGAATCCCGTGGTTTCCGCAAGTTTCTGGATGTATTGTGCTGTCTGGTCTATGTCGTCCTCGGTTTCGCCAGGGAGGCCTATCATTAAGTAGACTTTGAGGCCCGTGAAACCGAGCTTTTTGGCTGTAAGCGAGATGTCTGTTGCGTGTTCAATGCTTAGCCTTTTCCTTATTAATGCTGAGAGCTTGAGCGACCCTGTCTCGGGGGCTATGGTTAATGTTTTTTGTCCCCCCTGTTTGATGTATTCTAGCCTCTTCTCGTTGAGTGTCTCTGCTCGAATAGATGGAATGGAGAAGCTGTAGCCATGAGAAATCAGCCATTCGAGAATAGAGTCTGCCCCTTTGTGGTCAAAGAATGAGAGGCTTACAAGTTTAACGTGCCTCGAGTGGTTATATGCGTGCCCCTCCGTGACGATGTCTCTTATTTGGTCTAGCGGGCGTTCCCGCACGCCATAGAAAATGTGTCCCTCAAGGCAAAAAGCGCATAGCCTGAAACACCCCCTCGAAGCTTCGACGGCTGTCCTGTTTTTCCACTTTGCACGTGTATCTGAGAGTTGAAGCTGTATTGAGGGGTGGAATTCTCTGGGCAAGCTGTGTGCATAGTTAAGAACTACTTTCTCTCCTGTATAAAAAGAGGGTACAAAGAAGCCCTTTGAAGGCTCTAGAGATTCTAGAAGTCTCTCCTTTTCTGTTCCATAGGTGTATATCTGGTTGATAAGTGTTGGAAGCGTTGATTCTATTTCTCCGACTACCAAAACGTCTATGAAAGGGGAAACAGGGAGTGGGTTAGCTATTATGGGGGGACCTCCCGCTATTATTATGGGTTTTTCCCGCTTTGAACTGTAAGGCTCGACTCCCGCATCTAAGAGAATGCGCAGGATATTGACAAGGTCTAGCTCGTAGTGTACGGTAACAACTATATAGTCCAGCTTTTTTAGAGATGTCTCGGTTTCTAGTGTGTGGGGGATAGGATTTCCATCAAAATCAAGCATTACTTGTTCGGCGTAGATTTCATCGTGAGAGTTTAGCCAGTAGTAAAGCATTTGGAACGAAAGCGAGTCTAATGCAACTTGGGGAAAGGATGGGTACAAAACGCCAATCCTTAGAGTGTTTTTTCTGGGGACTTTATGTACAACATTTTCCTCTCCAGGTATTCTGTCCATAGTACTATGAACCTGTATTAGCTTATAGATTTTAGTTGTTATCGTGTGGACACCTTAAAGAACGTGGATAAAAAGGATTCCTACGCGCTAAACTTTTTAGAGTGTACGTTCCATAGAGCTGGGGTAGCTATGAGTAGTGTCAAGAAAAATCCTAGGGCCAAGTTGCCTTCGCCAGTTCCAGAGGAGATTCCGGTCCCCGAAGAGGTAAGCGAAGAAACCCCACAGGTGAAGACGCGGGAATACGAAACAAGGAAGTGGGGATACCAGCTTGCCAAGCTAGGCATCGAGGGCTTAGACGAACGGATAAAGGGTATCCTGCGTGGAAGATCATACTTGGTTACAGGCGAGACAGGAACCGGCAAGACGCTTTTCAGTTTGACTTTTCTAATGGAGGGTCTCCGGTCTAACGAGCCAGGCATTTATGTCCTCGTAGACGAGGAGTATGACGACTTTATGAACGGTGTCTACGATTTTGGATGGGACTTTGAGCAATTCATCAAGGCTAGGAAGCTGAGAATACTTACATTGATGCCTGACTTTGTGGAGAAGATGAGGAACAAGCCGGTCGATACAGTCGTTATGTCAATCGTTGACGGCATACTTAGAGAGGCTAGGTTGATAGGCGCGCAGCGACTAGTTATAGATCCCGTTGCACCCCTAATTGTCAATGAGGGCGACGTAGCATGGACCCGTGAATACATCAAGAGCCTTATCATTAACCTGGAGAAACGTATCGGTGCTACGACGCTTATAGTGTCTGAGATACCTACTGGTAGCACCGCTCTTAGTAGGTATGGTGTAGAAGAGTTCCTTGCTACGGGAGTCTTTGTGCTTGGTATTGAGAGGATTAAGAACGCATTTTACAGGACACTGTATGTTCGAAAAATGAGGTGGAGACCGGTGCCGCCCCAGTTATTTGTCTTTGACATTGTTAAAGGGAAGGGGATTGTTGTCCGCGGCGAGCTGAACACTATCCTTAGAGAATAGACAAAAGCTGTCAGTCTTGATGTCACAGTTCATTGCTTTAGGCTCCTAAATACCAACCTTCATCATTCATCTTTTGTATGAAGCGTGAGGTTTAAGTGTTTTGTTTGCGTAGAAAGACTACAGGAATAAAAAGTGGAGCCACTGGGGAAGGAACGCGTAAAGGTCTACTATAAGCTTCATTCGAGTGGAGGATACAGGATGCTTGCTATTTGCGACGTTGAGCTTCTGGGGAAAGAGTTCCGTCACGGCAAGGTGAAGTTCAAAGTTACTGAGGAATTTTTCGGGGGCAGTCTTATTGATGCTGACAGCCCGTTGCTGAAAAAATACATCTCGGAGGCAGACTCGGTAACCGTTATAGGTGAGGTAAGTTTAAAAATTGTTGAGGAAATATTTCCACTAGCGAGACAAGCAGCAATGTTTGTTGCCGGTATTCCCTATGTGCAGGTCTTTAAGTCGGAGATACTGTGAGGGATGAGGGGGAAATGTCAGAGCGTGTCTTTGTGTGTCCTATATGTGGCAGGAGGACTGAGAGGCTTATTGACGGTCTTTGCCCAGACTGCTACGTCAAGCATCACCCGATGGTGGAGCAAAAAAAGGCTGAGTTGACTCTAAAGATTTGCAAGAAGTGTGGCAGGCTAGGTTATAAAGGTTCATGGAGTGATACAGAGGAAGAACTACTAGACCAAATAAGGAAGGATCTGAAACACATCGTGAAGCTTAGGGGTGAAATAAGAGACATTGACATAAAGATTTACCCGAGACAAGGCTCTATGCAGCTCACAGTCACTGGCAAAGTGCACCCAGAGATACAGCAATTCTACCAAGAGGAATACGAAATTCCTGTAAAAATGGAATACACTATTTGTGATGCATGTCTGGGAAGAGTCTCAAAAGCCAAGAGGGCGATAGTCCAAGTTAGAGCAAGCAACAGGGAATTAACACAGAGAGAAAAAAACATACTATTGGGTCTTCTCGAGCAAACAGCGTCGATGAAAGGTAAAGGGGCTGATTTGTCTCCGTGGCAAGTTAAGGAAGAGTCTGGCGGGTTTGACCTTTATTTTTCTACTATAAGTGCAGCTAAAGAGTTTGTAAATAACTTATCGCATAAGATGTACTTTGATACGTTGGAGACTGGGAAAAAGGTAGGCGTTGATTCTAGTGGGCAAGAAAAGTTCCAGGTCACCTTTAGACTGTTGCTTCCCGGCTTTACCAAGGGCGACGTTATAAAGTATAGGGATCGTTACTACCTGGTAAAGGATATCGACTCAAAGAGAGTCTTCCTGTTAGACCTTGACAGTTATGTTGTGGAGAGTGTAGTGCTTTTAAAGAGTTTCATTTCGCAGACGTCTACAGTTGCAAGAGCCTCAGAGATTCAGAGGGGCATTATTGTTGCGGTTGAAAATGAAAAAGTATACGTAATGGATAAGGACTACAAGGTATACGAGGTAGATGTCAAAAAGAGTGAAGGGATATTTAGGATCGAGGACAAGGTTGGGATATTATTTCACGAAGGAAAAATTATCCTGGTTCCGCTTCAGGACAAATAGCTGTCTTTGGCTGTTACTCGACGACAGGCATTGTTAAGGTGCGCTTTACTCCTGGTATTCTCCTTATTTTTGTAAGTATCATTTCTCTGATTTCTGTGTTATTTTTGCCCGTTGCCTTAACTATGATGTCGTAGACGCCGTAGAGTAGGTGTGCCTCTATAACGCCAGGTATTTTCTTTAACTCTTCTAGAACTTCCTTCTCCTTACCTATGTCACAATTTATCAGAACATAGGCTACTGCGGCAGAGTGTTCCGCGCTCATAATATATTTTTCGCCACAAACACTAAAAAATCTTTCTACATTTATAGCTTAGCAATGACTTGGAACACCAGTCTGAAGATTGATTTAAATGATGAAGCGTGGAAGGCATGAGCACTGGAAAGATTTTTTAATTTGTCCCATTTATCATAGAGTTGAGGCGGCCGTAGTCTAGTCTGGTAGGATGGCGGCCTCCCAAGCCGCAGAACCCGGGTTCAAATCCCGGCGGCCGCACCATTTTTGTTACCCCCTACCCCCTCCCCCCAGCCATTGATGTCTACAGTATTCTTAAGGCATTTAACAACCAAGCTTCATATGAGATGCCCGATATGCAATGGAATCGTGGTCTTGAACCCGCTGACAGGAGAATATGTTTGTTCAGAGTGTGGCTACGTTGTTGAAAGCATAGCTATCGAAGAGAAGCAAGGAATCAATATAAAGCATGTAAAAAAGTTTCCTTATCGTAGCTTTTACACTAGAGAGGAATCATTGTTTATCAGAGCTCGAAGAAAGCTTGCCAGTGTTTCTTTGATACTAAACATCAATGAACAGCTGCGGAACGATATACTTAGAGAATTTGTCTTCTTGTCTAAGCGTATAAAAAGGGACAGAATCGCTCTTTTAGTAGTTCTCGTGTACCTCAAACTACGTGAATATGATAGGTCCATCTCTTTGTTGAAAGTGGTGAAGGCATTTAGAGAAGCTAATTCACGTGTAACTGTTGGGCGGGCTCTCAAGATTCTAAGTGAGATGCACAGGTCAAATTACAGAACTGAGACGTGGGGAAGCGTTATTGAAGACATTAGCAGTAGATTGGCTCGTGTTTATGGTGTGGGCGAGTTGAAGACCAGGCTCTTGTTGGAGAAATACGTCAATATGCTTCGCCTACAGTTTCTTGGACGGTCGAGACGCAATGTAGTATCCGCGCTTGCCTACTTGTTGCTTAAGCAACAAATAGGAAACATAACGATCGAGGAGTTTGCCAGGGCCGTGGGAGTGTATTCATCGACTCTGAGAAAAAACGTTGAATATGTTAGTTTAGCGCTTCTCGAAGCACCCCTCGATGAGCCTCTTAGCGACATTCTTAAAATATGGAGTACAGGGGATAGCGCAGATAAAGCCCTTAAAGTGTCCGTAAATAATCCATGATGCTCCCGCAGGACATAAGTATAGTGCTACAAGTGAAAGTAGGTCTTCTTCGCCATCAACCTGAACGAAAATGGGGGTCTTTTTCTCTTCTAACAGCTTGAAAGCAGTCTTGAAAACTTCAAAACATTCCCTAGAAATAGTTCCGGCCGGATTCTTACACTTCAAAAATGTTCCATACGCGTCTTCCTGGCGTATAGAAATGTTTCTCCTAGTCTTAGAATCCACGACGAATATGTCGCCCCATCCCCTCCTAAAAAAGTTGACAGAAACGACGTCTCCTACCAAGATAATATTCTTGCCAAAACGTGAATCATTAATCGCCTCGATGGCCCTATCTACAGACAGAGGGGGATCCTCGTAAAACAAGTATCCCCATGAATAGGAGAGCATGTTCCTACACTCACTTGTAGACTTCATTCTTAACAAGCTCCAATCAGTCTCCTCCATACGTCAACAACATTTTCTTAGACATGGAAAGAAAAAAATTTATTACCACTGTTGATACTATGGAATGCTAGCTTGATAGGGCCGGTAGCTCAGCTAGGTAGAGCGGCGGTCGATAAAAATGGTCGAGGCTCTTAACCCGTAGGCCCCGGGTTCGAATCCCGGCCGGCCCGCCATTTTTTCTCCTCATAATAGGCCTGGAGGCTCTATCCTTAGAGGTTTGCATCCAATGTCGACGAGTGCCAGGTAGCTAGCATTATCGAGGATGTTTTTGAATTCTCGGAGGCCGACAATCAGTACTCCTTCTTCAATTATTGCTCCAGTATCGTAGAGGTTGGTCACCAGCGGAAAAATATATGTTGGGTTGGCGAGTCTCCACGGGAAGGGCGTTCCAGAGGACAGGATTTTTGCTAGTGAAGAGGTGCGGGCGAGTTGTGCCTGTGCAGCCCTTTTAAGGGCAGATCTGGGCGCTCTTTTCCATAGCTTACAGTCTATAGCTAGTAGCATGTTTTCTCTGTATGCGAGAACATCTATCTCGTGTCTCTTACCCCCAAGTGAGAAACGGTAGTTCCTATGTACCTGGAAGCCATTCAGCTCGGCTATACGTGAACATAGTTCCTCGAAAGTGCTCCATCCAGAACTCAGGGCGAGGGAAGCTATATCATAGTTCGACATCCAGGACTTGATTATAAGCCATGGTAGCTCCTCTGTGACAATGTTGTTCTCAGTCCTTACACCTAGACCTTCCAAGGTTGTCTTTATGAATTCCACAGATAGACCTGTGGTTCTAGCAAGGTCTTCTAGAGAAACATTCTTGTCTAGAAATAGTTTTCTTGCCAGCTCCTTTAGTAAAAATTCGACTTTGACTTCGAGCAAAAAGGGGCGCCTAGCTAGACAATTATCGAGGCCATTGCGCTGAGTTTTGGCCAGCGCTCGGCGGCCTCCTTGGCGAGGGGTCCACGGATTTCTGTTCCTTTGGGTTCTCCCTCGGGAGTAATAATTACGACGGCGTTGTCTTCGAAGGCGACCCAGGTTCCGTCGGGCCTCCTGTATGGTCTTCTCTGGCGTATAACGATTGCCCTCATAACCTGTTTTCTCAGCTCTGGTTTACCGGCCCTGATCGACACGACAATTATGTCGCCGACCGCAGCTCCCGGAATCCTGCGCCAAACGGCCTTGTAGTGTGGGACACCAATCACCTTTGCGAGCGTAGCTCCAGAGTTGTCTGCAACCTTGACGAGGCTTTCCATGAATACTCCAGGTGTAAGTCCGAGCCTATACGAGACACCGACAGCTTTCGGTCCTCTTTTCGCCACCTATACCACCTCTAAGCTTTACCAATCACGACAAATGAAACCGATTTTGCTAGGGGCCTGGTCTCGGCGACTATTACTTCGTCTCCAGGCTTAACGGAGATGCAGGGCGGCACACGTACATGTTTCTTTTTCCTTCTAACCTCATACCTCTTATACTTCTCGTTGTAGTGCAGGTATTCGTGAACAGCTACAGCTACATTCTGCATTCTCATCTTCTCGACTCTTAGCCTGAGAACCTGTCCCCTCACTGGAAGCTGGCCATGCCATGGACACAGTGGGTCATCGCACTTGTTTTGAGGAGGCTGGACTCCAGGGATTCCAACGCCCTTCTTCTTTGCCATCAGGATATCACCAGACGCGGAGATAAAAGGATGACCAGCTATATAAAAACGTTTTTATAGAGAACACATCACCACTCATATAGCTTCTTCTTTAATCTTTCCTCTGGCCGCCCCAACAAGTATCTACCATCTATCTTCACGACTTGCCCATCTGGAAGCCAGACACGCAACTTAACTTGGCTCTTGAAAACTCGGCGCTTTCGCCTACCTGGATAGCCGATAACAAGTGTCTTGTAGGTCTCATCTAGTATAAATCCTCTGATCCCAATCTGGAAAGGATTAGTAGAATCAACAACTTCTGCTTCGAGACCAATCAATTCATGTCTCAAAATGTTTCTAGGAGTTATTTTCATTGCTTCTCGGCGGTAGCGGCTACCTGGCTCTTACTTATCCCCAGCTTTTCCTCGTTCATCACAGTCAATATGCGTGCAATCTCGCGTTTAATCTTCCTTATGGATGAAGGATTCTCAAGAGAACCTCTATGGGCCTGCGCCTTTAGACGTGCAAGCTCAGCTCTAAGCTCCTGCAGTCTTTTCTCGCGTTCTTCCCTTGTCATTTTACGGATATCCTCTATACTACTCATGCCTCACCACCCTGAGGTACCTGTGAACGTACAAGTATCATGTCAGGCATCCTTGCAGGCTTCATGATCCTGACTTTTACACCATACATTCCAAGCTTCAAGAGGACGTGGACCACAGCTTCATCTACGAGTTCCTCGCCAGGCTCTCCGCTCTTTGGAACATATCCCCTAGTGAATCTTTCCGTGCGGTGTCGCTCGCTGGTAAGCTTCCCGCTGATAATTATTTCGGCGCCCCTTGCACCCGCCGCCATTATCCTGTTTAGGGCTATCATCGCCGCTCTACGGAACCTGACTCCTCTTACAAGTGCACGTGCAACGCGGTATGCCATTATTTTCGCATTGAGATCCTGATTGGGAACCTCGACGACGTCTATCTGTGGGTTCTCCAGTCCATATTCTTTTTCTAGAACGTCAGAGAGTGCCTTTATGTTGGCTCCTTTTCTTCCGATAACGAGTCCAGGAATACCAGCATATACAATGACTTTGGTGCCTATCGGGGTCTTAAAGAACTGTGCATGCACATAGTTTGCACGTGCAAGCTGACGTTGCAGGTACTCGTTAAGCATCATGTATTGGAGGCCTTGATTTACATATTTACGTGCAAGGCTGGACATTTGACCACCTAGCTTACTTCTTCACCTATAACTTCTACATGAACAAGCTGATCATAATAAGGCGTTGCACGCCCAAAAGCCCTTGGGAGATAATTCCGTATCTTCATTCCCTTATGTGCAGCCGCATGAACAATGCGTACATTTTCAACATTTAGCCCCTTAAACTCCGCATTGTTTTCCAAGTTATCCAGCAACTTCAACAGGTTCTTAGCAACTTTCACTGGATAGCGCCCGGGACCAGAAACAGTCGACTTATGGCCTACCTTCTTTTTATAGCGCCTAAGCGGAACAGCCCTCTTCATGTTGATTATTTCCTCTAGGATCTTTTTTGCTTCTCCAATACTTTTCCCCTTAATCAAGCGAAGAGTCTCCACAGTGAATTTATAGGACATGCTCACGTCTCGCAAAGACGCCTTAACAGTTTTCTCGGGGTCAAGCTCCACTGAGTATCGCCAAGTTGGCATCAAGACACCTAGATGCTCCTTATTGCCCCAAATAAAAATCTTTCTTTCTCTCAGGTTTTTTGGAAAATAAGTTGGTGGGGCCGCGGGGATTTGAACCCCGGACCACCTGGGCTCTCGTCTCGAGATCCCGATTCCTGCATCCATTGGTGCCAGGCATCCTTCCAGGCTGGACTACGGCCCCCAGAGGTTAGATAAACTCAAAAACTTAAAAAGATTGTTTTAATCGTCTCCAGATTTCCGGCGAAGGCTGTCTAATCTACTTGGACTCTCGGGTCTTCCTTTATAACTCTTAAAACATACATTGTCTTGGTGCTTTCGACTCCATCGATCTTGCCAATGTCGTCCAGGATGCGTGCCAGGTCTTCCTTGCTTTTTGCCCTGACCTTGAGAAGCGTAGAGTATTCTCCGGCGACATCGTATATCTCGACGATTTCTGGCATTTTTTCGAGTTCTTTTAAGACTTGAGAGTACTTCTGTGGAGACGCCACCACGCCTATGATGGCCGTAACCTTTCTGCCAACTTTTTCTGGGTCAACAATGGCTTGGAACCTCTTGATTACGCCTATAGATGAAAGCTTCTTTATGCGGAGGTGTACCGTTGCCTCGCTTATTCCTAGCTGGCTAGCAATCTGTGCATAGGGAGTTTTCGCGTTGTCCTGTAATATTTCTAGTATCTTTCTGTCAATGTGGTCTAACTTGATTTCACCACTCTTTTCGGACATATTCAACACCATGATGTAATCAAGTGTTCTGGTTTAAAAAATTTTTTATTGAACCACGGGAGAAAACCTTAAACATGGCGCTGGTGTCAGCGTATTTTATCAGCCCACGCTTACAACAAATAAATATTTTTGTTTAGTGTCCTATTGATAATCAATGGGCCCGTAGCGCAGTCAGGAAGCGCGGCGGCCTCCGGAGTCGCAGGTCCCGGGTTCAAATCCCGGCGGGCCCGCCACTGAGCATCATTTTTTTGCAAGTAGCTACAGGGGATTAACGCATTCAAGTATTACAGAAACATTATTATTGTTGTGGTAGCCTATTGAAACGTGTCAGAAGACGTAGTAAAGGCCATGGTTAGTATAGCGTCGTATGTCGAGAAAGTTTCAAACGAGATAGACAAAGAGTCCGTGACAAGGTTTCTGAAAATCCTTACATCAGCGCTTGCAAATAAACGTAAAATCCTCGTGGTGGGTGCAGGTAGAAGCGGCCTTGTAGGCAAGGCATTCGCGATGAGGCTTATGCATCTAGGCTTCAATGTCTACGTCGTCGGCGAGACAATCACGCCGTCAATCTCTGAGGGAGACGTCCTAGTAGCTGTGAGCGGATCCGGTAGCACACAGATCGTTCTATCTGTGGCCTCTGCCGCCAAAAGAGCAAAGGCACAAGTTGTAGCTGTAACATCTTTTGCCGAGTCGCCCCTAGGCAAAATAAGCGACCACGTGGTCGTTATTCCCGGAAGAACAAAGGTCGCGACGGAGACAGACTACTTCGCTAGGCAGGTTCTAGGAATGTACGAGCCCCTGGCGCCACTGGGAACACTCTTCGAAGACAGCGTGATGATATTCTTCGACGGTGTAATCTATGCATTGATGAATATCCTTGGCGTCGGAGAAGAAGACATGAAGAAGAGGCACGCAAACGTAGAGTTTGTATAGCTACAGTGGGAGCTTTCCCATTTTAACCATAAAGTCAAAGCTTGATAGGTATGCTTCTCCCTCTCCCTTCATGCGTTCATCCAAAACGTAGACCTTGACTCTGTCTTTCTCGCTCCTTATTCCTCTACCAATGCTCTGGACAACCTGCATATATGCTGGATAAAGGTACACATATTTCCACGCCAGGTCTCTGCTTCCAAGCTTTTCCGAAAGCAGTTCATACATTTTTTCATTTTCAAGTGTTGGCTCGGGTACGGGTAGACCAGCTATAATTATTGTGTCGATAAGGGATTTTCCGCGGACGGTGTATTCGACTCCTTCGACAAACTTTCCCCTTGCAACTACGCAGACTAGGATCTTCTCGTTTTCAAGCACCTTTTCGATCATGGATTTTAGGGAAGTGTCCCGGCGCTCGAAGACGAGGGGCCTGGACTGGATATAGGGGACAATATTCAGCATGAAAGAATATGAGGGAAAGACAGCAACCGTTTTTTTGACGCCTGGATAGCTAAAAATCAGATCGATGGCCTTCGCATACCTCCTGTATAGTTCCTCGGTTCTAGCTGTGTATCTAGACGTGAGTCCTTCCACAATGACTACCTCGACATTGCTCCCCCAAATGTTTGGGTAGCTGGTCTCTAGTATACGGTCGCTAGGTATGTCGAGCATTACCTGGAGATATTCACGTGGGGGCAGTGTACCTGACATCAGTACTGCGCTTCTCACTGAAGAGAAGACCTGAGAACCAACCCTACGCGGGTTTACAAGAGTCAACCTCAAAGAGACACCTTCATCGCCAGCTGTAACAGAAGCTATGTATTCATGTGAAGCGCCTCTCAGGGCCTGCAGGAAGGTGTAGACACGCCAAATAAATGTTGAGGTCTCAGCCGGTTGGTCGGAGCCAAAAAGGTATCTTGAGAGGGACTCTGGGGAAGGCATATTTTGCAAGACTTCGTCTATTGAAATGCTAAAAGTTGGTCCCACCTTGTGCCTGTACCGTCTCAAATAATTCAGAGCATGGGCAAGCTCACTAATTATTTCTGCTGACGCTTTAGAGTTTCGAACAAGCGAGAGAGTCCTCTTCAGATCATTCTCCGAGAGGTGATAGCTCTCGGCATCAACTATAAAGCCTGGAAGATTATGGGCCTCGTCAATTATCAGTATAGAGTTTCCGAGGCTACCCCCGAGAGCCTCCTCTAAACGCTTCCTCAGATCACTGCTGAAAATATACGGATAGGAAGCAACAATGAGTCTAGCGTTTTTCAAATTACTCCAAGTAACCTCGAAGGGGCAAACACCGGATCCAAGTCCCAGCTCGCGGGAAGTCTTAGGAGTCAAAATTTCCGGCAACTCCATCTTTGTTTTTATGTCTGTAGAATAGGGGCATGCCCCCGTCTTCCTCTTATACCAGCAGAAATGGAGAAACTCTTGATAAGCCAGCCTAGAAGCACCCTTCAAGAGACAGTACTTCTGTTTATTCATTAATACCACTGTGGGAACATTGATGCCTACAGCTTCCAGCCTTTTAACTTCTCGAACCGGGGCCTGAAACTGTGACCTGGACCGGGCGAGGTAGATTATCTTGGGAGCACCTGCCGCCAGCGCGCCAGCAATCACAGAGACTGTTTTACCGATTCCAGTCGGATACCTGGCTAAGAGAATTTTTTTGTCTTCGAAGGTCTCTTTTACTGCTAATGCTAGCTGGATTTGTCCACTGCGTGTTCTCTTGTATGGAATATAGTTCTTTACCTCAAGTATCTCTGCTTCTCTTTTCTGATGGTCTCTATACATTTTTAGTGTTTCACTAGAAACAATCTGATAAAGCTTAATAACTTGTCTGGTTGCTTCGATGTGGAGATGCCCAATGAGCAGGCAAGAAAAATATTCCGTGCCCAAGGCTCTGCTTGGCCTACTCACAATAATAGCGATTATCGTGGTCTCTTACTTTTCATATAAAACCCTTGCATACATACTTAACTGGGAGCAACCGCCTGGAGACGGATTAACAGCCTATCAAACATATATGATGTGGCTGATCTACACCCTTTTCCTTTTGACAGTTGCTTTTATCCTGTACGAGACCTTTAAGAAATGGGAAAAACAGCAATGAATGTTTTACGCGAGGATATCATCATAGACTGGGTTACAAGTCAACTGGGGATCCAAAAGAACGATGCCGCCTTTTTTGAGCACAACGAGATAAAAATAGTTATCAATGTGGATTCTTTTGAGAACACTATTCACCTTTACCCCTTTGTACCTCTACGGATAGCTGGTAGACGCGCTGCCACTGGTTCTCTAAGCGATGTTTTGGTGAAAGGAGCTGTTCCCAGAGGGATCCTCACAGCTATTAGGGCTCCAGCCACAATGTCTATTGAGTCCTGCAGGGAATTCTACAATGGAATAATCGACGTGGCTAAGAGGTATGATTTACGTATCCTTGGAGGAGACACAGACATAGCGGAGACTGGAAGCCTCAGAGCCGATATAGTAGTCTTTGGCTTCGCCAAGGGAAAAATTGCTAACAGGTGGGGTGCAAAGCCGGGCGACTTGCTGGCAGTTTCGGGCAGAGTGGGGCTCTCAGCAATACTATACTATTACTATAGACAAAACAGTGTTAATTGTAGCATCACAAGGGAAATGCTAGAGGAATACGGTTGGGGGCAATTGCCTAAGCCGGCAGAGTGGCTAGCCCTAAAAGAAAATGTGCATGCCGCCATAGATAACAGTGACGGCTTGGCTTTGTCGCTACACTACCTGTCCGAAGCCTCAGGCGTCAAACTGATAATTGATCATATACCTCTACACCCGCTCGCCGAGGAATGCATCCCAAAGGAGAGAATACTGGACGAGGTTCTCTACAATTCAGGCGAAGAATACAACTTCATTTTTACCATACCCGCCGAAGAAGAGTCAACTGTCGCCAAGCTTGGATTTACTGTTATTGGGAAAGTAGAAGAAGGTCGCGGGGTTTATTTCAGAGATGGGATAGAAATTAAAAAGATTGGCTGGGTTGGCGGGGCAGGCTACAATAAAAGAAGATAACTTCGACGGGAGATGAATGACTAAAGTTGTGCTTCTCGACGGCTATAACGATGAGCCTGCGGGGCTGGGTGTACCACCATATATAGACATATATCCTCGCTACATCGCTGGTGCAATCTGGAGCGTCGAGAAAACTGCGACAATCCACTATTTCACTATTGACGAGGCCCGACGCCTAAAGGAAAAATTCTTCAGCACAGTAGAGAAGAGCGACCTGCTAGTCGTCTTCGGCGGCATCACTGTGCCTGGAAAATACCTAGGTGGCACCCCTATAACATTAGAGGAAATTCTCCGTATACCACGACAGGTATCAAGACCCAAAAAGATACTTCTTGGACCGCTTGTCCGTTTTGGTTTCGGCAAGTCTGGGGGAGAAAGGGCTGTCCCACGTGAAGAGTTCCTCGACGCATATGACCTTGTAGCCCCCGGAGACCCCTGGCTAGTCATATATGACTACATGAGGGAAAAAAGCCTAGAAAAGGTAGACAAATACGCTATTTCTAGGGACTATACCCTAGTGAACCAGTTCGCGGTGAGGGGGGCGAGAATCGTTCTACAGCACCCGAACCTGGGATACAATCTTACAGCAGAGATTGAGACATATAGGTCTTGTCCACGATGGGTAACGGGTGGATGTAGCTTTTGTATTGAGCCGAGGTTCGGCAGGGTCGTGTTCCGAGAGCCGCGCGATATAGCGCTAGAAGTCAGGGCCCTGTATGAGCTCGGCGTAAAGGGGTTCAGGCTGGGCCGGCAAGCAGATTTCCTTGTATACAAGGGCCGAGGAGTAAACGAAGTCGAGTTTCCTGAGCCAGACCCCGAGAAGATAGAAGAGCTCATGAGACATGTAAGGCTTGCCGCGCCTGACGCAGAGATGCTTCACATAGACAATGTTAATCCTGCAACAATATACCTGCACAAGGAAAAGGCCAAGGAAGCCCTAAGAAAAATCGTAAAATATCATACCCCAGGGGATGTCGCTGCTTTTGGCCTAGAGAGTGCAGATCCAGACGTAGCAAAGGCAAACAACCTTGGCAACGATGCCGATGGGGTAATCGAGGCAGTAAGACTTGTAAATGAGGTCGGGAAGAATAGGGGATGGAACGGCTCGCCAGAACTATTGCCAGGCATAAACTTTGTCCTGGGGCTTCCAGGCGAGACCGCAAAAACATTTAGGCTAAACAAGGAATTTCTTCTCAGAATCCTAGAAGAAAACCTCCTCGTTAGAAGAGTAAACATAAGAGAAGTGTTGCCTTTACCTGGTACCCCAATGTGGAGTATAGGAACAAGGATAGCTGAGAAAAACAAGAAATACATAAAGGCATTCAAAAAGTGGGTTCGCGAACATTTTGACCAAGAAATGATCCGAAGGGTCTACCCAAGCAAAACCATAATTAGAAACTGTTATGTCGAAAGGGTTGGAAACCCATCTGTAGCAAGGCCCCTTGGGAGCTATCCGATAACAGTCTTCCTAGAGGGCTCATCATTGAAACAATGGGAAAAGGTAGACTGTCTAGTCATAGGCGCTAAGGCCCGCTCCCTTGTAGGTGTCCCCTTACCAATAAACCCAAGAGAACTGTCGCTGGGAACAATGAAAAAGATTTTTGGAAACAAATTAGCTGTGTCGATTAAGGCTGGAAAACTAGAAGAAGCCGAAAAAGACCCGTTCTATAAGTATGTACTCCGAAAAGGAGAACAATTTTAGGCGAAGAGGATCCTCTGCAGTTGCATCAGTTCGTGTCCAGTAGTGTCTTCACCCACCAGTGCGCCTTTTACGTTTGCTACTAGACCGGTTTTCAGAAACATCTTTCCCCTATTTATCGTCAATATGCCGGCCTTTACCTTTAGAACATTCTCAATAGTAGATATTTCTTCATCTGTAGCCAGCGGCGGAACAGCAACAGCCCGATTAGTAGCAACAGCCAGGCTTCCCACAAAGGGCACATCCCCAATATTCATCTGTATGCATTCTACTCCTAGCACATCCTGTATGGTTCCTAGTGCCTGTTTGGGGAGAACCTTGCTCACGACACACCCATTGTTGTTGACCAAGACAAGGTTTCCAATACCAGTCTCCCTGACGTCCTCCAGGACAGCTAGATTAAGGTCCACGTTCTTCCTTAGCAACTCAAGTTCGGTATCCGTAATGATCCTTGGCAAGAGAATCCCATTGTTGTTTCCCGCTACGAGTATTCCGAGGAGCCTGGTTCCAGCAATCGTTAGCCTGTAGACGTCTACTTGCAGGTTTTCGCGAATCTTGTGGTCAAGCTTCTCAGGCGCGTCCGATGGTATCAGGGAAAAATTATCATTGACGAAAATATATACACCTATATTTGGGGTGCCAAAAAGAGAAAGAGCTTCTACATTAACCATTCATTATTCGGCCTCTTCTTCTCCAATTCCCTGCGGTAGAACGGTGACCTCTGAGATTTCCCCATCTTCAACAGTAAACTTCACATCTAGTTTGACTTTTCTAGGCGGCTTCTCGATGCTCCTAGACCATAGGAGCTCGTTAAGCCTAGGGTCAATTTTTATTGCTCCAGAGTATCTAAGGTGCCTGGCAACGAACTCCCTAATCTTCCTTATCGCGACCTTACTTCTCTTTTTCCTGGGAGCGCTATAAACACTTCTAAGATTTATCACATAGCTACGTGTATGCTCCCCCTCAGGCAACTTGCTGGACATGAGCTACCACCCCTATAGCTGCATCCTGCTTCTACGCCAGTTTCTTCTAGGCTTTCTGCGAACCTTCCCCAGAGTCTTGCCAATGATCCATATGGGTATCTGCTGGTTGCTACGCGTCGCGGCCGCTAGGCGGAGCTTTTTACCTAGAGGTTTAAAGTGCGCCATTTCCACCACTTACTGCCAACATTTAGGAAAATGGATTTATAAATTTTAGGTGTAGCTAAAAGCTGAATTTTACCCGGATATCCCTCCTAGTGCTTGAAAGCTGTGCAAGTATCTCTTTCAGCGTCTCGTCATCTATGGGAAGCTTTACCCTGCCCGTCTGCGCCAATTGTATAAGTTGAACCTCAAGTGTCTCGACAAGTTCAGGCTTTACAAGCTTAAGGTTTGTCAGCCTGGCCCTGGCCTCAGGCGTCAATATTCTGCGTAAAAGTTCCTGCCTCAAGGCTTCTTCTTCGGCCTTCCTGGCAGCCGCCTCCTTTTCAGCCTCAAGGCGACGCTGGTACTCCGCCAGTTTCCTTCTCTTAATCTCCTCTAACTCGTCAACCTCATCTTCATAACTCATGCCTAACACCATGTAACATTTGGGACAAGATATACTTTAAAGTTTCTGAAAAGCCTAGCTTACCTACTGCGATTGAGGAGCAGGGCTCGCCTGCGGCTTCGCCAAGTACTTTTCGAGCTCAGGTCTCTCTTGAACCAGTTTTTTAAATGTCTCTAGAGCGATCTTGTCTAGCAGAGACCTACCCTTCGGGGTGACCACGCGACCTTTCGGAGTCTTCGCTATCAATCCAGCGCTTTCAAGTTGCTGTAAAGCCTTCCTTATCGAGGAGCCTCCACTCTTCTTGAAATGTTTCCTCTTGACAGTGTTTTTTGTCCTCCCGCCATACGCCGTTCGAAGCCTTTCAAGGCCAACTGGACCATTGAGGTAGACTTTCCTCAGAAGAGCAGCACACCTCTTGTACCACCAATCTGGATCGTCAGGGGGCCTCTCGCGGGTAGGCCCGGTCTTTGCGTAGAGGCTCCACTCTGGGGGCTTAATCTCGCTGACGTTTTCTTTTAGGTATTTGGCCACCTCTTCTATTAATAGCCTAGCTGGTACGAGCCGTGCATCTACCATATGTATCCTAACACAACCCTAACTCTATTTATTTAAAGATTGCGTGGAAAGAAACGTCCCCAGAAAAGAAAAAATAAAAGGGCAGAAACCGGGAACAAGACTGTGTCCAGCGTCGTTAAGCAGGGAGACTGGATAATACTCTACCACAGCGATAAGCATAGATACGTCGTCAAGGTGGAAGAGGGAAAAATGTTCCACACGACATACGGTAGCATTAACCTCTCCAGCCTTATAGGCCTCAAGTACGGCGACGAAGTAGAAACAAACGTCGGAGAAAAATTAACAATCTCAAGAGCAAACTTCGTCGACAGGCTCGAAACAATCCCCAAGCACACCCAGGTCATCTATCCAAAGGACGCCGCCTACATCCTCATAGCCGCAGGAATAGGCCCAGGCTCCCGAGTCGTAGAAGCAGGCACCGGGACAGGATACATGACAGCTATACTCGCATGGTACGTAAAACCCAGCGGAAGAGTCTACACCTACGAGATCAGGAAAGACTTCTACGAGAAGGCCCTTAAAAACCTAGAGAACCTCGGGGTGCTCCAGCACGTAGAAGCAAAAAACAAAGACATAAGAAACGGCATAGACGAGGAAGAAGTCGACGCGGTCATCCTAGACATGCCCGACCCCTGGACCGTGACAGAACATGCAAAAAACGCGTTGACACACGGAGGAACAATAGCAGTCTTCATACCCACCATGCCACAGCTCGAAAAAACAGTAGTATCCCTGAGAAAAACAGGCTTCAAACAAATAGAACCCACAGAAATACAGCTCAGAAAATACAAGCCAATACCAGAAGAGCTACGCCCAGAAACACTAGGCGTCGTACACACAGGCTACGTGGTCCTAGCACGCAAACTCTAGCAAAACATAGAGACGAAAATCTTATAGCCCACGGACTATTTAGATTTCTAGAGGCGGGGGTGCCCGAGCCAGGTTAAAGGGGGCGGACTCAAGATCCGCTGGCGTTGGCCTGCCCGGGTTCGAATCCCGGCCCCCGCACCACACATTGTCAGGCAAAATTATCTCATAAACAATGAAGCAACAAGAAAGCACGCGTTTTCCAAAAACTCGCCCTCACGTTGTCAAGGAAAGATGCCGGGCGGGCTTCATGTCCAACAAGAACTTTCTCCTCCAGCCCGCCCTCTCAAGTAAACCGTCCAAGGTCTTCAGGACGCCTGGCTTCAAGGGGGCCAACACGACCTTGTACACTTTGCCCCTACGCATAGAATAAAACATCAAAACGATAGTCTTACCCTCGCCCTCTCTACGCGAATATACAAACACAGCTTCCTCTAAAGCCTCGTCGGGATCTACGAGATTATACTCTGACAGCCACCTCTTCAAGGTAAGAAAATAGCCCTTGTATTTCTCAGGGTGCCTCAACTTCTGCAAACCGGCAACATCTACATCTAGCCAGAAAACCTCTGGGTCCTTGTTGACAATGTAAAGCCCCAGACTCCTAAGAATCCTCGCCCTCAACATATTACCCAGCTTCTCCCTCATAAGAGGTATTTATACCTTAGTCTCCACCTGTCGCCAGCGGCCTATTTGTGGATTTATGTAAAAAATTGATATATATGAGTATATTTATGCTATATGTGAAAAATCATGTGTGAAATAGACGAGAAACTCGTTGAAGCACAGGCAGAACTCTGCAAATCCCTAGCACATCCCCTCAGACTCAAAATACTCAGCATCCTCTCAACCGGTCCCAAAAACGTCACAGACATCGTGAACACGCTAGGCGAGCCCCAGCCCCTCGTCTCGAGACACCTACTCTTCCTCAAAGAAAAAGGAGTAGTAAAGGCAGAGAGAAAAGGAACAAACATCTACTACTCCCTGGCATACCCAGAACTCCAAGAAGCATGCAAAATAATACAACAAGTGCTCAGAAAGATCCTAGCCGAAAAAGCAAGCATAGCTACACGGTAAAACATGCATTCTCGGCTAGAATCCAATCCTCTACTAGATCGTATAACCTTTGGAAGCACCTTTCCAAGAATGGTGCCGGGGCCGGGACTTGAACCCGGGACCCTCCGGTGTCTGTGCGAGGTTCTTCAGCCGGATGCTCTCCCAGGCTGAGCTACCCCGGCGACCCGAGGTTTAAGTCTCTAATACTCGCTTCATTATGTTTTGTTCTGGGTTTTATATTTTTTGTGCGAGGGCAAAGTGTCTACAAGTCCTACTATGATTACCAGCCTGTTTTGAAAAAAGTGGCGCGCGCTTTTCTGCTAGTTTTAGTACGCCGCATGTATAGAAGCCGAGGTAGAAGTATTCTTTCCACCTATTTTTGACGCGCGCTATGTTGCCCTGTGCCATCTACCACGACGCGCCGGTAGCCGAGGCAACCTCGGCCTCGATCACTGCGCCGTAGCCACCATCAAGATCCACGCCGCCACCTCCGCTTTTACTCAGTGGAACGGGATTGCCATTATCTGAAGAACCAACATATTGATAGGCGATGGCCTCAGCCGGCCAGGCTACAACTACACGCTGGACTACCAGTAACAGGAATAGCAGAAGGAAGACTGCTAGGAGCCTGCCTTGCCTCATCAGCCATGGTTGGGAGAACATGTATGAATAATTAACTCGCCTAGCCATTGACCTCCACCTTGATACGGACATTGGAGCCACCGCCATGCACCACGAGGAGACGACCTAGGTACTGCTTGTTTCCCTCGCCATAGTTCCATGGGCCCTGCGTGTAGTATTGGCTGGGGTCGGCCACGCCACCGTTACAGTAGTAGGAGAGGACGCGAACAGAGGGCGGGTTCCTGACGACCTCGAACACCACGGTGAGGGTACTGCATACCCCGCGCTGGACGCTGACCCTCGCAACAGAGACATTGTATACATAATAAGTCTCTTGGCTGTAGGGGTATGCTAGCGCGGCATATAACCCATTGCTGGCCTCGATTGTGACCCTGGCCTTGGTCCAGTTGGGTGGCAGGACGATGTCGACGCCATAGACATAGTATTTGTCGGGCTCGGCGATTATTGTGTTGCCCTCTACGTAGGTCTTGCCGAAGAGCGGGGTGACGTAGGCCTCGCCGCCGGTGCTGTAGAGTGGGTGGTAGTAGACCCTGATAGTCTTCTCTGCCTCCTCGACGTGTATAGCCGTTTGGCCCGTGGCGAATGTGACCCAGGAGAGCACGCCCCTTATGTAGTCCTGCGCCTGGAACTCTGGGCTTCCCCACGCAAACGTGTCGTTTACCTTGATGAACGGGAGCGCCTGGATGGTCACAGTGAAGGGCCTAGCCCTCTGGATCTGGGCAGGCAGCGTGACTTCTTGGCCGTCCACGAGGACCTTGACGCCTGGCGCGTTAGTCTCGATGAGGAGGACGTGTGTCTCGACCTTATACACCGCTCCAATGCTCATGTTGCCCTGGACGTGGATCTCTGTCTCCGTCCCCGCAGGGGTCCCGTTGAAGAGGAAGCCAATAGGCGTGAAGCTGTGGGTCTCATTGGATCCGGGGAGCAGTGCCAGCCTGACTGTTGCGCCGCAGGGAACCTCTGCCTCGAAGGGCAGTTGGACGGAGCTATCGTTCACTGCTAGGAGGCCCCAGCTAGCGTTGGACACGGCCGTAAGCCTGTAGCTGAGCCGCCTGAATACTGCACTAACCGTCGTGTTGCCAGCGATTGTTAAGTTCAGTCTTCCCTCGTCGATTCTCGTGCCGTTCACGAGCCAGTGGTCAAAGACGTGGCACTCTCCAGGCTTGGCTTCTAGCACGAGGGTGAATGGCCTAGTGGAGTTCCATGCGGCAGTCTCTGTGCCGTTTACTATGACTCTTCCTCCCTGGCTCGCCTCTATCCTCGCCACAATCATTGATCGCTTCAACTGTGCTAGCTGTGCCAGGCCCGGCAACTTGGGCTTGAACACGAAGAAAAAGAGCGCCGATGCCAGAACAACAACGAACACCAATGCAACTAGAAGGATTTTCCACTGCATGTATAAAACGGCTTTCTGGCGAGCACAAAAAGTTAGCGTTACGAGATGTATCGATACTCCTCTTATAGACTGTGTAGCCCAGGAGAGCTAGGGCTAAGAGAAGGGCAACGGTTATCACAAGGAACATGTTGAGCTCCTGATTTTGGCTTGTGTTTTGTTTTGGGCTTGTGGGCTGTGTAGTGTTTTGCTGTGTGCTGGGCGCGCGTTAAAAGGCTATGTGTTCTTTTTGGGTTTTGGATGTTTTTCTATGGGTGTTTCTTCGAGGATCAGTGACGGCATTGAGGGTGCCTTTTCGATAATTCTTCCTTTTTTAACATAGTCTACAAGGAGTGGGTGTAGCTTGTTGTCTGGGTAAAGTTCTCGTGGCGTGTTTTGGCTCTCTACGAGTTCCTCGTATATTATTTCGAGTGTTGTCCCCGAGTCTGTGACCATTTGGTGGGGGGCCGCCGTTATGTTGGCTGTTCTATAGAATCTTAGACCTGTCTGGTAGTGGTCTTTGACTATTACTGGGCAATAGTGGATGGTCACGTTTGACGCTTTTTTCTCGGCGTGGTCTATTAGTTCCAGTGCTGTTTCCTTGCTGCCCTCTGCTCCGCGGTAGTCTTTTGCAAGCTTGTAGCCGTGTAACTGTAGCGCGAGAGAGTTTGTCTCGGTGAATTCTAGCTGGTTTAGGTTGATGAACTCTAGCTCGTATTTTTCTGCTAGTTCTAGGAGTTTGAGGAGGGTTTCTATGCTTCCTGGTAGGGATGGGTATTCTAGCCCAATGGCCAGCTTGTCTCTGTATTTGTGGGCTAGCTTCAATATGTTTTCTAGCTTTTCCAGTGGTGAATGTATCCTTAGCTCGTCGAGGCCAGCGTCTACCAGTTCTCGGAGTTTATCGTCTCCTAGCAGGAGGCCAGTCGTATACACGTGTACGTGGAAATTTTTTCCGAAGTTTTCCTTTAGGTACCTGATCGTCTCGACGGAGAGCCTGTGTTTTACTAGCGGGTCTCCCCCAGTCAGGCTTGCCCCTCTAGAGCCAGACTTTAGGACTTCGCCTACGAGTTTCCTGAAATATTCTTCTGGAAAAGATACTTCCGTCTCGTTGATTATTGTGACGTCCCTCTGTTTCCGGTACTCGCTCAGTGGGCAGTAAAAGCAGTTGTATGGGCAGAGGCCCGTCAGAAATATAACGGTTTTTAAGCCCTGCTGGCAGAGCCTGCATCCGCGGGGGAGTTTTCCGTAGACTATGCTTCCTGTAGGTAGACGCTTTATACGCATTTAACTGCACGTTAGTCCTTTACTTGTTCTAGGAGAGAGACGATTTGCCAGATCTTTGTCCTAGCAAATAGGGGTGTGTTGGGATCCATTGATATCTCGTCGAGCTTGGATATGACCGTGGCTGCTTTTAGACCAGGGGTCATCTCGGGGTTCATCAGGACCTCTATCGACTCTGTAGCTACGCGCCTAATGTTTCTGGGAACCCCCCTGTCGTCCGCTATTTGTTTTAAAAGTTCAATTGCGTTCTTAATCTGGGGCACAACTTCGCCCATAAATTTTCACCAAGTTTCAGCTTTTTCTATCCACCAATATATCTATTTTGTTTTCACGTGTCCAGGCATGGCTGGGAAGAAGCCTACACAAAATTTTTAATATATACCCCTTGTTTCATGCTTTGGTTATCACTATGAAGCTCTACGATGTTGGAAGAATATGCGTGAAGACAAGCGGCAGAGAGGCCGGCTCAAAATGCGTGATAGTCGACATTATTGACGACAACTACGTCTTGGTGACTGGCCCCAAGAGCCTTACAGGAGTAAAGAGGAGAAGAGCCAACATCAAGCACCTAGAACCCCTAGACAAAAAGATAAGCATCAACAAGGGTGCAAGCGACGAGGAGGTATTGGCAGCCATAGAGAAAGCCGGGCTCACAGACTTCATGAAGGAGAAAGTGAAGCCAGAGCTTACAGCAACCTTCATCTAGGTTCCGGTGCCCCTACATTGCCGTCAAAATACCTAGCGACGCCGCCTAGACGAGAAGTACTAATTAGGTCAGAAGAGGAGACAGATTTCTCTTATGGGTGGCTACCCGAAGAGCGCCCGCCAGAAGTCCTGCTCAAATATTCTGTCATAAATCTAGACAAGCCCATTGGGCCCTCCAGCCACGAAGTCGTTGCCTGGCTCCAGAAACAGCTCGGCATAGAGAAAATAGCCCATGCCGGCACGCTTGACCCCAAGGTCTCTGGAATACTGCCCATAACGATAGGCAATGCTATCAGGGTGTTGCCGGTTCTGCTAAAGGAAGACAAGGAATACGTATGCGTGATGCGTCTCCACGGAGACGTCGAGCAGGAAAGACTCGAGGAAGTTGTTAACCTTTTCAAGGGAAAGATTTACCAGCGTCCACCACTGCGTAGCGCTGTAAAGAGGGCCCTTAGGATTCGACAAATATACGACATCAAAATCCTAGAGGTCTCGGGCCGCACAGTCCTCCTCCAAGTTTGGTGCGAGGCTGGAACCTACATGCGGAAGCTCTGCCACGACATGGGAGAAGTCCTGGGAGTAGGAGCACACATGCAGGAGCTCAGGAGGATAAGGTCGGGCTCACTCACCGAGGAGGATCACCTATCTACACTGCATGACGTGGTAGATGCATACTTCATCTGGAAGCAGGAAGGAATAGATAAATTCCTCCGCGAAACCTTTCTCCCAGTAGAGCGAGCGGTACAGCACTTGCCAAAAGTGTGGATAAGGGACTCTGCGGTCGACGCGATATGTCATGGAGCACCCTTGGCCGTACCCGGCATAGTAAAGCTTGAAAGCGGCATAAAGGTGGGGTCAGAAGTCGCAATATTAACGCTCAAAAACGAGCTAGTAGCAGTGGGAAGCGCACAGATGACCTCAGAGAAAATGTTGTCAGCACACAGCGGCGAAGCTGTAAAGCCAAAGTACGTAGTCATGGATCCCGGTACATATCCAAAAATGTGGAAGTCAAAACAGAGCGAGGCAAAAACCACTTAGGCATAGTTATCTATCCAGATATTTGCAAGGGCAATCAAAACATCCACAGGCTTCTTGCCGCGGGAAATCCTCACACTTTCAAGTCCCTGCAGGTCCCCTTTTTCCGAAAAAACAAGGGTAATATCCTCTATTCCGCTTCTCAGCACCTCCAAAATGTCCCTTCCCCGTGTCGAGACCAGGTATCCCTGAAGGTCCCTAGCATCACCTTTCGCTTTTTCCACGGTGAAACCCCAGTGTGGAAACTTCTTCTGTCCGCTCGCCTTAACTTCTTCGACTGCAGATAGGATCCTCCTGTGTATACCCATGTACGAGGCCTCGTCAACGTGGACATGCTTAGCCTTCTCGCCTAAAACTGTAACCTTCACATCTATGTCATGCAGGAGGAAAACGAGAACAACGTCCCTACGGATATCGTGAGACGTAAACAGCGCGGAAACAACTATCCTCTTAACTAGAGAAACGTCACTTCTAAACACATCAAACGGTATCAAGACCACAAACCTACGCTTCAAACCATCCACCACCTATAGGGAACACATAGCATTCCATTTAAAACAATTATACAAAGACATCGGGCCCATGAGAATCTAGAGCCGGGGCCGGGATTCGAACCCGGGATAAATCGGGTGTCTAAGGCTAGTTGACCACTGCAGCCCGACGCCTTAGGCCACTCGGCCACCCCGGCTATGAATAAGTTTTCTTTGGAGACTTATTAAGTTTATCGCGCGCCTCTGCGTGGTCTTTTTGAGAGAGCGTGTGCGTGACTAGGAGTGCTGCACATTTTTCAAGAAAAACTTAAATTTATGTTGGGGATTCAGGGTAAAAGGTGCCTCGGATGAGTGTTGGCTCCATAAAGCTTGTACATGAACGGGTCAACAGGGTGATTGGGCGACGCGAGCTACTCTTCACCATCATGCATGAAACCACAGGGACCCCCTCGAAGAAGGACATTGTCTCGCAGCTACAAAGCGTCCTCGGCACGCAGGGAGTTATAATAGTGAGAAAGGTCTCTACAAGGTATGGTCAGAGAGTTTCAGATGTCCTCGTACACGTGTATGACAACGAAATTGTGGCCAAGGCCTTCGAGCCCAGATACATCCTCAAGCGCAACGGGCTAATACAGGAGGAGGCGAAGAAAGAGGGATAAGTAAATGTCGAAGGTTCACGAGTTATACGAGTACGACTATAAGGCCGGCACAATCAAGCTAAAAAACAAGAAGTGCCCAAGGTGCGGCTCCGTAATGGCTCACCACATGAAGCCAGTCGAGAGATGGCATTGTGGTAAGTGTGGCTACACCGAGTTTGTATAGTGCACGATAATGGCGATCGTTCTAGGCATCGAGTCTACCGCCCATACTTTTGGTGTCGGGATAGCTTCTCATACTGGAAACATATTGAGCAACGTAAACCACACTTATGTGCCCAAATCTGGCGGCATAAAGCCAACAGAAGCAGCCGAGCACCACAGCAAGGTTGCCCCGGAAATCCTGGCCGAAGCCCTAAAGAGAGCCGGTCTAAGAATGAGAGACGTCGACGCAGTCGCAGTCGCCCTTGGTCCAGGGATGGGGCCATGCCTCAGGGTCGGAGCCACCCTGGCAAGGTATCTCGCACTAAAATACGGGAAACCCCTAGTCCCCGTCAACCACTCAGTTGCACACTTGGAGATTGCGAGGCTCACAACTGGGCTTTCGGACCCCGTGTTTGTCTATGTGGCTGGGGGAAACACGATCATCACTACTTTTAATGAGGGACGCTACAGGGTTTTTGGAGAGACACTAGACATACCGCTGGGCAACTGCCTAGACACGTTTGCCCGAGAGGTCGGCCTAGGGTTTCCAGGCGTGCCAAAGGTCGAGGAGCTGGCATCTAGGGGGAAGAGGTACATAGCACTGCCATACACTGTCAAGGGCCAGGATGTCTCGTACTCCGGCATCTTGACGCAGGCCCTCCAGCTTTACAGGAGCGGCAAACACAGCCTAGAGGATATATGCTACAGCCTCGTAGAGACGGCCTACTCCATGCTCGTGGAGGTCGCCGAGAGGGCTCTCGCCCACACAGGCAAGTCCCAGCTAGTCCTGACGGGCGGAGTAGCAAGGAGCAAGATACTCGTAGAAAAGCTAAGACGGATGATCGAGGACAGGGGCGGGGTTTTTAGCTTCGTCCCCGCAGAGTATGCAGGGGACAACGGGGCCATGATCGCGTATACCGGGGCCCTGGCGTTTGTCCACGGCGTGACGATACCAGTAGAGAAAAGCCACATCCAGCCCTACTGGAGGATGGACGAGGTCGAAATACCGTGGAGACAAAAATAGCAAGGCTCGCGGGCCTCATCGAGGACAGGCTGGGCCTTTCCATTGAAAGTGTCCTAGGCATCGGTGCCGAAGCAGTACTTCTCAAGGGCTCCCTTTCTGGACAGGAAGTCGTAGTGAAGTACCGCCTAAAGAAGAATTACCGAAACGAGGACCTCGACCGCATTCTCAGATACGAGAGAACAGTACTCGAGGCAAAGCTACTCAGCAAAGCCGCCCTCACTGGAGTAAGCGTCCCCAGCGTCGTGCTTGTCTACCCCGAGGAGGGAATCCTCGTAACGAGCTTCATCAGGGGAGAAAGACTCAAAGAATACATGGGAACCGCCCAGCCTGAAAACCTGAAAAAAATTTTCCAAACAATCGGCCGGGAAGTAGGGGCTCTCCACGAGGCAAACATAGTACACGGAGACCTCACCACGAGCAACGTCATACTCACCCAGGCCGGCGAGCCAGTCATCATAGACTTCGGCCTAGGCTTCTTCTCCAACCGAGACGAAGACGCAGGAGTAGACATACACCTGTTCAGAAGAGCAATAGAAAGCACACACCCATCCCTCCTAGACACCGCGTTCATCTCGTTTGTAAAAGGCTACCGTGAAGCCAGAGGAAAAGAAAAAACCACACAAATACTACGGAAAGTAAAAGAAATACGTATGCGCGGCAGATACGTACGTGAAAGAAAACGTTCAACATCTCCAGACAAACCCCAATAGCCCTCTATTTTCCAAAGAGACATAAAATAAAAAATCATGAAAAAGAAAAACAGAGATTTTTCCATCGTGATACGGGGTGGGAGGAAAGGGTTCCCCTAAAAATCTCTGTAGAAATGTTTTCCACGGGAAGCTTTAACGCTTTACGGGAAGAAGCCTTTTTGTAAAATACATTCTTCCCTAGACCCTCTTCCCGATCCATATCATTTACATGCAACAACGAGGAAAAATAAAACAAAATTAATGTACTTAACGAGAAACACTTACACAAAAACACTTTCACACAACACCAAAACAAATAAATAACACCCAACAAAATAAACCACTGGGAAACAGTATCAGAAACGAATGAATTGAAAGAAACAGCTGCTTATATAGATCTATACGTTCTACCATAGGTCTGTATCAGAAACGAATGAATTGAAAGGTTATTTGAAGATTGGGCGAGTGCCGAGCGGAAGATAGGTATCAGAAACGAATGAATTGAAAGTTTTCTGTATTTTTGTTGTATGGACTCGAGGAAAAAGGCGGTATCAGAAACGAATGAATTGAAAGTTCTTCAGCGTGCCGCCTTTTTCCGCGGGCACAGTGAACAAGTATCAGAAACGAATGAATTGAAAGGTGTTCATCGTGACCGCAATTATTATTGCCTGCCTGGGAATGTATCAGAAACGAATGAATTGAAAGCCGCCAGTGTATGTGAAATTCTTAAGTCATACGTATATACGTATCAGAAACGAATGAATTGAAAGAAATAAATTGATGTCTCTTACCGTCTCCCAAGTACCATGACGTATCAGAAACGAATGAATTGAAAGGACAGAGAGTTGGGCATAGTAAGGGCACCCATTTTGCATGTATCAGAAACGAATGAATTGAAAGAAGCTGTAGCCATTCCCATCGAACAATATAATGCTTTGCCATTGATTGTTGTATCAGAAACGAATGAATTGGGTGGGATTGGTGCGGGGATTGTTTTACATGTGCAGAACAACAAAGAAATTTATTTTGGAGCCCCAATAAGGTGAACCATGAGTTGTAGGCGTGCCTTGTTCCTTGGGCGCTTCCAGCCCTTCCATAACGGTCATCTGGAGGCGTTAAAGTGGATTCTTGAGAGAGAGCCCGAGGTGGTTCTGGCTATTGGTAGTGCCCAGTATTCGCATAGTTTCAGGAACCCGTTTACGGTTGGGGAGAGGCTGGAAATGATTCAGGCAGTCCTGAGAGCTGAAAATCTTGCTGACAGGGTTATGGTCAGCGTGGTCCCCGACACTGACAACGAGCATTCTCTCTGGGTGAGGCTTGTGGTTAGCTGGTCTCCCTGCTTCGACAAGGTGTACACGAATGATCCCTTGTCGCAGTTGCTTTTTAGGGAAGAGGGTTTCCAGGTTGAGGGGATACCGTTTCACGAAAGGGAGGTGCTCGAGGGTACACGTATCAGGAAGCTGATGGCCGAGGGTGGAGACTGGGAGAAATATGTGCATCCACGGGTTGCAGAGATAATTAAGAGGATTAGGGGTGACGCTAGGATAGCGGAGTTATACAGGTTGTCCCCAGCCTAACATGTTAATGTGGGGGACATGCTTCCTGGACTTTCGAGCATATCTTCTCGTGTACCTCGTTGTAGAACTCGTTTAGGACATCTATGTAGTCGGCGTCGCCGTTTTCTACGAGGTCCATTTTTGCCAGGACTTCTGCGGTCTTCTTCTCGCTTATAACGTCGCCGAACATCTCTGAGAGGTACTGGTAGACCTGCCTGCCCAGGCTACTTGGAACCAGCTTTCCGCCCTTGACCACGAACACGTAGTTTCTGTCGAGGAGGGTCTTGACGATTTTAGAATACGTGGATGGTCTGCCAATGTTTCTCTCCTTCATAAGCCTGATGATGTCTGCCTGGGTATAGAGAGGCACTGTTGCAACTTTCTTGTAGGCGACGTCCTCGATAATGTATTCTCCCTCTTGACTTGTAATCCCAGTTCTTAGGGGCAAGACTTTGGTGAACCCCTCTTCTAGGACTTCCTTGATGAATGCCAGGTCTTTCTCGAAGTATGGGCCAGACGCCTTTACCGTTACTTCTAGGACTTTTGCTGGAGGCATCTGGCTCGCTATAAACCTTCTAAAAATCAGGTCGTAGAGACGGATGTGGTCACGGGTCAAGGTTATCTGTAGCTGTAGGACGCCTTGGCGTAGTATCTGCATAAGTCCGTCGACGTCTAGGGGACGGGTGGGACGTATGCATTCATGGGCGCCCCCCTCGCCCCACCTCCTCGGGACAAAGCTTGAAGGAGAAATCTTCTCAGAGATGTAGCTCTTGGCGACTGCTAGGCCCACGTCGGATACTCTCGTGCTGTCGGTTCTGTGATAGGTGATGAGACCGCTTTCGAAGAGGTCCTGTGCCAGCCTCATTGTTTTGTCTACGTCGAGTCTTAGGACTGTGTTTGCCTCGCGGAGCAATGTGTCTGTTGTAAATGGAGGTGGGGGATTGACTGTTTTCTCTGAGCGTTGTACTTCCTTGAGAACCACTTTTGCGCCTTGCATTTCGCTTGCGACTGTGCGTGGGGTTTTGCCGTCGAGGCGTACTGTGTCAACGAGTAGCTGGAGCTTGCCTGTATTGTCGATGCTCTTCAATGTGAGCCAGAAGACATACTTTTTGCTTTTTAGTGATTCTTCATAGTTTGAGATGACCCATCCGAGCACCGGGGTCTGTACGCGGCCCGCAGAAAGCCATGCTAACCCGTACTGTTTTTGAAGCGCCTTGCTTAGGGCGAATCCTAGCCATCTGTCTTCTATCCTCCGTACATACTGTGCATGAACAAGGTTCTGGTCTATTTCTCTCGGATTGTTCAAGGCCTCTTCGAACGCTTTGCGGGTAACCTCGTGGAACTCTATGCGTTTCACTTTGCGCACATAGGGGGCAAGTGATAGGTAGACGTCCCAGCCGATTTTTTCTCCCTCGGTGTCGGGGTCTGTGGCTATAAGGACCTCTTCTACCTCCATTGCCAGCTCACGTAGCGCCCTGATGACCTCTGCTTTGTCAAAGATCTTGTCACTGCCACATTTCGGGCAGACCACTATACCAGGCTTTACCGGGGTGTTTGGCACAGAGCCGTGGAGGGAGATTTTCTGGAGAGGCGGATCGGTGAACTGTTCCCCACACCTCAAGCACCTCTTGATCGTGGTAAAGACGGGTGCAAACCTTAGTTTCGAGTCTCGTCTTATTACGAGGACGCCGTAGAAATCCCTGGCAGAGTCGTAGCTGTACAGTTGGGTGGTTAGGTCAAATATGTGGCCCTGTGTGGCCACGATGTTCATTATGTATCCAGAATAGGACACCTCGTAGGCTATGAGGGGTCCAAGCCTTCTTCGGCTGGGCTTGCCAAAGAAGTTAGCTATGGTTTTTGCCTTTGTCGGCGACTCTACAATTATTAGGGCAGATTTTACTAGGTCTGTTTTTAGCTCTGCAGGGATCTTTCCCTCCATTATTTCCCTAATAACCTGTCTTTCGTGGGATATTTCCCTCATTAATTGTTCCAGGTTGATTTCTTCTAGAGGCTTCCACTCAATCTCATAGAAACTGGTGAATTTTTTGAATTTTTCAAAGAACATTTCGTCGTTGCATATGACTATTGAGAGTCCCTTTGAAACACCCCTGGCGTAGAGACGTGAAGCTCTGCCAGAAGCCTGTATATATGTCATGACGTCTGGCAACAGAAGCTTTAATGTTTCTCCGTCTTTCACTATCATGAGGGAAGTCTCTTTCGAGAGCCTGTCCAGGTATTCAAGGGAGGAAAGATACTTCCCGACTATTCTTTTCAACAAGTCGATTCTCTCCGCGACCCTTGCCAGTTTTCCGGTACAGGAATTATCCTTTATACAATTAGTGAAAGCCATGTATTCTCCAGGCTCCATGTTTTGTAGGGCCTCTCGCAGGTATAGGATTAGTCGGTCCAGGGAGGCTTGATCTTCTTTTGTAGCTATATTTCTGACATTAGAAGCGATCTGGACAAGGCGCAGCGGGGTGATATCGCCTAGATCCAATGAAAACTTGAAGTGTGGCACGCCCACGAAGAGCACATACTTCACGACATGTGGAAGGTCAAGGCCCCTTACAAGCGTCCCGTAGTAGCTAGCGGTCCCAATCAAGACGTCAACGTTTCCCGCCTCAAACTCTTTTATGGCGTTTTTGTCTTTGTGCTTGCCATACAGCACTTTGGCTCTTATGCCAGACTTTTCAAACTCTCCAGCGAGACGAAGGACAAAGTCTTCCTGGGTCCCTATAGGAACAAAGACGAGACCCCCTCCCCCAAGTTCTGACACTAGTTCTACAGCTTTTTCGACAATGTCTTTGTTAGCAACAATGGTATAAGTGTCAACAATGTTTCTTAGGAACTCTCCTCGAGCACCAATTTCAAATCCTAAAAGTTCCCTGAAGAGCCTAATCCTTGTCCCACGGGGTCTCCCGGTCGCCGTTGACACGACTAAAACCCCGTGTTCACTCTTAGACAGGTTTTCCCTTAGTTTTTCACGCAACTTTTCGACCTGCAACCTGTCCTCGTCAGATACATTACCATTCCGCAGTAGGCGAGTTAGTCTCGAGGTTTCTCTTATAGTCCTTAAAGCAAGGTCAATGTCTTCCCGGGAAAAACCGAGCAGAACGAGTAGCTTGTCAATGTTTTTTGAAGACTTTATTATGCTGTCCACGTCGTCGACAAATACAAAGTCAAATTTTTGACCCTCCAGCTTGTCAAAATTCCTGGCCAAAAACTGGGACGTTGTGATGAGGACGGAGTATCCTCCGCTTCGAATCTTCTCAATGACTTCTTCTTTATGGTTCTTCGAGAGACTACCATGATATATAACGATGCTCTCCGGGTCCAGGCCGAGTTTTGACGCGAAGGCTCTAGCCTTCTCGTATACTTGAGACGCCAAAGCAGAGGTAGGCAAAATAAGGTAAGATTTTCTTTTTTCCTTTGAGAGAAACAAGGCGGTGAGAATGCCGAAAACAGTCTTACCAACACCCGTAGGTGCAAGAATCACGAAGCTTTTTCCGAGGAAAACCCTCCTAGCCCAAGTCCTCTGGGCACTCCAGGGTCTGCTACCTAGTGCCTGGGAGAAAAACTCTCCAAACTCCAGCAACTTCTTTTCCACATTGTAAAACTTTTCCAGTTCTTTCTTTGTCCCCTGAGCCTCAAGTAGCCGGATTACCTGTTCTAGATGTGCAAGGAAGTCGTCGACATTTTTTCCTCTATGTTTCTTCCCAGTTGCTGTATTTTTTAGCTCGGATAGCTTGTCTTCTGGTAAACATACCCTACAGGGGGTCTTGCTGGCTAAACGGTGGTCGCTGATGTCTCCGCCACAGTTAGGGCACATCGACTTGTAGACTGCGCCCAGCTCGTAATCATGCATGTAAACTTCAGAAATGAATTGCCACTCTAAATAAAAAAAGATAATGTTTATCGGGTAGTTTACAGGTGTAGCCTGGGGAAGCCCTACTTCTGTTCTGCGAGCTTTAGGAGCCTGTTCCAGTTCTCCTCTATGTCCCGCTTAATCTCGTCTAGCAACCACTTGTTCTCGGGTTCAAGCAGGTGCCTAAACCTACCTTGAAGCTTAAAGTAGTCTTCCACTGGCTTAGGATCCTTCACGGGCACGGTTATCCTGATCTTGCCGTCTTCATACTCGTAGAGTGGCCAGATGCGGGTCTGCACTGCCAGTCTAGCGATCTCAATGCTTCTCGACGGGTCAAAGTACCATCCAGTTGGACAAGGAGTAAAGTAGTGTAGCACGGTTGGACCAGGGGTATTTGCGGCTTTTACAATCTTGTTGTACATGTCTATCGGGAAGGCCGGGTTCATAGTGGCCGCATACTTAATTCCATGCGCAATGGCTATTTCTATCAGGTTTTTCTTTCTCTCCATTTTTCCGGGAACAGCCTTGCCGGCTGGACTCGTGGTGGTGCTTGCACCTTTCGGCGTGGCTCCGCTCCGCTGGATACCAGTGTTCATGTATGCCTCGTTGTCATAGCAGATATAGATCAAGTCGTGTCCCCTCTCTAGTGCACCGCTAAGAGCCTGGAAACCGATATCAAATGTTCCTCCGTCGCCACCAAATACGATGATCTTCGGCTTCTTTGTTCCGTACTTCTTGGAGAGAACCCTGAAGGCAGCCTCAATCCCGCTTGCAACTGCGGCGGCGTTTTCAAATGCTACGTGCACCCAGGGCACGCCCCAGCTAGTGTATGGGAAAATAGTTGTTGCAACCTCTAGGCATCCAGTGGCGTTGACGACTACCTTGGGGTCTGGGACAGCCTTTAATGCAAACCTGACTACTTGCGGTATTCCGCAACCCGCGCATAGACGGTGTCCGGGCGCAAACTGTTCTGTGCGTGGCAGTTCTTTCAGGCTTTTAATTGGTGTTGCCTTTACGCTCACATACATCACCTCATGCCTCCCTTAATCCTACCCAAACAGGCTCTTCGGGAGCTTCACCCCTCTTTTGTACCTCCTCCATTAACTGGTACACCTGCTCCACGTGGCGTGGAGTAAAGTCTCTGCCGCCGAGACCATAGACGACGTTAACTAGAAGAGGCTTCTTTTTCGCGTTGTACAGGGATGTGGCGACATCCATGAAGAGCTGGTTTCCAGGGCTTCCAAAACTTAGGCTCCTGTCGAGGACCGCTACCACGTCGAATTTTTCAAGTATGGTTCTTAGCTCTTTTCTTGGGAATGGCCTGTACTGCGTCAGACTTATAACGGCCATGTTTTGTCCTTTTTCTTTTAGTTTCCTAGCCGCATACCTTGCGGTGCCTGCGGACGAGCCTAGAATAACTATGGCTTTGTCGGCGTCCTCGGCGTTGAAGGTCTTTATCTGGACATATCTTCTCCCGGTGAGTTTCTCATATTCGGCGAAGGCCTCCTTAATTACCTGTGGTACATTTGGATACGTGTCGTACCAGATTTTTCTGTGCTCCATGTACCAGTCGGTAAAGTCGAGTGGCCCATAGGTCTTTGGGTTATCTGGGTCTATTGGGTTTACTGGCTTCCGCGGCGGAAGGAAGCTGTCAACATCTTTGTCGTCTAGGACGTAGAGCCCCTCTGCGGCGTGCGTAAGTATGAATCCGTCTAGGTTGACTATTGTGGGTAGTAGGACGCGGTGGTCCTCGGCAATTTTGAAAGCCAACAGTGTTAGGTCGTATGCTTCCTGGACGTTTTCAGCGAATAATTGAAGCCATCCCGTGTCGCGTGCAGCATAGGCGTCGTCGTGGCTACAGTGGATATTAATGTTGGGCGAGAGCGCGCGGTTGCCCATTGCCATGACTATCGGCGCTCTTAGACCAGCGGCTATCCAGAGGATTTCCCACATTAGTGCAAGTCCCTGGCTACTCGTTGCCGTGAATACTCTTGCCCCAGCCAGTGAGGCACCGATAGCAGCCGATAGAGCACTGTGCTCACTCTCCACTGGGATAAAAGCGGCATCAAGTTCACCATTGTTCACATACTCGGCGAGTGTCTCGACAATTATTGTCTGGGGGGTTATTGGGTAAGCGGAGATCACGTCGACCTTTGCCTGTTTAGCGGCAAATGCTACAGCCCTGTCCCCATTCATTCCGACACGTTTTCCCATCATTCCTCCATCACCATTTCAATTGCGTGTACGGGGCAAACATTCGCACATATCCCACATCCCTTACAGTAGTCATAGTCTATCGATACATAGTCGTCATCAAGTCTAATGATCGCAGGCTCGGGGCAGTGGGTCCAGCAAAGCAGGCATCTTATACATTTGTCCTTGTTAAGGACGGGCTTTAACGCGCGCCAGTTACCAGTCTTATTGTATAGGCTCGTCTTGGGCTCCGAAATTATGCCTCCAATTGGCATTTCTTTCCAGGTTTTCAAGACAAATGGTGTGCTCTTACTCATATTTCTTCACCTCCTCATAAGCTCTTTTAATTGCGAGAACATTTAGCTGTGCAATTTTGCTGTCCTTGGAGAACCGCTCAGAGACGGCTGAGAGAACAGAGTCTAGATTAACAATGTTGCTTGCCTTTACTAGTGCTCCGAGCATAGGCGTATTATAGAATGGGCGCCCAAATACCTCCATTGCTATCTTGTAGGCGTCCACAATCCACAGATTTAATCCAAGGTTCTTCACATTTTCTAGAACCTTTTCGCTAGGAGTCTTCGCATTTATTACTAGTGTCCCGTTTTTCTTGAGCCCAGCAAATATGAAGGGCTCGTTCTGCATTGAGGGGTCTATCACGACAACTATGTCGGGCTCGTATATGCCGGAGTGCAGTTCTAAAGGGACGTTCCCTATCCTAGTGTAGGCTCTCACAGGAGCTCCCCGGCGTTCCGGCCCAAATTCGGGAGCATGGTAAACGTGTTTACCCTCTTTTAGGGCGGCGAGGGCGAGAAGTTCACTGCTTGTGACTACTCCTTGTCCTCCACGTCCAAGCCAACGGACTTCGTAAAACTCTCTTTCCATTTCTCGTCAAGCTACTTAAAGATATGTGGGATAAAAATGTTTTTAATAAGAGGGAATATAAATCATAGGCATGGAAATATTGGTAGCCTGGCACAAAGAATATCGAGATATATCTTTTACTCCTCCCTCTTTGAAGGATAGGTGGACAGGCTCCCGGAGAGTTTTCTATGATAGATTTTTGCCGCTTCTTCAGAGCATGTTGCCTCTTAGGATTGTAGAGGTTAGACCTATTCAAGAAGATGTATTGCTTCTTGCACATGATGAGAAATATGTCTCGTTTGTCAGAGAGGTGTCTAGAATCGGTGTCGGTCTTCTCGACTATGGAGACACTCCGGCTTTCCCAGGGGTATACGAGAAAGCCTTGCTGGCGGTTTCAGGTACTTTTATGCTTGCAGATTTTCTGAGAGAAAGAGGGGGGATAGGCTTCAATCCTCAGGGAGGTTTTCATCATGCCAGGAGATCGTCTGCCGGCGGTTTCTGCGTTTTTAACGACATTGCTATCGCCGCGAGACATTTGTCGCGAAATGGAGTGCAACGAATAGCAATAGTGGATATCGACGCTCACCATGGCGATGGGACACAAGAGATACTCTATAGGGATGCAATTCTAAAAATTAGTAGCCATGGCTACGGCTATGGATTTTATCCGGGGACAGGATGGATAGATGAGCTAGGCGAGGGAGAGGGCCAATGTAGAAACATTAATCTTCCAATGCCTTTCCCAAGTGGGGACGACGTATTCAGGCTCGTTTTAGCTTTTATCGACGAAATACTTGAAAGGTATCATCCCGACTTCATTATTGTTCAGGCGGGGGGCGACGCGTATAAAGGAGACCCCCTTGTAGGCCTCAGATTGACTGATAATTCATACTACGCTTTCTCGTTGATGCTTTCGAGGTATGCATCTAAGGGAATACCTATACTTATGACTGGAGGGGGAGGCTACCAGCCCGAAGTTGTGGCAAGGCTCTGGGCCCTCATGCTGGCGTGCGTTTCAGGCAAATGCATAAAGGAACTTGGACCCATTGACCGGGAAACCGTATCAGAACCCGGAATTGTTAAGGCTATGCAGTCTAGAATAGAGCATCTTAGAAAGAAAACTGCTGAATGTCTTTAAACATCAAGGAAATATGTTCTCTATTCAACTTCAACCGGACTTAGTAAATCTCTACTTCTACACCGTACGCGGCTCCTTGTATGCTCACTATGACATCTGCGTCTTTTGCGCCAGTAAGCTTCGCTATGCCAGAGACGAGGTCGCCAAGCTTGACGAACAACGTGTTGAGTTCTTCGCCTACTCCCTCTATCGCTAGCTTAACACCTTTTCCGTCAACTTTGACGTCTATCTCGGCATCCTTAAAAAGGCTCTTTACTTTTTTCTCAATATCAGTTTTAGCTATCACATGCCCTCAAGTGGCTTTCAGACGACCCCTCTTTAAAAGTTTTTCTAGCAGATGCCACGGTTGCTATTGTGAAATGGCTTATTGTGTGTCATGAGGCAGTATCGAGACATGTACCGTTTCGTGGTTTTGAATTTTTGGGTGGCTTAATCAAAAAATTTTAATCTATGAAAATTCTTATTTTAAATGGTGATGATAAATGATTTCAAGGGGTAGAAGGGGAGCACGGGGACTCAGCATAACGACTTTGCCTTACAAGGTTAAAGTCTATTCCAACAATCAGGTATTGATCCCTGCTCAGCTTGTACGAGCCCTGGGAATTCAGACCCTTGAATATGCGGAAATAGTCCTACGCAGGGGCGATCAATCTGTAACTGTTTTTGTGAGGTTGCTTAAGACACGGTTCACAGACTCTAGACAGTTCACCATACCTAAAGAAGTTAGAGAGAAGCTGGGTATTCTCCCAGGCATGGAGGTAGAGATAGTTGAAATAAGGCGTCCAAAAGACGTTATATAGCAATGTGTGTTTCCTGGAGTCCTAAACTACTCCAAATCTCTCCTCGTGTGTGGGCGGAGAAAGAGAAGCAACGACTATCAAAGCCCCCATTATGAATGAGAATAGTTCTGAAACAGAGCTCGCCAGGAGCTGGACTAGCTGTTCTTTTTCCCCGTAGGCATAGAGGGGGCTCACGTATTTCAGCCCCTCGAGGACACCCTTTGTGTATGAGAGTGTCTTTTCATACCCCGAAATATAGTTGTCTGCCAATGAACGTACAGTAGGGTCAATTATCACCCCTAAGACCTCGTTTCTCGCTATCGTGACGAGTTTTTCTAGCACCATAAGTGCAAGGGAGATTGCCGCGTCGTAGTTTTTTCTCGAGACTGCGTCAGAGAACTCTTGTGTGTATTTTTTCATTAGCTCGCTGAGCTCAACGATGCTTGTCATAGATTCACTGTTTATCGAGAAATCTTCAAACGGTTAAATTTATCGGATATCTATAACGGGCAACACACTTCTTTGAGAAGAGAATAGCCCTTTACCATGGAACATTTTTTAGCTTTAGAAGATAAGCGGCGAAATTCGTTAAGATATGTATGAGAGGCGTTATAACCATGGCAATGAATGCGAGGCCCATGTCTAGGTCTCCGAAGAAGATAAACTGTAAAATGAAGGATCCTATTAGGAAGTCCACCTGGTCAAGTATCCACGCGGGATCCCCCGGCTTTATTCCTATTCTACGTTTTATGAAGGCGCCGACCAAATCCCCCAGCAAAGCTCCCAGCGCCAGCAAACTCCCTAGGGCTAAGTCGTGAAGACCCATGTATTGTAGTATAAGGGAGGCGAGACAGCCAGCGGCCAGTCCGCCGAGGAATCCTTCAAATGTCTTGTTCTTGCCGAATATTTCCCTACCGTCAAAGAAACGCTTGTTAAAATCTATTGGGTGTCTCTTTATGTTTTTTGACAAGAAAAATTTTCCAATGACTACGGGCGACCCGTTTGCTACGTATGCAGGTAAAATCCAGATTATAGCATTGACCACGTGTTGCAAGGTAAAGACATTCATGAGAGCTTTGGGCCCCATTGTGAAGAAGAATAAAACCAAAAGGACAAACACGTAGAAGCCATAAAACACTAGGAAGCTCGAAAGCAACGCCTTGCGAACATTGTCAATGGCAGCAAATGCACTATCCATGGCTCATCTAGAAACAGAAAAAGGATTATAATTTATCTTTTTCCACGATCTACTGGTTTGAGAAAGAGGCCTTAATGTAATTCCTAATTTCCTCGTAGCCCGAGAGAATCGTATTGTTAGTGACGAGTAATGGTGTCTTTGTAGACCCATATTCTACTAGAAGCCAGCCCCTTAACCCATTTACACTTACATCTACAATCTTTATCTTGTCGTGTGCCCCCCAAATCTTAATGTCTTCGAGGAGCTTCTTTGAGTCCTCATCACTACCAACAAACAAGACTAGGTTCTTCATAGTGTTTTCCACCCTAACTAGGGAATCTCCTCCGCTAATCAAAAAAGTGTCACTTCCTTTGTTGACCATATGAACCCCGTAATAGGTTTGTAACAAAAACATGAAATTGCTTCCGAAAATAATCCTGAAAGTTATCTCTCCTATACAAAAAACAATGACTGGAAAGAAAAGCGATGGAGCTCAGCGCAAAAACTTTTAAAAATCTCAAGTATTCTAAACAAAGGGGGCCGGTCGTCTAGTGGGAGGATGCCGCCTTTGCAAGGACCATGAAAGTTGGGGTTCCGAGAACGGCGGTGGTCCCGGGTTCGAATCCCGGCCGGTCCACCATTTTTCTGACAAATGCTTTGTGAGGAAGTTTTGGCCGCGTTGAAGCAAAAAAACTATAAATCTTGTTACATTTTTTCTGAGGGTCGTTATGGGTTCAGTGAAAACATTTGAAGTTTCGGGAACAATGCGTCTAAGGCTCGGCGAACAAAGGAAGTTTAGGATCTACGTAAGGGGGCTAAGCGAGGACGAAGCAAAAGAAAAAGTATACAGTATCTTGGGGTCGAGACACAAGCTCACTAGAAACCACATAAAGATTGCAAGTATTAGAGAGGTTCCCCTAGAAGAGGTTCAGGACGAATACGTCAGGGATCTGGCACAGGCAGACAAGATTGTCGCGTATATTTTAAGGTGAATATAATTGTCACAGATAAGTAGGGAGAGGCTGGCCGAGGAATACGGTTACCTGGCCCAAATAGCTGAAGAACTCGAGAAGGAAATAACCCTTGCACAGAGCCTAGTCGCCGAAGTTGAAGCTGCTATTTCGGCTCTTAAAAATATAAATTCTTTGGAAGATTCAAAGGAGATACTTGTCCCGGTTTCCTCAGGGATATATATCAGGGCAAATGTGAAGAAGCAAGAGAAGTTCCTAGTGGCAATAGCGCGAGACATACTTGTTGAGAAAACCTTCGAGGAGACTTTGGATTTCCTCAGCAAGAGAAAGGAAGAACTGAACCAGCTCATACAAAAAAGAGTAGACGATTTGAACAAAATCGTGTCTAGGATCAGAGAAATCGAAGGAATAATCAAGGCAACAAAATAGCCTGCCGGGAGTAGTTTCTAATGCCGAGCTTTAGCCTGAAAAATGTTTTAAAGTCGTTTGTAGAGGAGCTTGCCTATACGGAGCTTGACCCCAAGGCTGTAGAAGAGGTTTCGTCGACCTATGTATTGAAGCTTGTCGAAGAAGGAGTAGCCCTAGAAGTTGCAGAGTCTATTTTTAGGGATCTTTCCGAGCGTATTTCTGGGAAAAAAGTAGGCAGACTAGAAAACAAGAAGGAAATCATCCTTAAAGAGTTCAGGAGGCTCCTCGAAGACCTTTTCTCCCAGGCGGGGAAGATAGATATATGGCAGAGAACTGCTGAGGCTATTCGACAAAAAGGCTATTTCACAATTGTATTTCTAGGGCCAAATGGCCACGGAAAAACAACTACTGTGGCCAAGCTGGCCAATCTATACAAGGAAAAGGGCTATAGGGTTACCATAGCGGCGGCTGACACTTTTCGGGCAGGTGCCATAGAGCAGGCACAGTACTGGGCGTCCAAAATTGGTGCAGACTTTGTGTCTCTGGGATATGATGCTGACCCCGCCGCTGTTGCCTATGAGGCTGTGAAACGCGGGGAAAAGGGTTTGTCTCAGGTTGTTTTGATCGACACTGCGGGCAGGATGCATACAAAGAAGAATCTAATGGACGAGATGAGGAAAATAGTTAGAGTATCTCAGCCAGACCTAAAGATATTTGTGGGAGATGCCCTTGTAGGGAACGATGCAGTAGAGCAGGCCAAGACATTTTACAACGAGGTCGGATTCGACGGCTCTATTCTCACCAAGTTTGATGCAGATACTAAAGGAGGTGCTGCCCTGTCCATTGTATACATAACACGGAAGCCAATAATTTTTGTCGGCGTCGGGCAGGGTATAAGAGACCTAAAAGAATTCGATCCGGAATGGTACCTAGAAATGCTTCTTGACTAGCCATGCGTTAGAATGTTATCTTGCCTACTATCCGTGACATTTTCCCATTTGTATTAGGCGTTGCTATCAAGTATTCCTTTGCCTCAGGCAACGGTTTCCTAAGCTGTACTCTGATGCCGTCTCCTTCAACCTCAACTATTCCAGTAGAATAGCAGCCTTCGCTGTATATATGGTACTCATTGCCATTTTTGAGGTCGACGGACCAGGGGAGCTTTACGATCTTGCCTTCAATTTTTTCAGTCAAGTTGCCTCTTACCAGCGAATAAGTCTCTTTGAGTCTTTCGTACTCCTCGCCCTTAATAGCTAGGCCTACCCTTGTCCCATAGCCCACTTCTTCAAAGTCAACGTCTAAAACTTGTATGCTTTTTATCTCTATTTCCTTTTTTGCAGGGAGAGAGACAAACTTGTCATGTGCTCTTATGGATGTCTTGGCATATCCAAGCATCACTGTGCCGACACCCCTCACCGGGAAAACTCTGTCGATATAGATGAAGCCCGCATTTTTATCTACTGCTAAGTCTTCAAAGCGGATCTCGTGGGGGCTGTCTACGAAGAGGGCGTTCTTGACTCCGGCGCTTGACGCAAGTTTCTTAATTCTTTCGTCTCCACCTATAATTATGCTTTTCTTCTCGAGCATGCCCATCAACAGTAGGAGTTCTCCATCAAATGAATTTAGCGGCTCGTCGCCGTAAAATATGATCACATCAGAGAGAGTAGCCGTGGAAACAGCGTTGAGTATGCTGTCTGGGTAGTCTGTGGGTACAAGTAGAGAGAGGAGAAGGTCTGGGGAAAGCTTTCTATAGTAGATTTCAACCTTGTTTTTGTCCTCGAGTTTTGCAATGCTCCCCGCTATTTCACGTGCTTTTTCTGGGGATTTAGATAGCACGGTTACTATTATTCCCCTCAACCTTATCACCTTCACTATTTTTCACAACAAGGAGTTTGCTATAGCAGATGCAGAGTTAATAAGTCTTTATTTTTCCAGGAAATCAAAGAGCTTATCACATCTCGCGCGTTCTTTTTTCAGTGCCTCCAGTATCTCTCTGTAGTTGCTTGGCGGCGGGTTGTTTTCGAAGAGGAAATTTCTGTATGCCTCCAAACCCGTGTATGGGAGCCCGAGAATGTCGCTATAAGTCTTTATGCTGTTCCCAGGGATACCATAGCTTTCAAGCTTTTCTCTCCATTCGGGATCTCTTAGAAGGTGGTGGGAAATAATGATTTTGCTTTCTTGTGAGAGCTGGGCGTAAAGCCTCGAGAGGTTCCTCATCCCCCTGTCCACAGCATCCTTTGATACTTTCGACCCCGAGAGATAAGTTGGGGGACCTCCAACTATTACGATTCTGGGTTTGATTTTTGTTATCTTTTCTAGGACATCGTTGCTGTAGGGACCCTGCACGTCGGGCAAGAAGGCTAGCTCGGCTTTGTCTTGAAAATAAACGATAAAACATAGCACATAGCCTAGATTTTCTCCATGAGGGGCCAGGAAGCTTTCAATTTTAGTATCTCCAAAGCTTAGGAGAGAATCGTTTACTAGGTGTATCTCATTGGTTCTGCCTTCGATAGCTTTAAAGAACTTTCTAGCTCTCTCTTTCTGACTGGGATTTATCTTTTCAGAGGGATGTTTAGCTACGAGTATTTTTCCAGAATATATTTCTAGGTACTCGTTTCCACCTGTACATTCAAAGAGAGATGGGTAGGGCGGTGTATAATGGTCACGATGGTAGTGTGACACTGTGATTATTTCTGCTTGTCGAGCTTTTTCTAGAATCTTTTCTCGGCGCTTAGCCAGTGCTTTGAATTCTTCTGGATGCGGGGGTAAGCCATACCTTTCCGGGCCAAGAGAAACAGACGCATCGAAGAGAATCTTTAGTCCCGCTATATCTGCATAGAGCGCCATTGATCTGACTCCGAGGCTCTCGTCGGCAATAGGCTCTATACTTATCTTTGCCAATGCTCTATCCCTCCTCCTCATCCAGTTCTTTATTCTGCATTTTCTGGAGATATCTTCTTCTAAGCTCGCCTAGCGTTGTGGCTTCATCGGGGCTTTTGTCAAAGCGTATCCTTCTGATACGTGCAAAACGCAACGCAAAGCCTGAGGGGTATCGCTTGCTTCTCTGTATCTCGCTATAGTCGACCTCCACAACTATTTCAGGCTTCACATATACAGTGTAGCCTTCCTCTCTGGTCTTCAGCTGTAAAAGTTTCTTTGTCATTTCTTCGAACTCCGCGTCGCTGAGCCCCTTGAATGTTTTTCCTACAGATAGAAACTTTCCACTTTCCTCATCTAGAACGCCTAGATGATAGTTGCTGAGCCATCCACTTCTTCTGCCGTGCCCCCATTCTGCCGCGATGATGACGCAGTCAATCGTATCATAAGACTTAAGTTTAAGCCAGTCGCTCCCCCTTATTCCAGGCTTGTAAAATGAAGATGCACGCTTCGACATTACGCCTTCATGGTTTTCGCTCAGCGCCTCCTTATAGAAATTCTCGGCCTCCTCCTTCTCGTATACGATCTTCATCTTGGCAAGTAGCTCGTCGCTTGTAACTATTTCCTGCAAGATGCTCCTTCTCGAACTATAGGTTTCCTTAACCAGCGTCCTGCCATTGATATATATCACGTCGAAAAGATGGAGCTGGAACGGAAGCTCGCGGAAAAACTTTTCGCGTTCTCTTTTCCGTCTCACCCTCTTCAGCAGATCCTGAAAAGCTACAGGTTTGCCGTCGACAACAGCTAGGGCCTCGCCGTCAAGAATAGCTTTCTCCGCCTTAACGTTTCCTAGGACTTTTTCTACAACATCCGGCACAAACTCGGTAATCCTGTTCAGCCGCCTAGAAAAAACCTCAACCCTTCCTGAGTCTATGTGTATCTGCAAGCGTATACCGTCATACTTGTACTCTAAGTATAGTGGAGCCCCATGCTCCTGGAAAAGCTCTTCCACACTGTATGCCATATCTGCAAGCATGGGCTTGACTGGATGGAAAAGATTCAGCTCTGCTCTTCCAAGCATTGAAGGCTTTTCTCGGGCCATTAATAGCACGTCACCCACATCGCTTAGAACCATGTATGCGTGCAGTACGTCGCTTATTGGCACATTTGCAATCTTTGAGGCCGCCTCGAGCAGGAGGCCCTTGCTTGCACCTATCCGGACCTCGCCGAACAGTACACGTAGCAGAAAGTCTATTTCTCTTTGCTCCATCCTAGAAAGGAGAGACTGCAAAAGCTTGATCTTCTTGTTTTTGCTACCCTCTCCAGTAGCGCCAGCTATCCTCTCAAGTGTACGATAAACCTCAGTAATTGTTAAAGGCTGTACAGCTATCGGCAGGATAGATGCATGCCTCACCACACTATATGCCTGTTTAAGCGAAGAATACCCCACGCCGAGCTCCTTCGTGTCATATTCTGGGAAAACCTCGCCGGCCAGGAACCTTGCCGCGATGGGCACTTCTTCTGGGGACAGCTTTTCAAGAAACTCTGCTAGTAGGCGTATCTTTTCTTTTCTACTAGCTACCTGTGTAACCCTGTCTGCTACTTCTACTAGGTCCCTAAAGAATGCCACATGATAATAGACTCTGCAACACCATTATAAAAAATAATCTAGAGTCCTAGTTCGCCTCTGGAACGCCTCTCTTAACCTTTTAAGATATGTTTCTACTTTTTCATGTGAAAAGTCGTTTTCGTCTACGAGAAACTTTCTAAGCCCCTCCTCGTCGAGCTCTCCAAAGATTATATCATAGCTCGTGGTTATAGGAGGATTCAAGAAGAGTTCACGTATTTCCTTATAGTTGTTTGGGAGCATTTTCTTCAGATTTAGCGGCAAGCCTTCGAGGGATCCATACTTTTTTATCAGGTAGAGTGCACGTTTAGGTCCTACCCCGGGAATCCCGTCATTGTAATCCGTGCCGACAAGGATAGCTAAATCAACTAGTTGCTGATGCGTGATGCCAAGCATATTCAGCGTCTCCTCGAGCTCGACTATTTCTGGCATAAGTTTTCGAGCCATCATCTTAGAAGGTAGCCATTCGAACCCTGTAAGCGTAACGTACCGGACAAGTCTGGGTGAACCGTACAAGAGAGAGTCCCAATCCATGGAGCCCACAGCCCACGCTTGCTCACTTTTCACCAGGAAGGCAGCCTGCGCCTCGGCGTCATGGGGAGCCTGTATAATTGGGAAGCCCATAAGTCTCAAAAGCTTCTTTGAGCTTTCAACTATCCATTCGTCTATCGAGGCTGAGACTACTGCCTTAGAGAAAGCTTTTTCTAGGTCGCCTTTCCTCAAAAGCTCAAGATATTCTTGTCTAGCCTTTTCGCGCAGGGTTTTCCTTCTTTCCAGCTCTTTTCTCTTTAATGGGTGGGGTGGCCCATCGAATACGAAGATAAAGAGCATGTTGTACTCGTATACAAGCCTAGAATACCGGGACACTAGTCCAACCAAGTGAGAGGTAACTTGTCCTCTACTGTTTGTTAGGGGTCTCCCATACTTGTCTCGCACGAGGGCCAGGAACTGGTAAATAGAGTTGAAAGCGTCTATGGCCAGTATTCTTCCCTGAAGCTTGTCCAATTCAACATGTTTAGGGCTTATCAGAGGAGTTAGATATGTACCCATCTTTCTGTTCTATTTAATGCCTTGCGCTAAATAAATTAAGTGCCTGGGACACCTTGGATAAGGTATGTCTGAGGCATGCAACCAGCTAGTAGACGTGACTGGCGACGTCTTGATACAGCTCTTGCAAAACATGAGAGTAGTTGTTATAGACTTTTATGCAGATTGGTGTGTCCCATGCAAAGCTGTTGACGAGATACTTAGACAGGTTAGCAAGTTGTTCGCGAAATATGGATCTGTATGCTTTGTCAGGGTAAATGTTGACGTAGAGAAGGAGATTGCCGAGAAGTTTGAGGTTCTAGGTCTCCCGACAGTAGTTGTGATAAAGAAAGGAACGGAAGTCAAGAGGTATTCGGGCGTGCCGAGAGACCTCGCTTCCGACTTGGCCCACACAGTTAAAAACTGTCTCAGAGAGTAGGGCTATCCGAGAAGGTCCTTCAGCTCCTTCAAAAGCCCCTTCTTCTCTAATTTTTGTAGCTCGTTAGAGGTATACCTATAAATTATGTCGCCACGCTCTGGCTGAAAATCCCACGGAGCGACAAGTACAACGTCGCCGACCTTCATCCACATGCGTTTTTTGAATTTTCCAGGTATCCTGCATAGCCTGATCTTACCGTCACTGCAATAGACACGTGCCCTATCAAATCCTAATAGTTGCTGGATTATACAGAGAAGTGTCGTTTGGTTGTCGGGAAGCGGAAATTCTTCTGTTTTTTCTGTCTCATCAGGTGTTTTACTCATATATTTAAGGCTAGGTAGACCGCACTTATAAAACTATTTACAACAATTGCGGTTTGAAGAAAGCCGGCTTAAACTACAACAATCTAGCTTGAGGCTTTTGCTTGTTCCTCGTAGACGATTACAGCGTTTATCTGTACAATGTCTTCCGATATTGTATTTCCACGGACAAATCTCCTTCTGCGTTCACCCTTTTCTTTGGGCCAGTAGCCTGGAGGGCCAGAGAGCAGGAAGTACCCTTTCCTGGCGCCCTGGATATCGGGCCTCATTGGCTCTCCAGCTCTTCCAGATCCACCGGTGATGCGGAGCTTGATTCCGGGCTTTCCTACGAGCGCGCCGTCTATTATGTCTCCAATCTTGTGTCCAATCAGCCTCAGGGCTTGTTCACCGCTTACCTCGACTTGTTCTGCTTTTCCAGTCTTTGGGTCGGATATTACGATTTTGAACGAGGTTTTAGCTGACACGTGAACACCTCTCAACATAGACAAAAACGGACTTTTTAAACTTTAGCTTTGCATGAGCATAGACCCCGTCCTTGTGGCAAATATTTAATAGAGCGCTACATCATATATAAGATGATGAGCAAGGAAGGCGACCTGGTAAAGGTTAATTTTCGCCTGAGCGTTGAGGACTATAATAGGGCGCTTGAACTCGTTAAAAGGGGAGAATACTCCTCTATGAGTGAACTCGTCAGACACGCAGTCACGCTACTAATAAATGAGTACAAAAACTCTCAGCGTCCCTGAGTGTAACTTGTGCTAAGAAAAACTTTATAAAGTTCCTAGGGGGCTGTTAGTGAGGCGAGTATCAGATGGAAGAGGGGACAATCTCGATCCTAGCAGAATCTTTGGGCAAAAACGTGCTTGTAAGGCTAAAGGGTGGAAGAGAGATACGTGGGCTCCTAAAAAGCTATGACTACCACTTGAACCTTGTTCTAGAAAATGCCGAAGAAATAAAGAACGCCAAGACCAGGCAGCTAGGCACCATAATTGTTAGGGGGGATAACGTGATCCTGGTTTCCCCAGTCCCGTGAGGGGTGTTGAGGAATGGTTAAGGGTACAACATCTTTCGGCAAAAGGGGTAAAAAGATCACACATATACGTTGCCGCCGGTGTGGACACCACAGCTACAACATTAGGAAGGGCTACTGTGCGCACTGCGGCTTTGGAAAGTCTAAAAGGATTCGAAAATACAGCTGGCAGAACAAGAAAACAGTTACACGCATCAGACTTGTCTAGTCTGTATTGTCTGTGACACCGTGTAAAGCGTTATTGCTACTGTTCCGACGGTGCCTATATCTTCTATTACCCTGTCCGGGTGTACTACCTCTCCAAGCTTCATTTCTTTCTGGGTAAGCCCGGGCTCTGAGCCTCCGAAAACTAGGAGCACTTTCTTTATCTCGCTAAGCCTCTGGGATAGTTTGCTAAGTGTCTCCGAGAGATTCGCTCCTCCATACTTGCCTGGCACAACCACTAGGGTTACGTCTGGCTGTAGAAGCTCTATTACTTCTGACAGGTCCGAGAGAAAAATTATATTTGCATTGTAGCGGATCGCAAGTTTCTGCGCCTCGGGGAGCCCTATCTGTGCCGCCGGCCCTACTGCCTTAGATATAACTAGTGTCTTGTATCCTAGGCCGAAGGCTATTCTGGCAGTGTCTGCTACACGCTGTGAACTATTGGTGTTGTGGAGCACCGGTATGAATTTGTCAAGCATACTTTTTCGCTACAAGGGATGCATACTGGGTAAAGAACTTTTTGGAAACTCTCCAATGGCTGGGGTCATAGGATCTTTCTTATCTCTCCAGCTATTGCACGCGCCAGCGGCACTGGGACAGCTTCCCCAACCTGGTTGAACTGTGAATCCTTGCTTCCAACGAAAACATGGCTATCTGGGAACCCCATCAATCGTGCCTGCTCACGTACCGTTAAAAGCCTGTTTTCAAACGGATGAACAAACCGTGTAGACCCCATCACGGTGGGAGAAGGTCGATAAGGGTGTAGCCTAACCAAGTTCCCTAGTACACGTTTTCCGTAGCCTCTGTAATGTATCAGTGGTTCGCCCCACTTCAGTTTTGCTATTCTCTTGAGCTTCCCCGTGCTCAGGGAGACTGGCTCATGATTTGGAATTTCATAATATGGGTCAGGCGGCGGCAGGTCGCCTATCGCCTCCCAAACAGTAACCTGTCTGCCCGTCTTTTTCGGGGCTATCTTTTTGTTAGAGATAAATACGCGTACACGATGAGAAGGGGTTCCATAGTCCTCAGCCTTTAGCACATTGAAGTATACTTCTGAATATCCGACGCGTGCAAATTCTTCCCTAATAACTTCACCTAGTCCACCGTCAAGAATTCCCGGAACATTTTCCATTACGAAGACTTCTGGCTCTAGGTCCCCGACAATACGGATAAAATGTAGGACAAGAGATCCAAGCGGGTCCACATAAAGCCTGTTTAGCGGCTCTTTTTCTCTCTTGGGGTTAGCCCTCGTATAGCCTTCACACGGTGGACCCCCGATAATTACATCTGGCTTTTCCCCAAGCTTACTCAAAATATCCAGTGAGTGTAGCTCCCTTATGTCGTTCACGAATACATGGGCCTTAGGAAAGTTCAGGGCAAAAGAGGAGGCAGCATTACTGTCCAGCTCTACAGCCCCCACAATTTCGAACCCTTCCTGATGAAACCCCCTGCTAAACCCCCCAGCGCCGGCAAACAGGTCTAAGACCTTCATTGCAAACTCCATGCATGGAACGCGGCACCAGAAATAACTATTTCTACGATCGGGCGCCAAGTGGCCGGTCGTACCCCCCCTTATGTTTAGGCGGCATCTGTCTAAGGGTCTACCCGGAGCCTCCCCGCGGAGCCTCATAGGCTCCTGCTTGACCCTCCCCCTGCAGGATCAGCGTTCCACGCAAGCTTGCCACGTCGTCGCTACCACTAAAAGTAGGTCATCCCCATCCGTGGCAAGAGCAACAGCTGATCCACGGCATCTCGCCGTGCCGCTTACGCGGCTACAGGTCCGCGGCGGTGAGGGGGTTCCACAGCCCGTCTCGTCGCCGAGACGGACCGGAGGCCGCCCGCCGGACCACTTGGCGCCCATTAAAATTGATTACAGTGATACTATACATTTTTTTCGCATACAGAAATGCCCGGCGGCATCCCCCCACGGTGGCCCAGCCTGCTGTGTGGGGTCCCCGCAAAGGCAGCCCTCTAACCGTCGCCTCCACGAACACGCCTCGGAGGCCTTAGGGCCGCTCCCTCCCGGGCCTAACCCGGTTCGGCCTCTGCCGCGCAAGGACTCCTCCTACGAGGAGCCTTACGCGGACGAGGCGTCCCGTGGAAACGGTTTTCATTGGTACCTTTGCGGGTCTCCGCACAGCAGGCTGGACGCCCATGGGGGTTGACGCCCCCCACCGTAAAGCCCGTTTGTGGTGCAGGGGAGGGCTAGCCCCCTGGGGCTTTCCCGCCGGGCATTTATTTTTGTTCTGAGAAGTCTTATTTACGTTTCGGTTGCTCGCGATTATTCTGAGATGATTGTCTTTAAAGAAAATGTTTAAAATATCTGTTTGTCTAAGCAAAGATGTGTACAAGTTAGTAGAGCTTCAAGACGTAATTAGGATTCCTCCGAGAATGTTTGGCAGACCCCTAAAAGAGGTTGCACTAGAGATTTTGAAAGAGGAGTTTGAGGGCAGAGTTATCCAGGGAATCGGGATGGTTGTCACAGTTTTGGATGTGGATGTATCTGAGTATGGCTATTTGACTTGGGGGGATGGCGCGCCATATCACGATGTGAGGTTCAAGGCATTGGTTTATAGTGCTGTCAATAACGAGATTGTTGAGGGAGAAGTTGTCCTCGTTGAAAATATTGGCCTAACTGTGAGGCTAGGACCCGTTGATGGCTTTGTGCACAAGTCACAGATCTATCCATCGAAGAACATAACGTATGATCGAGAAAATGGCGTGGTTCTTATACAGGACGAAAAGGGTACCAGGACGATAAGGAAGGGCGACATTGTCAGGGCGAGAGTAGTTGGTATTGCTTACGATGAGCAGAAAGGTCAGCTAAAAATTAGGTTGACGATGCGTCAGCCCTACTTGGGCAAGTTAGAGTTTATTAAGGAGCTTATCGAAAAGTCTAAGACGCAGCAAGCCGGTGAAAAGAGTGGCTAAGAAACGTAAGCTCCCGTTAAAGGCATGTGTAAAGTGTAAAACGCTTGTCCAGGACACTGTAGAGGTTTGCCCCATATGCGGGTCTAGAGAGTTCACCGAGGAGTGGGATGGCTTTATAGCGGTGATTGACCCAGAGAAGTCTGAAGCCGCTAAAATGCTGTCGATAAGTCAGAAAGGAGTGTTCAGTATAAAGGTGCACTAGGGCGTTGGCCTTCTTTTTCCGAAATAGCTGTACAGTATAGCCTGCATTAGGTTTTTTAGAAAGGACGTTTTCTTCGTGGCTGTGAATGAAAGCGAGAAGATAAAAATCCGTCGAGAACTCTTGCGTGAGCCAGTTACAGACATTAGGCTAGCCGACATAGCTGAAGCCTCGGAAAAATTAATGGAGAAGTATAAACAGATGGGAGGCTTCTCGGTAAAATACCTAGTGAGAGCCGCAGATATACTGGTCGATGCGATCACCACCTCTAGCAAGATTGCGTTGGCTTTTCCAGCAAACCTTGTCTCTACGGGCTTAAGGGGCATCATAGCCGATATGGTCAATAAAGGGATATGTGAACTACTCATGACGACTGGCGGCACTTTCGACCATGACATTGCACGAGGAACAGGGAACAACTACTATATAGGCGAATTCGCGATGGACGACGTCTTTCTAAAAGAGCTCGAAATACATAGGCTGGGAAACATCCTTATTCCCGTCGAAAACTATGGCCCGCCAATTGAGCGTTTCGTCCACGAGATGCTCGAGGAACTAATAAAAATAAAAGATACATGGACAACCAGCGAGCTTGCACATGAGTCTGGTAAAAGACTCAGAGACGAGTCATCTATTCTCAGAGCCGTCTATGAGAGAAACAAGCTCCTGTTTGCACCCGGAGTTCTCGATTCTGCATTTGGAACCGCCATATTTACCTTTAACGAGGAGCAACGCCTCAGACCCAACGCCAAGCAAGTCAAGCTTGACTTGCTAGAAGACGAGAGAAAAATCTCCGAATACATATACAGTGTTGACAACTTGACGGGTATAATTCTTGGCGGCGGCATATCTAAGCACCACCTTATTTGGTGGTCACAGTTCCGAGGTGGACTAGACTATGCAGTCCAAATTACTTCGGCTCCAGAGTGGGACGGGAGCTTGTCTGGAGCACAGACCAGGGAGGCAATAAGCTGGGGAAAAATAAAGCCTCAGGCCAAACATGTGACAGTGCCGGGGGATGTAACTATATTGTTCCCAGTGTTGATGGGTTACGTAGCCAAAAAAACAGGTGTTGTCTAGGAGGTAATGAGGTATGCCGGAAGCCTTTTTAGGTGTCTTGCTGTCGTCTATCGTAGCTTTTCTAGTGGTAAAGATAGCCACACCTAAAATAATTAAGCTGCACTTGGAGCACGGCCTAAGCCGGCCCGATGCACATAAGCCTGGAAATCCTCTCGTTGCGCACAGCGGAGGCGTAGCCCTCTTTATAGGCTTTGTATCTGGACTGATATTGTTCATGCTTTTCTATCCTCTGGACGCATCTTCTCTAGCAAAACTAGTTGGAGTCGCCCTCAGCGCTGGGATAGGTTTCGCTATAGGATACATAGATGACAAAAAAATCCTGGGAGGACTGACGAAAACTATTCTAAGCGTTTTTACATTTGTTCCACTAGCCGTCATAGGTTTTCTTTACCCAAAAGCTATCGAATGGGGCAGACCAGTAGTTCCAATAATTGGCAGGATGAGAATGACAATAATATACTGGCTCCTCCTACCTGTCTCCGTTGCCGGCACGGCAAACGTCGTCAACATGCTTGATGTTTTAAACGGCATTGTCCCAGGCACGTCAATAGTCATATTTACAACACTTGCCATAATCAGTTTACTGAAAGGAGACACGCTTCTCTTTGTACTAACAGTAGTATCTCTAGCCGTTCTACTCGCCTATTATCCTTTCAACGCTTACCCTGCGAGGATATTTAACGGGGACAGCGGTAGTCTCTTCCTGGGCGCTCTTCTTGGAGCAATTGCCGTAGCTTTCCACCTGGAGTTCGTTGTCCTGGTTCTTCTGTTGCCACATATACTTAATGGTCTCTTTGTTCTAGTGAGCTTTAGGGGCTTCAGGGAGCATCGGGAAATAAAAGTGAGGCCGGTTCTTGTAGAGAACGGGATATTAAGGTCTAACCCAGACCCAAAGGCACCTCTGACCTTAACTAGACTGATTCTGCATTTCTCTGGGCCGTTAACTGAGAAAGAGGTTGCTGAAATGTACATATGGTTGGAAGTTGTAGCAGCTTTCCTTGCTTTTCTGTCCTATTTGTTAACACCGGTGGGGTGATGTAGATGGCTAGCATAAATAGGAAGATTAGAACCATTGCTCTCTTGTCTGGGGTGTTACTTGTTTTCTGGGGGTCTCTTATTGCCCTCGTAGCACTGGCTGAGAAGGTTGCAACAGTTGTTCCACAGAGTTTTGCAAGGAGTCTCCTGGGAATACTTATCCTGGCTATATGGGGGCTATTAGTAATTTTCCTTGTTGAAGCTATACGGAGAAAAATCGCCTCTAGTCTGTCTGCTTAATATTTTTCTCCATAACGTTGTACTTGAGAGTTTTTCTCCCTCATGTCCTATGAGCTCAACGGAATACACCTTGAGAGGTTTTAGACCCCTCGCTCTCCTGGCCAGGTTTACCTTTACAGCGCCTGAGAATGTTTCTTCGCTTACGAAAATACAGTCAGCCTCCACCTCTGTTAAAGCTGGTCCATACTCATCGTCGATTGGCACTACGAGTATGTTTAGCGAGGGGTCAACGTGCATCAAGAATAGAATCACGGATAACGCTCTCAGCTCGTATGGCTCTACTGGATGACTTTTTTGGTTTTTCCTAATATATTCGTCGCTAGTCACGCCAACTATAAGTTTCTCAGACTTGCTGGCCGCATATCTCAGAAGGTGTCTATGTCCCCGGTGAAGGAGAGAAAAAGTGCCACCGACAAGCCCAATTTTGCACTCTTTTTGTGGCAGTACGCATCCCTCAGGTGTAAGCCAGGAGAAAATTTGTGTCAGCACTCAAGATCGCGGTCATCGCTTTTGGCTCACTCCTGCCTGGCTCATCACGAAAATAGTCTCTAAGTCCTAATCCTCATTATCTTTGGTCTGCCCATTACTTCCCAGACTTCGACCTCAACGCCCTCGCTGAGCTTTGACTTTAGTTCTTCTTCCTGTGGCATCGGCATCTCAAATGTAGAGTAGTCTTCCAGGTTCATCAACTGTAGGTTGTCACCAACAATAGCAACGACTTGTGCAGTGAACTTCCTTATCACTGGGACCTCTACGCGTGCGTCTGTTGGCACAACGATGCTTCTTTTGCTTCCGTCAAAGAAGCCTATGCCCACTATCCTGGCCTTCGCGGATCCATGTTTTCCTGTTTTGCTTTTCTCGACTTCAACTACCTTGCAAGGTTCACCGTCGATAACTATGAACGATCCAACCTTGATGTTTCCAGCTTCCTCGGGTCGTGTACTCATATTTCATCAAGCATAAATGGTTAAATGTGTATATAAAAGATTATCTTTACCATGAGAAGAGGAATGGCAACTATTCAAGTACAAGTACCTTAAGGTTTTTCTCTACATGTTCTAGGTATTTATGAAGTACTTTCGGTACCTTTACGTAGCCGTCCTTTGTCTGGTGGTTTTCCACTATAGCACAGATTGTCCGCTGAATAGCGAGGGCGGTGCTGTTTAGGGTGTGGACATAACCCTTCGTTACACCTCCTTTGTATTCAGCATACCTTATGTTAAGCCTGTAGCTTTGCCAATCAGTGCAGTTCGAGCATGACACCATTTCTCTGTACTTAGCCTGGGCAGGCATCCATGCTTCTAAGTCATACTTTTTGGCGGCCACCATTCCTAGATCTCCAGAAGCTATGTTGACGACCCGGTAGGGTATCTCTAGTCCCTGCCACAATTTCTCGGCGTTCTCTATCAGCTTTTCATGCCATTTCCAGCTCTCGTCGGGATGCGAGAAGACGAACTGTTCTACCTTTTCGAAGTGGTGGACCCTGAAGATTCCCTTGGTGTCTTTTCCATGAGCGCCAGCCTCTTTCCTAAACGATGGACTGAGGCCAGCATAAAGTAGTGGCAAGTCTTTTTCTGGTATAACGTCCCCTGAGTGTAGCGCGGCTATCGGGTGCTCGGCTGTGCCGATCAGGTACAGTTCTTCGCCATCAATCTTATAGACCATGTCTCGGAAGTCCTCGAAGCTTATCACTCCCTCCAAGACTTCACGTCTAAGCATGTAGGGTGGCAGAAGTATAGTGAATCCCTGCGAAGCCAGGAATTCCAGTGCATACATTTCTAGCGCGAGTTCGAGCCACAAAAGGTCGTTGAACATGTAGTAGAATCTTGCTCCTGCAACTTCGCCTGCCTTCTGAGTGTTTGTGAGCCCTTTGCTTTCCAGAAAATCTGCGTGGCCCAGCGGTTTCCAGTCAATTACCTCATAGTCAACGTTGAAGCCCTTCTCCTTGGTTTCCTTCAAGAATGCTTCAACGTCTCCACTGTAAACCTTCGGCTTTCCCCAGTATCTCACTGGCTGGTTATAGCTTTCGTCGGGACCGATGGGGACTGTCTCGTGGATAACATTTGGCAACTTTTTCAAAACCTCGTCTCTCTTTGCCTCGAGCTCGGCCAGCTCTTTCTCGATATTGTCAACTTTCCTGCTCAATTCACGTGCCTTGGCCAGGATCTGTTCCCTCTCCTCGCCTTGCGCCGTCCTGATGCGGGAGGAGACAACATTCAGTTCGTGTTTTGCCTCGTCATACTCCTTCTTCTTCGCCCTCCACTCAGTGTCAAGCCTTATAGCCTCCTCCACCAGACCCGTATCCAGAAACCTAGCCTTCATGTTGTCTATGAGACGCTGGGGATTGTTCCTTAAAAGATACAGCATCGACCACATGCAGACTCAAAGACACAAAGTCTGATAAACTGGTATATATTTTCTTGGTTTACCTGCGTCACTTTTAAATTTTTGATCAAAAATTTTTGAAACGTGAAGAAAAGAGACCTGTTAACCTTGAGAGATTTCTCTAGAGAAGAGATACTTGCACTTCTACAAGACTCAATCCTGCTCAAAAAGCTTAGAAATGCAGGTGCAAAGTACCTGAATCTATTATCCGGGAAAACAGTTGCAATGATTTTTGAGAAGCCCTCTACAAGGACCCGCGCCTCATTTACTGTCGCCGCATATGAACTTGGGGCGTTCCCCGTAAGCTACTCCTCTAACGAGTTGCAGCTTGCCAGGGGAGAACCCGTAAAAGATGTTGCGCGCGTCTTGTCCAGGTACCACGACCTCATAGCTGCCAGGGTTTATCGGCACGAGGATCTAGAGGAGCTTGCAAGATATTCAAGTGTTCCAGTTGTTAACCTGCTGAGCGATAAGTATCACCCGTTACAGTCGCTAGCCGACTATATGACTATCCTGGAGAAGAAGGGCAAGATAGACGGAGTAAAGATTACGTTTGTAGGGGACGGCACGGACAATGTTCTCAATTCGCTTATAATTGCTGGAGTCAAGCTTGGAGCCAAGATTACAGTGGCGTCTCCAAGAGATTACATGCCCAGGGAGGATCTAGTTGGAAAAGAGTATTTGTCCAAGATCCAGGTTACGGAAGACCCATATGAGGCTGTGAAGGACGCGGACGTTATCTATACGGACGTGTTTGTGAGCATGGGGCAAGAAAAAGAGAAGGAGGCCAGGCTCAAGGCTTTTCTCCCAAGGTACCAGGTAAACAGCGAGCTTTTGAAACACGTGGGGAGGGAAGACTTTATCGTGATGCACTGCCTGCCTGCGCATAGGGGCGAAGAGATAACCGACGAGGTTGTAGAGTCGAAAAACAGCGTGGTGTTTGATCAGGCCGAAAACAGGTTGCATACGTCTAAGGCTGTTCTCCTTCACCTGCTGTACCCAGAGTGGACCAAGTATCTGGGCAAACAGCCCTTACATCAGTAAAGTTTTCCCGAAACACAAGATATTTATTTTACATTTTTCTCAGAAGAACCGAGCGACATGAGTAGCAAAAGTGGCAAACTCAGCGACACAATTATCCGGCTATTGAGGATGGTTTCACGCCCAGAACCAGAAGAATACAAGATGATGCTACGAGTAGTGCTAATTGGTCTGGGCCTCCTAGGAACCATAGGCTTCGTATTCCAGCTGATGGGCTCGTTCCTAGAATTTGCTGGCCTGGGAGGCATCTCTAGGGAATACGTACTCCTAGGAGGAATAATCATCATAGTGGTAATCCTCGTCCTCGCCGTCTATCTACGCAGACGCGAAGAAATATAGCCCCTGGGTGAAGATTGTTGGCAGAGGAGAAGAAGGTTGAGCTCTCCCGTTTCTACGCGCTGAGGGTAACCCAGGGCCAGGAATACAACGTTGCCTATCTCCTGTATAGACGTGCAACCTCTGGAAACTACAAGGTGTACTCGATACTCGTTATCCCCGCACTTAAGGGCCTAGTGTTTGTTGAAAGCGACGCCCTCTACGAGGCACAAAGGCTTGCCTATGGCCTGAAACATGTCAGGGGCGTCATAGGGGGCGCGGTTAGCCTCGCCGAAATGGAGAAAATGCTGAAGCCCAAGCCACTTGTGGAACAGCTTAATGTTGGCGACCTTGTAGAAATAATTAGGGGCCCCTTCACTGGAATGCGTGGCAAAATTGTGGGCATCGACAAGTCAAGGAACGAGGTAAAAGTAGAATTGGCCGAGGCTGTCTTTGTTTTACCAGTTACAATAAGTGCCGAAGACTTAAAGGTCATAAAGAAGGCAGAGGGAGAGTCTTAACGCATCTTCTAGAAGTCTGACTACTTGCATATGGATGACAGCCGAGTATAGGTTTATTTACACAACCATGTGTCTAAAGTACTCATGGAGCAAAATATTTCCCTTGATATTAGAGCACTTTTGACACATTTAGACGAATCTGGCCTGCTTAGAAAAATCCCGGGGCAACTCGCGCTAGACTATGAGGCCGCTTGGCACATCCAGCAGGCCCAGCCATACCCCGTAGCTCTCGATACGCCAAACGGAAAAGTTGTTGCAAATCTGCTTGCGAAACGGGAGAACCTGTCGCTGGTTCTAGGCGGAGGCTCCGACGCAGAGATATATACACGTGTAGCGAGAGCCATGGAAAACCCTACATCAATAAGGATTCTAGAAAAGCCCAGCCTCAAGGAAACGAGCGTCGATCTCTACAAGCTACCAATCCTTAAATTCTTCGAGAAGGATGCTGGAAGATACATTACTTCAGGCATATTCATAGCGAAAGACCCCGAGACAGGCGCAGTAAACGCGAGCATCCACAGAGCACTTGTACTAGACGAGGAAAACCTAGCAGTAAGGCTTGTCCCAAGGCACCTTTACCAGATACACAGGAAGGCAGAGGCGAGGGGACGGAACCTCCCAGCGGCCATACTCATAGGTGCACCACCGATAATGTATCTAGCGGCAGCAATGAGCCCGCCGTTTGGCGTCTACGAGGCCGAGGTCGCAAACACACTTGTAAACGGCGCCTTGAGGGGGACTGACAGCTTCCTTGAAGGAGTCGCGTTGCCTATTCCCACGGAAATAATAATAACCGGGGAATTCGTAGCTGGGAAACGGGTAGACGAGGGGCCATTCGTAGATATCCTCGGGACATACGACATAGTTAGGAAAGAGCCTGTTTTCCACGTTGAATCGATAAGTGTCAGGCAGGACTACCTGTACTATACTATTCTGCCTTCGGGCTACGAGCACCTGCTATTGATGGGTTTTCCAAGGGAAGTAGCAATCTACACAGTGGCGTCAAAGACAGCCCCAGGCATAAAAAAGGTTAGGCTCACGCCTGGGGGAGGAGGGTGGCTCCATGCAGTCATCTCGATGGAAAAAACAATAGAGGGCGACCCCAAAAACGTGATAATGGCGGCGTTCGCTGCACACCCCTCCCTGAAATCGGTAGTAGTTGTGGATACAGACATAGACCCCGACAATCCACAGGACGTTGAATGGGCGCTGGCTACAAGGATGCAGCCAGACGAGGACGTAATCATCATAAGGGGGGCAAGGGGGAGCAGCCTCGACCCGTCAGCAGACCAGGAAACACTTCAAACCTCGAAGATCGGCATAGACGCTACACGTCCACTACACAAAAACCCAGAGCTCTTCCGCAAAGCCAAGATCCCGCATCCAGAGTAGGCGCGCCCCCTATAATCCTATGCGAGAGTCTAGAAAGTCGTACCGTCCTCAAGTAAGACGTCTGGGTAATGCTTCCTAGCATTTTCTACAATCCAGTACCCAACCAGGTCAGAACCTATCCTACCCACACCCCTCACACGCCTAACAACCATCCTTACCCCTCCACCGTCCTCCACCAGCCTCACCATGAAGACCTCGCCCCACTTCCACCTATCTTTCTCCCTGAGGCCAACCTTTACCAAGAAGTAGTCGTCCTGTCTCTTCACCTCCCTGAAAAAAGCATACATCCACCTGCCGCCCCTCCTCTCCTCGATGAAGTAGTTCACCCCCCATCCACCCATATTCAGCAAGACCTCTGCAAGCTGATCGCTCGACACTCCGTTAAGCAGGAAAGACGCCTCCTTTACGCAGCCCACATAACTTTATTTGAAGCCCACAAAATAAAAACTGTCCACTTTGCCGTGCATAGAGTGAAAAACATGGTCACAAAGACAGCGCTTAGAAACAGGTACAAGAGGAACCTCCGGAAAGCAGGCATAAAGAGGCAGGACAGCATCCTAGTAGCGACACTGCCGAATCTCCAGTCAAAAGCATCACTAGACCTCCTTGTAGACATAGAGAAAGAGTTCCAAGTAAAGATAAGCCACATACACATCGGACGAAACATCCCCCAAGAAATCAACCAGCTAGCCCAAAAACTGCCAGGCATAGAGACCATAGCCATAGACGCGGAGCCTGCAACATACACCCAGCTCAAGCTCAAAATACTGGAAAAAGCCTCGCCACACCAACTCGTCGTACTCCCCCTCACCGCAGAAGAGATCGCAACATACTTCCTAGACGAGCTCATAAGGGGAAACATAGAGGGGCTAAAACTCGAGGCAAGGCACAGGACAGCATACCCCCTAGCCACAACAACAATCAACGAGCTACAAGCAGTCTACAAGCAGGACACGTTGCCCCCGGCAACGTTATATATGAGCAAGCTACTAGAATGGCTCGCAGGCACAGTAAACCCCCAGGCACTAGCAAAATTCTACATAGACACGTATGCTTCCCGGAGTATAGCCTAATAGTAAAATTTATAAACAACCCCATTAACCAATAATTTTGCCGCCATGGGCACCGGCGGCTCGCCTAGATAACGGGAGAGGCAACCTCTCCCAATGAAAAGGCGGCCTCCGCCCATGGCTACACAGTGCGTCCCCGAGAAAAACGAGCGCTAGCTCGGAACTCTCGGGGATAAGAAAGTGAGGCACGGTGTGCGTAAGCTTATCGACTCCTCCGCACGCGGCCAGACTCCGGTTGATCCTGCCGGACCCGACCGCTATCGGGGTGGGGCTAACCCATGGAAGTCTAGGAGCCGGGGGCACGGCCGGCTCCGGCGGACGGCTCAGTAACACGTGGCTAACCTACCCTCGGGAGGGGGATAACCCCGGGAAACTGGGGATAATCCCCCATAGGTGTAGACTTCTGGAATGGGTCTACGCCGAAAGGGCTACGGCACCATCCCTGCCGTAGCCGCCCGAGGATGGGGCTGCGGCCTATCAGGTAGTTGGCGGGGTAACGGCCCGCCAAGCCTATAACGGGTAGGGGCCGTGAGAGCGGGAGCCCCGAGATGGGCACTGAGACAAGGGCCCAGGCCCTACGGGGTGCACCAGGGGCGAAACTTCCGCAATGCGGGAAACCGTGACGGAGTCACCCCGAGTGCCACCCGATGAGGGTGGCTTTTGCCCGGTCTAAAAAGCCGGGCGAATAAGCGGGGGGCAAGCTTGGTGTCAGCCGCCGCGGTAATACCAACCCCGCGAGTGGTCGGGACGTTTATTGGGCCTAAAGCGTCCGTAGCCGGCCCGGTAAGTCCCTCCTTAAAGCCCACGGCTCAACCGTGGGAGCGGAGGGATACTGCCGGGCTAGGGGGCGGGAGAGGCCGGGGGTACTCCTGGGGTAGGGGCGAAATCCTATAATCCCAGGAGGACCACCAGTGGCGAAGGCGCCCGGCTAGCACGCGCCCGACGGTGAGGGACGAAAGCTGGGGGAGCAAAGGGGATTAGATACCCCCGTAGTCCCAGCTGTAAACGATGCAGGCTAGGTGTTAGGCGGGCTTCGTGCCCGCCTAGTGCCGTAGGGAAGCCGTTAAGCCTGCCGCCTGGGGAGTACGGCCGCAAGGCTGAAACTTAAAGGAATTGGCGGGGGAGCACCACAAGGGGTGAAGCTTGCGGTTTAATTGGAGTCAACGCCGGAAACCTTACCGGGGGCGACAGCAGGATGAAGGCCAGGCTAACGACCTTGCCAGACGAGCTGAGAGGAGGTGCATGGCCGTCGCCGGCTCGTGCCGTGAGGTGTCCTGTTAAGTCAGGGAACGAGCGAGACCCCCGCCCCTAGTTGCTACCCGGTCCTTCGGGACCGGGGCACTCTAGGGGGACTGCCGGCGATAAGCCGGAGGAAGGTGGGGGCTACGGCAGGTCAGTATGCCCCGAAACCCCCGGGCTACACGCGAGCTGCAATGGCGGGGACAACGGGTTCCGACCCCGAAAGGGGGAGGCAATCCCTTAAACCCCGCCTCAGTAGGAATCGAGGGCTGCAACTCGCCCTCGTGAACCTGGAATCCCTAGTAACCGCGTGTCATCAACGCGCGGTGAATACGTCCCTGCTCCTTGCACACACCGCCCGTCGCTCCACCCGAGGGAGGCCCAGGTGAGGCCTCCTGCCGACGAGGTGGGAGGTCGAATCTGGGCCTCCCAAGGGGGGAGAAGTCGTAACAAGGTGGCCGTAGGGGAACCTGCGGCCGGATCACCTCCTTTCGATCCGGTCGAGAAACGCACACCGTGCCTCACTTTTCATGCTTACCGAGATGCAACCCGGAAACCAGAGCGTTTCCGGGTGAAGGGCGTGAACTCCCACTGGGGTACCAGTGGGAGAATATGAGCGCCGCACAGAGAGTGTGCAGACCAAGCTTACACCGGTAGACAGCGTTAAGCTACCCGGTGGATGGCTCGGCTCGGGCGCCGAGGAAGGCCGTGGCAAGCGGCGATACGCCTCGGGGAGCCGCAGGCAGGCTTCGATCCGAGGATCGCCGAATGGGACCTCCTGCCGTGGGGATAACCCACGGTGCTCGGGAAACCCGCAAGGGGAGTACCGAGTGGGAACCCCCCCAACGGAAACATCTTAGTAGGGGGAGGAGAAGAAACCAATTGGGATCCCCTGAGTAGGGGCGACCGAAAGGGGGAGAGCCCAAACCGAACTTCCGTGCGAAGAGCACGGACGGATGTGGGGTTGTAGGGCTCCGCGCTCCCCCAAGCCCGGATAGCCGAAGTCGGCTGGAATGCCGCACCGTAGAGGGTGACAGTCCCGTAGGCGAAATCCGGGTGGGGGATAGCGGATGTCCCTGAGTACCACGGCTTGGTTTTGCCGTGGGAAGCTGGGGGGCACCGACCTCCAAGGCTAAATACGTCCCGAGACCGATAGCGAACTTAGTACCGTGAGGGAAAGCTGAAAAGTACCCCGGAAGGGGGGTGAAAAGAGCCTGAAACCGGGTAGCTACAGGTGGCGCGGCTCGAAAGGGTAGATCCTCCCCGAAGGAAACTCGGGCGACCGAGGAGTACGAGGGGAGGGGACCGGGGTCGCGCCTTACGTCTAGAAACACGGGCCGGGGAGTTCATGGCTGTGGCGAGCTTAAGGGGTCCAAGCCCCGTAGGCGTAGGGAAACCGACATGCCCGTAGCCAGCCGCAAGGCTGGTGTGGGGCGGGGTCTGAAAGGGCCCGTAGTCACAGCCATGAGACCAGAAACCGAGCGATCTAGGCCGGGGTAGGGTGAAGCCCGGCGAAAGCCGGGTGGAGGCCCGAAGGGGTTCTGACGTGCAATTCGTTCCCATGACCTCGGCCTAGGGGCAAAAGACCAATCAAGCTCGGTGATAGCTGGTTCCCCCCGAAGCGGGCCCCAACCCGGCCTCCCCAGAGGTGGCCAGTTGGGTAGGGCACCGATTGGGGGTCCGGGGACCGAAAGGTCCCAGCCCCCTTTCGAACCCCGAACCGACTGGCACCGTAGAAGGGGAGAGGCGGGTTCTGGCGGATAAGCCGCCAGGCCGAGAGGGGAACAACCCAGACCGGGGTTAAGGCCCCAAAGTGCCGGCTAAAGCGTCAAGCTAGAAGGGTGTCTCCCGCCTTAGACAGCGGGGCCGTAGGCTTAGAAGCAGCCATCGGCTAAGAAGTGCGTAACAGCTTACCCGCCGAGGCGGGAGGCCCCGAAGATTACCGGGACTAAGCCGGCCGCCGAGACCCCGGGGCACTCCGCACTGCGGAGTGATCCGGTAGGGGGGCGTCCGGGTGGACTAGAAGTCGGGCCGTGAGGTCCGATGGATCCGCTCGGAATGAATATCCCGGCGGTAGTAAGAGCGCAAGAGGGGTGAGAATCCCCTCCGCCGAAAGGGCAAGGGTTCCTCAGCAACGGTCGTCGGCTGAGGGTTAGCCGGTCCTAAGGCGGCCCTTAACCGGTGCCGCCGAAAGGGAAAGGGGTTAATATTCCCCTGCCGTGGGGGTACGTTTCGCGGTAACGCACGCCCTGCTCCTGACGCCTCGGGATAGGGGGAGTGGGACCGCCGTCCCATCCAAGCGCTGAAGCCCGCTGAGTGCCGTCATGGCGAGAAGCGGGTGAAGGCGCGATGGGCCCGCCTTTAGGCGGGTTCTCCCGACTCCCGGAGCCCGTGAAAAGGGAGCAGGGAAGGAGCCCCCACGCCCGTACCGAGAACCGACACAGGTGCCCCTGGGTGAAAAGCCCAAGGCGTGGCGGGGTAACCCAGGCTAGGGAACTCGGCAAATTAGCCCCGTAACTTCGGGATAAGGGGTGCCTGCGGTTTTGGGGCATACCCCCGGAACCGCAGGTCGCAGTGACAAGGGGGACCCGACTGTTTAATAAAAACATAGGTCCCCGCGAGCCCGAAAGGGTGAGTACGGGGGCTGAATCCTGGCCACTGGCGGTACGTGAAACCCGGGTCCAACCGGGCGAAGCGCCGCCGAAGGCCGGGAGTAACTCTGACTCTCTTAAGGTAGCCAAATGCCTTGCCGGGTAAGTTCCGGCGCGCATGAATGGATCAACGAGGTCCCCACTGTCCCAGCCTGGGACCCGCTGAACCCGCAACCAGGTGCAGAGTCCTGGGAGTCCCGGTGGGGCGAGAAGACCCCGTGGAGCTTCACAGCAGCCTGGCGTTGGGATACGGTTGCGGGTGCGTAGCGTAGGCGGGAGCGATGAACCTAGCCCTCCGGGGCTAGGGGATGCGACCATGAAACACCGCCCACTCGCGACTGTGTCCCTAACCCTGGGGCGTTACCCGGGGGACAGCGCCAGGTGGGCTGTTCGGCTGGGGCGGCACACCCCTGAGAAGGTATCAGGGGTGCCCAAAGCTCGGCTCAGGCGGGTCAGAACTCCGCCGTAGAGGGCAAGGCCAAAAGCCGGGCTGACTGCGCCCTTAAACGCACGGGGCGCAGGCGGGAAACCGGGGCCTAGCGAACGCTCGTGCCCCCTTCGGTGGGGGCCGGGCATGACAGAAAAGTTACCCCGGGAGTAACCGGCTCGTCGCGGGCGAGAGTTCACATCGACCCCGCGGTTTGGTACCCAGACGTCGTCTCTTCCTAGCTTGGCCCTGCAGCAGGGGCCAAGAGTGGGGCTGCTCGCCCATTAAAAGGGAACGTGAGATGGGTTTAGACCGTCGCGAGACAGGTCGGACTCTACCTGCCGGGACCGTTGGCCGCCTGAGGGGATGGTCCGCACAGTACGAGAGGAACTGCGGGCCGTGGCCTCTAGTGTACCGGTTGTCCGGCAGGGCACTGCCGGGCAGCCACGCCGCAAGGGGTAACCGCTGAAGGCATCTAAGCGGGAAACCCACCCCGAGACGAGGCGGCCGCTCCCGACCGTGGCCTACCGGCGACGGGGGCTGGGTCGGGACGAGGGCACCCGTAGAAGACGGGGTTGATGGGGTGGCGGTGTATGCACCGAGGGTTTCCGAGGTGCGAGCCGGCCACTCCCAATAGCCCGAGGCTGTCTACCGGTGTAAGCTTGGGCACAAATCTCTCTGTGCGGCGCTTTTCGTTTTTTGTTGTAGTTGTTTTTGCCTAACGGCAAAGTTTTTTAGTCATTTTTGTGGTTTTTTTGTTATGCGTGTAGCAGAACTACCGATCGGCCGTTTTCCTCCGTTGGCGGTTTTGCCTAGGAGGTCAAGCGTTATGGACGTATTGCTGGCTATGGGGAGGAACAAGGTGCGTCATGTCCCATTGGTTGACGAGGATGGGAAGCTTTCCGGAATGGTTTCTGCGCGTGGCGTTGTTGACTTTCTTGGGGGCAAGAGATACGATGAGATTGTCGTGTCTAGGTTTGGTGGAGACGTTTACAGGGCGCTGGGAGACGTATCTGTTGATATAATCAGTTATGATCCGCCATTTGTGTTCAATGATTCCGATGTGCGCGAGGTTATCGAGTTAATGGTTGAGCGTGGGCTTGGCGCGCTTGCCGTCGTCGACAAGGCTCACCGTGTTGTTGGTATTGTGTCTGAGAGGCACGTGATTTCACTGTTGGCCGACGTTGATACGCATGTCAAGGTTAAGGAGATTATGACTCCAGAGGTTGTCACGGCTTCGCCAATGGATACCTTGCAGCACTGCATGAGGGTTATGTCTGAGAGGCGTATACGTAGATTGCCCTTGGCGTCTTCGGGAGAGCTGAAAGGCATAGTCACAGTCAAGGACGTGCTGGCTTACCTTTCGAAGGAGGAGAGCCTCTCGAAGCTCAAGAGCGACAGGGACGCCGTCTATTCGACTCCCCTGGTATACCTGGCCTCCAAGCCAGTGATAACAGTCGAGGAGGAGGCAGACGTGGGGGAAGCAGTCAACCACATGAAGAAGCACGGCATCGGCGCCCTCGTCGTCACTAGGGGCGGCAAGATCACCGGCGTACTGACGGAGAGAGATGTCTTGACGCGTCTCCCCAGAGTGAAAGGCGTCGAAATATTCCTAGACGAGGCAGAAAAGAGAATCATTGGTAGCAGAGTCTCCTTCTAGGAGGCAACAATACGGGTAGCTTTGTATCCATGGTATCCTTTTTCCAAGAGGTATCCAGCACGTCCTCTACAAAAGATTTAAATCTCCACCAGGCATTTTCCTTTATGGCGCGCCAGCCGGGGTCGCCTAGCCTGGTCAAGGGCGCCGGACTCATAATCCGGTCAACCCGGGTTCGAATCCCGGCCCCGGCACTACCGTAGCGTTCTTGTGGAAAGCTTTTTAAGGCCGGCTCTTTTTAGATAAATTGTTGTAGCGGCCGTAGTCTAGTCTGGTAGGATGGCGGCCTTCCACGCCGCAGAACCCGGGTTCAAATCCCGGCGGCCGCACCACTGTTTCTGGCGTTGGAGAAAAGCTTAAAAATGGATTTGTTCGAGTATTGACGGTGTTAGGATGTCTCAGGCAACTACGGGCGTGGAGAAGTTTCTGCTTTCGTATATTTACTATGAATACTGGGGCAAGATCTATTTCCAGAGCGGGGGCAGTGAGGCGGAGAAGTTTATAGCCGAGCTAATAGCCGAGGAGTTCCTGCCACGCAAGAATCCCAACTTTAACCGTGTGGTTGAAGGATTCGCGGCGGCTCTTCAGGGGCTTAGAGACAAGGGGCTCATAGAGATCAGGGGATATGAAGTCGTTTTGACTGATGCGGGGAAGGCTATAGCTACACAGATGAAGCAGGAAGAATACAAAGAGCTGAAAAAGAAGTTCTCAAAGGTATAATGCTAGCTGGCCACATAGACGTATTCCTCTATTTCTGGATCAAATATCCGCTTGACTTTGCCCTTTTCCATTAGCCTTGTTAGGGCCTGGTAGAATATTACGGGCTTGACTCCCCTACGGACAACTTTCTCGTAGAGCTTTGATTTTGGAAGCTTGTTGCCTGCCTGGGCAAGCTCTGATAGAACTATTTTTTCCACTTCGTCTGTAAAGTATGCTTTTTCCTCGGTTTTTTCCTCGGGGGACTTTTCTTTTGTCTCGGAGCTCGGCCCAGTTAGAAATGCTGTTAGGTCTATTGATTGCGGCTTTTCCTCAGTCTTTTTCTCTTTCTTAGTCTTTTTTGTTGTCTTCTCGCTCATTATCTCTTTTCATTTAGAAATGCATTCAACAAGGATTTAAGGTTGACGCGTATATCTACGACACGCCTGTATTATTGTTTTTCAGGAATCTTTCGAAGAACTTTCTATCCTCCTCTACACTTGTGTAGAAGCTTTCTATGTGGTTTTCTGGGATGCGGCTGAGAGCCAGAACGGATACATATATATTCCCGTCCCGGTCCTCCCTAAGTGTGCCGAAGGCTTTAAGGAAAGAGTTTTCCTCTATGTTCTTTACGTCGAGGAGATGTTGTTTCTCTGGCCAGAGCCTTAGGGGTACTACATCTTCCTTTGCCTCTAGGAGTATGTCTGTGAATTTTTCACCTTTATAGATCTCTTTTACCCTTCCTGCGAGGGAAACCTTCCTCGAGTAAAGAATTATGTTGCCGAGCTGTATCTTAACGAAAATGTTTGTGCCTCGCTTTACATTGTTTGTTTTTATTTCCCATGGGTAGATTTTCAGAAAACAGTCCAGATAGATTTCCCTCGTATCACTGTTTTCCTGCATCCTGTTTCAATGGCAATATATCCCACGGTAAAAAATGTTTCCTTGACCAATTTAAAAGCTAGATGACAGAAAATATTGATGGTGATCCGCTCAAAGATAAAGCTCTCGCTGGGCTCCCTGCCTTTTCCAAGGCTTGTAATCGACCAGGGACACATGCTTGTCGTTGGGCCAACTGGTAGCGGCAAGACAAATACTGTTAAGGTTGTTTTGGAGGAGCTCGAGAAAAACGAGGTACCATCGCTTGTTCTCGATTTTCACGGGGAATACGATGAACTGCCCCGGGTTACTCCGGGCGAAGATCTTTCTTTTAACATGCTGGCTACACAGGAAATAGAATTCATAGTGGATATTCTCAGCAGTGTATTTCAGGTATCAGAGCCACAGTGGTACATCTTGCTGAAGGCCTTGAAGAGGGGGAAGCCGCCCTACAGGCTAGTGGATGTTATTTCACTGCTCGAAGAGGAGGCTGTACGGGATTGGCGGGAATACGAGATTAAGTCTGCATTATTGAGGAGGCTAACGATACTCAATGAGGGCACACTTGGAAAGACCCTTAACGGAGACAACCCACCGAGTTTTCTATTTGAGAAGACGGTCGCAGTCGATCTGAGCCGTCTCCCGGTAAGATACCGCGGCCTTCTTTCACTCATTATACTGAAACATCTGTACGACTATGTCACGTCCAAGACCAGGCCAGGGAGAATCATGCATGCAACCGTAATAGAGGAGGCATGGAACATACTAACATATAGGGCTAGATGGGAACAGCCAACTATAGGTGAAAGGCTTTTTCTTGAACTGAGAAAGTACGGAGAACTCGTGATAGCTGTGTCCCAGCGGCTAGACGACCTCTCAGAGAGGGCAGTCTATAATTCGCGCTATATTTTGCTTACCAGTTTTACCCAGCTAGAACTCCAGAAGCTTGGATGCCAGCTTCAAGCCTCCGAGCTCCTGAAATACACAAAATTGAAAAGAGGCGTCGTATTATGCATAACTGAGAATTGTAGGATACGAAGGTTAAAGGTGCGTAGAGCAAAAAGATCTATGCACAGGTAGAATAGATTCAGTATGCCTGAACATGTATTTTTATCCTAACTGCGAAAAAAATAATTATTACAAGCGTTTACATTCATGAGTCCGTATGGCTATGCAACGCAAGGAAAGAAGGCTAAGGCTCCGATGGCGCGAAGAGGTCCCGGCTGGCAAAGCATTCATGCACCCCGACACAATGAACGAGCTCTCGATATCCTCGGACATAGAAGTAGTTATAGCCGGCAAGAAAAAACTCTACTTCACAGCCATGCCAAATGAGTCTGTACCACGAGGAGAAGTCTGGTGCAACACCGATGAACTTAAAAGCAATGGCGTCGCAGACAACTCGATAGCTACTATAAGGGCGAAAAGGGTGGAATAAATGTCCAACCTATCCATCGCGGACGCAAAACTAATCGCGACATTGAGGAAAGAGCTCCAGCTCTCACAGGAAATGCTAGAGGAGATACGGAGGATAATAAAGACTATTAATGACGAGAAGTATCGGGAGGACCAGAAGGCACGGATAAACAGGATACAGAAGGCAAAAGAAGAAACAATAAATCTCCAAACAGACTACCTGAGCTACTTAACGAAGGCCTCGCGTGCACTGATGCATCGCGAAGAATGGGTAAGAATTGGTTCACAGATCCTCGCTGTAATTGACAAGTTGAGCGGGATATCCTACAGGCTGGGATTCCTGACGGACAAAAACTGGATTATCCCCGAAAATGTCGCAACAAACCTCGTCAAGATATGCGACAACGTCTCAGCAATGACCGAGCTACTCAGCCAGGCTATGAACAAGTTGCTCAACGACCCCTCTCAGTCGCTAGGAGACCTGAGAAAAATCGCCGAACTCGAGCACGCCAATGACGCGCTATACAGAGAAACAATCTTCGAGGTTCTTGGGTCCAATATCTCAAGCGGAACAATGCTCCTGCTAACAAGCATAGCAGAGATGCTGGAAGACAGCTCTGACACCCTCTACGACATCGTGAACAACCTCTACATTATACTCTTAGAAATCACCTAGAAACACTGAGCTAGAAAAAGTCTGTCAGGGAAGCCTGTTTCTTGCCTCCCAAGAAGTGTTCTTCTCTCACACCGAAATACTCAAGGATTCTCAACGCTGCCGGTATGATTTGACGCTTAACATAGTAGTCTATGTCTATCTCGTCTGGAGACTTTACGGCAACATAGGGCTTCGCTTTTTCAGAAACCTTGCCGGAGCCTTTAACGACTATGTATCCTATCTTGGACCCCTTGCCAACCCTGTAGCCAAGCCTCTTGAGTTCTCTTGCTGCCTGAACATGGGGGGCGTCAACCTCGTATTCTTCTAGGTCCTTTGAGAGAGTTTTCCAGATTATTAGTTTCTCGAGGGGAACTTTTCCTCTGCTTAGTTCACCTATGGTTTTCTTTACGTAGTCCACTGCCTCCCATGGATCCTCTTCTGTTAGAACTATACGGACGACTTCTTCCTGTATGTCCTTTGATATCTCTGCCCAGTCTCCACGAACAGCCTCGAACCCAACAACGTCTATCCTGCCGTCTGCAAGCAGGCCGCAATACTTTTTCTTTGCCTCTGTGAAGAACACCTTTGAATACACCTTGTCTACCTTTATCTCGAATCCTAGCTCTCCCTCGACAAACTCTATTAGTTTTGCAACTTTTTCTTCATCGTTTTTTACAAATACGCTGTCTGTGTCGCCATAGATTATTTCCAGCCCGAGCCCCTCGGCGTAAGAAATAGTCTTCTTGATTAATTCGCGTCCCCAGGCAGTCGTAGCCTCGGCAACCTCTCTCTTGTACCACCGTGCCAGGCTCCAGCCACTATAGCCATACGTCGCGTTAGTAATTACCTTTATGGCTTTTTGTCTCTCATCGAGTATCTTGTATTCGTCGCTTTTGACGTCGAGCCTCTTCATGGCTTCCCTTATTTCTTTCCTAGCCCTTATCAAGCTCTCCAAGACAACCCGATAGAAACCGGGAGGCTCCTTTCTGAAGCGGTGGCCAACTTCTGGGGCGACCCACACCATATCCCTGGGGACATCCTCGTCCGGCGGAACATATGTGTCAGGAGAGACGTTGTACTTTATCATCACGTTTGGATACATCGAGGAAAAGTCCAGCACCGCGATGTTCTTGTGTATTCCAGGCTTCGGTTTTAGAACGATTGCGCCTTGGTATGTTTCTTCACGTCTCTCCTTCACATTTGGAACAAGCTCATTAAATCGATACGCCTGCCTGATCAGGAACCATTCAACCCTGTTCCCAACCGAAGCGGCAAAAACCTGGTCAAGGGGTAGCCCAACGAGGCTCGAGAGTTGTATTCCAAAAGGTAAAACTACCTGTCCAAGCAGGTACGTGCTCTTCGCGTCGTCCAGCGCATACTGCCTTAATATAGGCCTCTTTGACGCGTCGTCCCAATATTCATATATCCTATTGGTGTCTATCAGTATCCTCCTCGACTTCGGAACCACGCCCAAGAATTCGGCCACATTCTCTAGGGTCTTTATTTTTACTTCTTGCAGGTCGCCAGCGTAGTCGTATAGATCTATGTTTGCCCTGCCGACGACCGAGAAATGCCCATAGACGCTTTGCGCTGGTTCTCCCATGTTTCTTCCCAGTTTGAGTTTCACATTATTTACATGTGCCCGCTTGAGTAGGTATGGCCAGTCGAAGAGGTTCGTGTTGTATCCGAATATAATGTCTGGGTCGTATGTTCTCAGGTCTTCGACGAATTCTTCAATTAGTCTTCTTTCTCCCCCGTTTTCTGCCGTGAAAACTTCTTCCCCAGCGTCGTGCATCCTGCTAATAATAATTATGGGGTCTCTTTCTGGGTCAGGCTCACCATATTTATTATAGCACTCAATATCAAACGCATAGGTTCTCAGCTTTGGCGCCCTTTTTTCGTCAAGTACAGTAATGTCACCGACGACTTCATATGCCTCATCTACTTGCCAGCCCCTTGGAACCTCTACTTCGCGAACCTTTGCCTCTAGCCATGAGCTAGGGAGAATCCCCTTGTCAACCATGTATCTCATATAGAACCGAATGTCTGCCTCCAGGACTTCCCTTATGCCGGCTAAACTCGCCACTGCTTCTCTGGCTTCTGGGACGGTTCGTGGATTGCTGAGCGTGACTTTAATTGCTGTGACGGGCCTTCCAAAGTACTTTTTCTCGACTCGATCAATACTGAGAACCCTGTATGGCTGCAATTTTTTCTTTATTATCTCTATGTTTCCAGGGTCTGTCAAGACATAAAAGTAAGGTCTAAAGTTTTTCTCTACTACAACTATCCTTTTGTCATCTCTAGTTACTCCCCACATATAGATTATGGGCTCTTCATCTATTACGTCGTAGTTTATGTCTAGTAGCCAAAACTCTACGCTTGAAACTCCATTAGAAAGTGTTTGAGTAAAGCTTGTCGCCATAGTATGCTACAGTATTTTACATGAAGCACAATGATTTAAAGTTTAGAGTTCTAGAAGAAACCTTGGAAAAATCGGAAAGGCTATTTGGAAAACATTTTTTCTATGTCTCCCACGGAGTATGTCTGCTCATATGTCTTGTCTTTGCTGATGACAAGCACGTCCACGCCGTCGCCGCTAGACGCGTCCCTCTTCATGGCCGCGTAGAGGGCTTTTATGGCAAGGGTTTTTGCATCTTCCACCTTCATGTCGGGCTTGTACTCTGCCTCAATGATGCTTATTGCAAGCTGTGTTCCAGAGCCAAGGGCAGAATAGTTGTCCTCAATTATTGCACCTATAGGGTCAAGTGTGTAAAGATGAGATCCCTCTTCATCTATCCCGCCCACAAGGATCTCGGCATAATACGGGAACAATCTTCTCTCATAAAGGATATAGGAAAGTGTCTTTGCAACTGTTTGGACCTTTGGCGAGATTCCAGAGTCGAGCTCGTACAGCCTCATCTCTGCCTCGATTATCCTAGCAAGCGTCTGCATGTCAGCCATCAATCCAGCGCTGGCAAGTCCCATTTTGTCCAGTATGAGGTAGACTTTTTTCCCGCTTTTACTCATTAGGTAAAGCTGATAAGCTACTCTCTTCTCGGCAGCTAGAACAACGCCCCCGTCAACCTTTATGCCTACTGTTGTGCCTGGTAATGCCTCCATACACTTCGCCTATGAAGAAAGAAAGGACACACATATAAAACTATGTCTGTGGATACATATTGAATGTGTGCAGAGATAGCTAGGCTGAAGCAACAGATGGTGTTTGCACCCAAGACTTCTAGCGAGCTTTTCGAACAAATGGTCAAACAATGTAGAAAAAGGACGACGAAAAAAGGCGCAAACAAGCTTGAGACTAGGAGGATAAGAACACTTGAATGCATCAAGTCGGCAACAAGGTTTGCCGCAGGTAAACTAAAGAATGTTGCATTAAAGAGCCCATTCGTTGAGGATCTTCATCCATTTTTCAGAGAACTCCTCGAGATAAGTGTCAATATAGAGGACTATAAGAGTTGTGCCTCGCGTGTCTACAGTGCGTCCAAACTCATAAACAGGATTGGACGCGGCTATATTATAAAAGTTAAACGAAGCCAGAAAACAGATGAAATAGTTCGTTTCGAGAGAGAGTTCTTTGGCAGGACATATTCTATTCTAAAAGATATTGAAGATTGTCTTTCAACTGTCAGGAACTTCCAGGTAACCTTTCAAAACCTTCCCGATATAGATGTCTCCCTTCCAACCGTTATAATAGCTGGTGCCCCCAATGTTGGAAAATCATCTCTACTAAGGAGACTATCTAGGGCGAAGCCCGAGGTAAAACCATATCCATTTACCACCAAGGAACTAATCGTTGGCCATCTGGAACACTTGCTTGGAAAAATCCAATTAATAGATACCCCCGGTCTTCTGGATTCTCCACTAGAAGAGAAGAAAAACGTAGAGAGAAAGGCGGTCATCGCCTTGAAACACATTTCCAACCTTGTACTGTTTATCGTTGACCCAACTGAAACATGCGGCTTTTCACTCGACTACCAGAAAAAAGTCCTAGAAACCGTTAGGTCAATAGTCAGCTGTGACGTTTGGATAGTATTGAATAAGGCGGACATAGCTTCCCCCTCACACGTTGAAAACTTTAAGAAGAAATTTAACATTAATGAATTTTTTATAATATCCGCCGAAAAAGGAGTAAACATTGACAAGCTAAAAAACGAGATTATAGAGTATTTTCAAAACAGAAACGCCAAGATTTAACAGGAAAACTTATAAACAGGGTTTTACTGAAGAGCAAGGGATAACAAAATGGGGTATCTAAAATACATGGCCGAACAGTGGAAAAGACCCATGCAAGGTGAACACGCAGAATTAATGAGGCAAAGGATGCTTATCTGGAGGAGAGAGCCAACAGTCGTGAGAATCCCGAAGCCAACCAGAATTAACAGGGCAAGAGCACTGGGATACAAGGCCAAGCAGGGATTTGTTGTAGCACGCGTAAGGATTCGCAAGGGCGGTCTAAATAGGCCGCGTCCATCCAGCGGAAGGAGACCAAAGAGAATGGGTGTGTACGGCTATTCCCCACACAAGAGTGCACAGCTTATTGCAGAGGAAAAAGCCGCTAGGAAGTTCCCGAACCTTGTTGTGCTAGGGTCTTACTATGTCGGAGAAGACGGAGTATACAAGTGGTACGAAGTGGTAATGGTCGACCCGAACCACCCCGCAGTAAAGAAAGATATTGAGCGCCGCTGGGTATCCGGATACAAAGTAGAAAAAGCACGGCCATCCCGAGAATTATTGCTCAAGATACTTTCCAAAGCCAAGCTAGATGTAGAAAATGAGCAGAAGAACACACAGTAATTCAGTAAGCAGGATAGAATTTTCCTGTTTTGTCCATGCAACTGAAGAAGAATCAAAAGTCACGAATGCAGTTTTGAACCTTTTTCCAGAGGAACTAAGAGAAGATGTTACTAAAAATATCTATAAAATGGTTACTCATGGCTACCATGGAAACCCTATAGTCATCTTGCGTGTGTTATTGTCGAGCGAAAAGGACTCCGAAAATACTTTTTCTCACATAGTTTCTAGCCTAAGCGAGGACGATTTTCAATCACTTGTGTCAACTATACCGGAGAGATTTGACCACGGCAAACTGTACATACGCGTTGACAAGCAAAAAGCATATGGGGGAAACGTTTCTCTTAGCGAGAGCGACGACGTAATAAGGATTGTTGTCTCTTTGAAGCCACACTTAAGAAGTCCCCAAAGTATTGAAAACTTCCTGATTTCGTTGAGAAAGGCTCCAACCCGCGCCGCGTAAGAGGAGCCCATACATGAGTAAAAAAGCCAAGTACATAGATGCTTACGCCGCCGAGCTACCTCTAGATAGGCTTAAAGAATTGTCGGGAGAGGACCTTCACAAATGGATAAACGACACTTATTCTGTTGCTGTTGAAGCCGGATATGCAGGGTGTGCCGTTACCACTAGAATTACTAGGTACAAAGGGGACTTGTATCTTCTTGTAAGGAAATTCGATGAAGCGGTTGCAAATACCAGGGAAGAAGGTGCACTCGTATTCTCGCGTTGCCACATTGAAGTAACGAATCAGCCAGAACTCAAAAGGATTCTAGGAAACATTAGACGCTATTGTGACTTGATATCTGTATCTCCACAGGACAGGCAGCTAATGGCCTTCAGTAGTAGGGATCATAGGATAGATGTCATTAGTCTGCCCCCAGAAAAGGCTCCCCCGTTTTTTTCAGGCGACATAGTAGAATTAAAGGCTCAAGAGAAGCTCATCGAAGTGACAGTCTCAAGTCTTTTCTCCGGCAACATGCTTAACCCCTATCGGATAAGGGCGCTGAGAGATTCTCTGAAAACCATCAAAAAGAAAAATCTCAAAATAATAGTATCAACGGGTCCCCAGCAGATATATTCGCCGAGGGATCCCAGGGCATTAATCAGCTTTGCAAAAATTTTCTTGGAGATCGACCAGGCAAAGCTTTCAAAGGACATGTCTGATGGCATATATAAAAGGATAAGTGAAAACCAGCTGAAGAGGAGCGGCAAGATTCCTGTTAGAGGTGTAGAGATTGAGAAGTAAAAAGAGATACGTTATACTGCGGTTGAAAAGTAATCTTCTCCAGACAGAAAGTCCCAAAGATATACTCAAAGGATGGATACAGGCGCTCTATGGGATTTATGGGCTTTCTAGGATACATCTAAAAGAGGTTTACAGTGACGAGAGGAACATATACATATACAGCATAAATGCCGATGCCAAAGACCTTTTCAGGTCAATTTTCATCCTAGACGACAATAACTTGTTCAGGATAATCCGTGTGACTGGAACACTTCGTAAAGCCAAAAGAATTGTTTCCTCGCTTCCAGGACTAGAAGCCAAGCAATAAACTAATATGTAGATGCATAAGAAAAACTTGTGGAACAAATAGTAATCATCTCTGGAAGCCAAGCGAATGCCCTGGCGCAAAAAGTAGCAAGCCAGCTAGGTATTCCTCATTACCCCTCTACCATCAGATACTTTCCTGACGGAGAACTATATTTAAGGCTTCCCACAGATGTTAAAGGAAAGAAAATTATATTGTTCGAGAGCTTTGCGAGGCGTCCCAACGACGCTCTCGTTGAAACAGTATTTTTATCGGAAACTCTGCATGATAAGGGTGCAGGCGAAGTAATACTAGTGGCCCCATATTTACCCTATCTTAGACAGGACTCCGAGTTTAACCCCGGCGAAATTGTCAGCGCAAAAATGTTTTCCACCATGCTCTCCAAGGCCGGAATAGATGCCCTTGTCACAGTTGACCCTCACCTTCATAGGTTCAAAGACTTGTCAGAGCTCTTTAAAATGAAGACGCTTAAAGTATCAGCTATGCCTCTATTAGCCGAGTACTTTTACAACTATCATCAAGAGGCGCTTGTCGTTGCTCCCGACGAGGAAGCAGAACAGTGGGCTAAACTTTTCTCTGGAAAAGTAAACGCGCCCTACATTGTTTTGGAGAAACACCGCTTTGGCGACACTGAGGTCGAGGTCTCGGGCAGTATACCCAAGGGAACTACAGCGGTTATAGTGGACGACATTATTAGTACTGGCGGCACAATTGTTGAAGCCGCAGAGAAGCTTAAGGAACACGGCTTCACGTCTATACACGTATGTGTCACACATGCTCTGCTTGTCCAGGATGCCGAGGCAAAGATATTCCAAGCTGGAGTTAAGAGCTTGATAGCTACTGATACAGTTATTAATCCCTATATGCGTGTTTCTGTAGCAAAAATCATAGGTGAGGCTTTGGAGAGGTTAATGAGCCATGTTGGAAACAGAGCTTGACAAGGTAATAAATGGTAGAATCTATAGCTCAACAGAGACAGTTATCTATACGCTTGAACTTCTTGGGAGAATTCTCAAAGAGAACCGGAACCCCACACTATTCGTCAACTCGCTAGAAAGAATCCTGAAAGCCAGACCAACAGCCTCAATGCTGCAAAACGCCGTACGGTTACTAACCAACAATCTCGCTGTAACGGAGATATCTACACTAGACGACTTTATTGCCTCGTACGAGAACACTCGACAAGCAATAGTAAAGAAGATTTTCTCAGATATCGAAGAATCCTCCACGATAGCTTCCCGCAGACTCGCAAACAACGACACAGTCATGACAAACTCCTATAGTTTATTTGTCAAGAGAACAATCGAAAAGGCTGTAGAAGAAGGCAAAAAAATCAAAGTGTACGTGACAGAATCTAGGCCAACGGGAGAGGGGGTGAAATTTGCGGCAGAACTTTCAGACAAAGGGATAGAGACCTACCTCATTGTCGACTCTGCTGTAAGGTTTTTCATGAAGGAAGTAGACAAGGTTCTTCTCTCCAGCGAAGCAATATCTGCAAATGGCGCCGTTGTAAACAAGATTGGTACGAGCCTTATCGCCCTAGCCGCCCACGAGGCCAGGGTTCGGGTCTACGTGGTATCTTCCACGTTTAAATTTAGCCCTGAGACCCTTGTCGGCGAGCTAGTAGAGATCCCAGAAATAGAGATTAGCGAATATATGCCTGAAGGTTGGGAAAAGTTGAAAGCGCTGAAGCCTAAATCTCCATTGTTCGACGTCACACCGCCATCATACATTGACGCCATCATTACAGAAAAAGGAGTAATAGCGCCCGAGTTTGCCGTCATGATGTTTAGGGAATCATTTGGATGGCCACACTCCTTGGCAAAGTATCAGGCTGACATAGACAAGCTAAAAGAGAAAATCAATAAACTCACAGGGTAATTTCTCATGATCAAGGAGACGGCTTTGTTCCCCCAACAAGTATACCAAATAGCCAATGATATCAGGGACATGAAGATAAGAGGAGCCGGGAGAATAGCAAAGGCCGCCGCGGAAGCCCTGAAGATTGCGGCTGAAAGCTACAAGGGCGAAGACCTAGAAGACTTCAAAAGATATATTAAGGAAGCGGCGAAGCTTCTCACGTCTACACGTCCCACAGCAGTCTCGCTACCAAACGCGGTTAGCTGGGTTCTAAAGGCACTAAACACCAACGTGAACACTTTACAAGCGGCCAGAGAAGCTGTAATCAATCAGGCCAACTCCTTTATCCAGTATGCAGACCAAGCTCTGAGAAAAATAGCAGAATATGGCGAAAAAATGCTTAGAGACGGAGACACAGTTCTAACGCACTGTAACAGCTTGGCGGCAATTAGTGTCATAGTTGAGGCTCATAAAAAGGGCAAGAAATTACATGTTTTCGCAACTGAAACTCGACCCATGTACCAGGGCTACATCACTTCTGAAATGTTACTAAAAGAAGGCGTCAACGTGACACTTATCCCTGAGTCCTCGGTGAGACAGATAATCAGGAAGGTTGACAGGGTCATCGTTGGCGCAGACACAGTGGCGGCAAATGGCGCCGTTGTAAACAAGATTGGTACGAGCCTTATCGCCCTAGCCGCCCACGAGAGAGCCGTAGACTTCTTCGTTGCCACAGAGACATTCAAGTTTAGTCCTTACACACTAATAGGCGACATCGTCCCCATAGAATTCAGGCCGCCCAGCGAAATCGTAGGCGTCGACTTCTTAAAAAGTCATCCCAATTTGAGGATCCTTAATCCAGCGTTCGACGTTACGCCACCCAACTACATCACGGGCATAATAACGGAGCTCGGTATAATACCCCCAAAGGCAGCGGCCATCATCATAGAAGAAATGTACGGGCGCCCAGTCATCAGTTCCGAAATATTGGGTCGCGTAGAGGAAGATATATCCTAGGAAAACCGAAAGAAATATTTTTCTGGAGAGAGAAAAAATAGTATGGAGAAAACTGAGTTTGTCTATATCTCGTGGGAGCAACTCTATCTTGACACCCTAGAGCTCTCTAAAAAAATTGCCCATTCAGGATACCGGCCCGATGTAATGGTTGCTATAGCTAGGGGAGGCTGGGTTGTCGGCCGAATTCTTTCGGACCTTTTAGGTATACGAGAGGTATACGCGGTTACTGTAAAGTTCTACAGGGACGTAGCTAAACCTGGAGACAAGCCAACTCTACTGCAAGAGCTGAATGTAGACTTGGCGTCTAGGCAGATACTTGTCGTAGACGATATTGTAGACACTGGCGAAACACTGAAAGAAACACTTAGACACATTTTGGACAAGAAACCACGAGAACTAAAAACAGCTGCTCTCTACGTTAAGTCTTGGTCTCCCATAAAACCTGACTTTTATGTTCGTGAATATTCAAGCTGGGTCGTGTTTCCGTATGAGATTAGAGAAACACTCAAAAATGCATCTCTGCCGCAAGGCCTATTATCAGAGCTGAAGAAAGCCGGGCTAACCGAGGAGATTCTCCGAGACATTTTAGGTCAATAATGTGTAGTTTCCTAGGAAGCCAAGTGGAAGCCTTGTTCTGCGCGCTAAATATAAATTGTCCAGTTCCCCAGATAAAATGATTCGGCTTAATGAGTACGGATTTGCCGGCAAAGGTTTACAATGTATTCAAGAGAGAGTTGACCGAGATTAATCTCCAAACGCTTGAGCCTGAATTCTATCAAACGGTTTTGAAGGCGATAGAAGAGCTAAAAAAGGATTCACAGATACGTATAACTGTTTTACAGACAATTAGGATTCTCTTTCTAATCCGGCTTAAAAAAGAAATTGATCTAATCATTAGAGGCGAAATGGATAAGTTGCGAGAACTCCCTCCAGAGGAAAAAGAAATAATAGACAAGATTCTCTCCACGATGTCGCAACGTGAAGGAGGCCGTCCTCCAGTGCAACCCTCAGAGTTACAGGAAACTAGTAAACCAATAAAAGAGGTAAAAGAGAAACAAAAAGAAGCTCCCAAAAAGATGGAAATGTCCCTCGTAACATTTTTAGAGCCTTACTCTATGATTCTGGACAAGGACTTCAGGGGAGGACCCTACAATAAGGGAGATACAGCACATATACCAAAACGTCTAGCCATAGAGCTCGAGAAAAAAGGAGTCGTAGATATTATAGAGATTACAAGTGAGTAACGAGTAACTTACCTACAAGCGTAACTCTTATTACTCTGTAGTGCATAGGGAGAAGGGGTCTACCAGTGGCTACAAGTGAAGGCTTCATGAGTTACGATGAATTATTGGAAAGAGGCTACAGTCTGTTACCAAAGAGAAGGAAAAGAAGCCAAGGCGAAAGGTTTGTTTTGCCATCCTTTGAGGTCAGCAAAGTGGGCAAAAAGGTCTATATTCACAACTTTAAGGAGGTTGCAGACCTTCTGAACAGAGATCCACCTGTACTTTTGAGGTTCATACTAAGAGAGATTGCCCTGCCGGGTGTTTATGAAAACGGTGTCGCAGTTATACACGGCGAAGTTTCGCCGCAGACTCTAAACAAGTTGCTTGAAAGATTTTTCAACGAATACGTGAAATGCCCAGTATGCAATGCTCCTGACACATTCCTCGTCAAGGAGAAGAAATTCATGTATATCAAGTGCATGGCCTGTGGCGCTGTTTCCCCAGTTAAGCCGTTCTAAGGATAGCTACTATATCATTTATGTTGGCATCTGTCTTGAAGCCCTTGGGTTCAAAGTGTGTAGGTGAAGCCCTAAAACCTGCATTCACGAGTTTCTCTATAGTTTCTTCTGTTGTCATTTCTTTTAGGGAATAAGTCCCCGCCAGTTTTTCTGTGGTAAAATAGAAAGGCGGCATCTCATTCTCACTCAGCATTAGCGAGACAATTTTTTCTCCATTCTTGCATAGATCCATGTTCTGTTCTCTCTCCCTGTAAATCTCTAGCACCGTCTCTACCATTTTTTGTGATGCAAGATTAGATATCCAGAGGGGACCACCTATAAGCCATTCATTACCAGCGAGTCGAAAATCAAGTAGCTTTACCGCTTTCCGGTCTAGGCTCGATGGGTTGTACCATACAAACCCTATTGAATCAATTAGCCCACTGTAATGGGTCTCTCTTCTCAGTACGATGAAACATGTCCTAATATGGTGACTATGATAAAAAGAAAACACGGGGACAGCTGTTCTCCGGAGCTTTGCAGCTTCGCGTGCCACAAAATAAATCATTATTCTGACGGCCAGTTCACGGGAAAATTCTGTCAAAATACTCTTCGCAAAATACTTGCGGAGACATGTTTTGGGGAACTTGCCTAGAAGAGGGGGTAGATCTGTAGCAGTTACACAGAGCATACCCTTGTGTTTTAGGGACCGAATAGCAGGATCTATGAATTCTGCAGGGCTACCAAAGGGGTCGATATCTACAATGTCTATACCTCTCAAGGAGGCTAGCAACCTTACAGCATCTTCGTTGCGTATCTCTACTGAATCTGAAACATTATTGATTTCAACATTTTCACGTATAATCTCAACTGCTCGAGGATTTAAGTCGTTCAGTATAACCTTTGAAACTGCCGTGTTTTCAAGCAAGTACCTTATACCTCTAATGCCAGTGGCGCTCAAAGCGTCTACAACTACAAGGCTTTCTTTGCCAAGCAGTCTTGCGTATGCCTGAATAATTGAGGATGAAATATCGCGGGAACACTTCATCCTCGGATTATAGAATACGGGTGCCCACGCTGGATCCTTATATTTCTGTGGCGAGTAGACGAGGAATGATCCCTTACCTTCCCTCACTGTTATTATGTCGCTCTTCACAGACATGCGTAAAAATGAAGGCTTAACGCTTTATTGAACTTTTATCCCCAGCGATTTAGGATACTAGTTATTCGATGCTAAACTGTCTAGAAATGGGGGTTCTAGCCAAGATTTCTCGGATTTTTTCTATTTTCTGCTTATCTAGGGTTATTAGGTTTTCATCATCGCTTGCTGTCTCCGTATTCTCTTCTCCTAGTACAATAGTGGGGGTATGTGTTGCTTTAGAGATCTTGGAAATTTCTTCTAGCTCCTCGTCTTCCTGGATACCAGTCTTCACTGCTATCCTGTGAAACATGCTCGTGGAAACCTTGAACCCAGCATCGAAAGGAGCTTTGTCGAAGAAGTATTTCTCTTTTATCATATCTTTTAAAAACTGGATGAGCCTCTCAATGTCCCTATTTTCCTTGCCAGACTTCGTGTTTTTTGTCTCGACAACTGTCTCTTTTTGGGGAACAAGTTCTTTTAGAGACTCAATATTAAGTCTTTCAAATACCTCGTCTCCAATTATCTCCTCAAGCTTTGAAGCTATTTCCAGGCTTACGTCACTTACCCCCTCCTCGTAGTAAGCAACAGCCTTGATTGACACCCCTAGTTCTCGTGCCAAACGTGTCCTCGAGATACCCTTTCTTTCTCTAATCTCTTTAAGCTTTTTCCCGTCTATTTTTACGAAGATCCCTCCCTTATTCACATATATAAAGTAGCTATTTCTCCCCTCTATCAGGGATTCAGCTGTTTTCTCGCTAACCACAGGGATATTGTGTCTCGTGTAAACTACTTCTTCTTCTATGTTTTCTCCCTTATACTCTTCTGCCACTATGAGTGGAATGCCGTTCAAGAACTTGCTAAAAGATTTGAGATTATCTGCAATGCTTTGTGGAACACTGTAGGCATCCTTTACCTTTTTTGTCGCAATAACTTCACGAGAAACTACCGTAAGCTCATCAACACAATAATTAGGCTTCTTGAGCTGAATGTGTATCTTGTCGACCATAGTGTCTGTTTCTTCTAAAGAAGAAATACCGCCTTTATTTTTAAACTTTTCCCAATAAACCTTACGTCTTTTCTGCTATCACGAACGCGTGTGCCTCATCGTACGGCTCTAAGTGTTTTACATCCTTTACTTTGTAGCCTCTTTCTTCTAAGTGAGAGATTTCCTTTTTATAGGTCTCTGAAGGAGCCGCTGTTACATCGATACTCATAGCCTTTATTGCCATCATGATGTGGCCACCCTGCTTTAGGAAAAAGTCTGCGTTGTCTGCCACATACTTTGCCTGGAACGGCTGGGCTATGTCGGCATAGACAACATCTACGAGTTCAACTATATGTGCGTATTTGGCTGGGAACCGGGCATCTGCGAGGAGCGGTATAACGTTTTTCCTGTACTTGGCAACTTTTTCGACAAATTCACGCATCACACGTGGGGCAAATTCGACACCATACAATATACCGCTGGGACCAATAATGTCGGAGACGTGGCTTGGGGTTGTCCCAGACGCGACGCCTAAATAAAGTACTTTTGTTCCCGGCTTTATCGGGTTTAATTCTATACCCTTTAGTATGGCTCCTGCAAGCTTGCTTCTATACGGGTTCCATGTCCTTAATTCCTTGTTCTCAAATGGTATCAACATTTCATCGTAGACCTTGACGCCTGGCGCAAGGCTCGCTGTAGCTAGTCTTTGCGAGCCGTCCTCGAACTCGACTACATAGATTCCTTGAAACTTCTCGTGTTCACGTATCCTTATTGGTCTAATCACTTTCTCTCACCTCTACCTTTTTCAAATTTTTTCTTTTCAAATTTTTTGCCGTGGCCCTCTCTATGTCCCTCTTTCTTGGGGGGCCTAGGTGGTTTCGCAGGGGGCTTTGCATACAGTGTCTTGATCTCTTCTATTCTCTTTTCAAGGTCTTCTCGAAGCTCGTCTGCCCTATATTCACCTGTGAAAGCATCGATTCTGGCGGCTATTGCTAGTTTCCCTGCGAGGGCCCTTGCAATTTTACCTCTTTGCCACTTTGGCGCCTTGTGGATGTATGGATGCTGGAAAATGACACCGTGTTTCGGCGGCTTGGCCCCGAAGCGTAGCGCCCTGAAGAGAGCCTTCTCAGCCCCCAGAACCTGGATAGTGCTTGCTGGCATTCTCGCCAATTTCTCTAGTCCACCTGCGAGAGATATTAATCTGGCGCCGAGAACCGAGCCAACTATTCCTCGTATGTTTGGCGCGACCTCATACATAGCTTCATCGATGTATTTCTCGAGTTTCCTACGAGCGTCGTAGAGCTGTAAACCTATGTCTGATACCAGCCGGAGCGCCTCTAAATCGAAGCTTGTTAGTTCTGCCCCCATGCTAGAGGATGCCGCGTCAACAATTTTCTTAATAACGTCTTCTTTGAATCCAAGTTTCTCTAGTGCTTCCTTTGTAATTTCGTTTCGTCCACCAATCTTGCTGACGATTTTGAAGTAGTCCTCGTGGTCCTCCACTATATCGTTGAGTTCTGGGAAATGCAGGCTATACCATTCACGCACTCTTGAAGCGAATAAATTGATTGTTTTGTTGATGTCGTCTAGAGCATTTACTGCCTGTGCTATGTATAAGTCTCTTTTCTCTGCTTTTTCTCTCACTTTTAGCCTCGAAAGAACGTTTGTGGCTTGCCAGACTATATTGTAATATTCCTCTGGAGAAACTCCACACTTCTTGGAAATAATCTCTACTTGTTGGAGCCTTATTGCTCTGTGAACTTTGTTTGATGGTGCAACACGAATATTTAGACTTGGAAACTTTTGAGAAACCCTGCGGGCCAAGTCTTCGTCCTCAAGTATCAATACGTAGTCTTTCCCGCCTGTAAACTTTGAGAACACCTTGTCTAAAACGTCATCTGGCAAGCTGGCATTCTCTATGCTATACAGAATTTGTGCCAGCTCGTTTGGAGTCTTGTCTTTGAACAAGCAAATTACATCCATAATATTCTTTTCGTCACTTGAAAGTATTACTCCGAGTGGCGTAAAGTGAACGTAGACTTCCTGAGGCATGCAACATTCACAGTTATGTAGCCTTTAATCTAACATTTATAGGTTTTTGTCTTGGCCCTTTCCAGATAATAAAGTTAAATTACTTGCCTGTGTAAAGTAATCCTATGCAACTCATTGGTCGTGTAAGGCTACTCTCGAGAAACAGGAATCTTGTAGTTGAAGCAAAAAATGCGCCACCGATAGGAGAAAAAGTCTACGATGAAAAAGCTATGCTGGTCGGCTATGTGTACGACGTTATAGGTCCAGTTTCTTCCCCCTTTGTATTGGTCAAAGTAGACGCGTCACGGTGGAAGCCAGAGTCACTTGTCGGTAAAATGCTCTACTGGACGGGTAATACCTCAAGAACAGGTGACCAGGCACGACGCAAAAAAGCAAAGGGCAAGAAATAACTTGTCCAAACTGTGGCCTAAAGGTTGCCCCCATAATTAATGCAGAAACAGGAGAATATGTTTGCCCAAACTGCGGGTATGTTTTCCCAGAGCAGCTATTACAGGAAGGAAGATCAGCAAGATCAAAAGAAGAGTTCCAGAGAAAGGTACATGACCATCCCATAAAGCGTGGAATAGACACTACACCTCCGGAAATCGCAGAGAAACATCGTATCGCTCAAAGAATTACTAGAAGTGGAGTCTCACGCGAAGAAAATCTATTGTATCAAACAGAGGTAATTGCTAAGAAAGTCAATCTCCCCCAGTACATCATTGAAGAAGCAAAAGAAATCTTTACTAGGCTACACAAACAGGGAATTCTGAAAGGGAAAAACCACAAGGCCATAATCTCTTCAATCATCTACTTCGTTTCTGCTAATTCGGAAAACATAAATGTCTCTTTCAGGACGCTTGCAGAAATAACAGGTGTATCAGAGTCCAAGATAAGAAAAACCTATAGATACTTGCTGATGAATGGCTATCTCCAAAGCAAAAGGTCTTCATTGGCAAAGCCAAGCAAATATATTTCACAAATAATTTCCTCGCAAGAATTTTCTCAACAAAAATCTCGAATAAACCTCTCTCTCCTAGCACAATTCGCCGACGAACTGGGAAGTCTACTGCACGGAAAAAAGCCTAGAGGGATAGCGGCCGCGTCTGTATACATTTTTTCTACCATGCTTGATACGAAATTTCCTCAGTCAAAAATTTCAAAACAGGCAGGAGTTTCATCACTGACCTTGAGAAGAATAATAAAAGAAGTAAGCCAGAAATTCTGTGTCATAGTTGAAGTATAGACCTAATCTCCATTACATCATAAGATAAACAGCCCAAAAATTTTGATGATGCTTCGTTTAAAACTACGAACACTTTAAAGCAAAGATTTATAAGTGAAGCGGTTAAATCCACGAATTGCAAAACGACTACACAAGGCGCAGAACATATGTCTGCAGATACAGAATCCATCGAATCACTAAAACAACAACTGATCGACCTCAGGCAGAAATTACAGGAAGTCACAGGCAAAATGCAGGATGCCAGGGCAAAAAGGGACACAGCAAATAGCGAAGTAAAGAGGCTATCAGCCGAGCTGAGAACCCTACGTGAACAATATCAACAGCTAAAGCAACAGATCTCTACAGTTGCGGAACAGAAAAAGAGTCTATACGAGAAGCTTTCTAAGCTAAGGGAGGATAGAAAAGCAAAGACAGAAGAGCTCAACCGCCTCAGGGAGGAACTAAAACGCCTCAACGTTGAATACAAAAACTTGAGGAGCTTCATTGGCGCAAAAAGAATAGATGAAGACGAGCTTAGAAGCAGGATAGAACAGCTAGAATGGCAGTACCAGACAACCACTTTGCCGCCAGAAGTCGAAAAAATCGTAATTAACAAGATCCGTAGCCTCGAGTCAATCTATGTCAACGTCAAGCATCTGAATGAGCTCAGATCAAAAATAGACGAAATCAGAAACAAGATCCCTGCCCTCAAACAAGAAATACAACAGATAAATGAAGAGCTGAAAAACACGGTGGCAGAGTACTTGAAACTCAAGGAGTCAATGCAGAACTTGAAGCAGCAAAGAGAAGAACTCGTCAAAAAGATAATATCGCTCAGACAGGAACGTGACAGGATTAGGGAAGAAGCCAACCAGCACCACCAGCTCTACATCTCTTTGCTGAGCGAGGAGAGAGCCATTAGAGAAGAACTCGAAAGAGTATCCATCCTGTTAAAGGCAAAAGAGCTTGCCAGACACATCGATGAGAGGAGGAGGCTGCTACAAGGAAAGGCACTAGAGGCCTTCGAGAAATACCAGAAAGGCGAACCAATAACCCTCGAAGAGTACAAGCTCCTAGCAGAATTCAACCTACTAAATCTCAAGCAACAGTAGCCAGCTACCCAGCACAGCCAGCCAAAACTTTAAAACTATAGGGACATGCTTATTTCGTGTCGAGAAAATACAAGCTCCAGATAGCGATCGACTTAGTCGACGAAGAACCAGCCCTGCAAATTTCTTCACTGGTAAGTCAGGCATGCAAGCAAGGCTTGATTCCTGGAGAAAGAATAATTATAGAGGCTGGTACCCCCCTCATAAAAATGCTTGGGCTCAGGTTTCTCCCGAAACTTAAGCTAGCCTCTGGCAACTTACCAGTCCTCGCAGACCTAAAAACAGCGGACGTTGGAGAGCTCGAGGCCTCTCTAGCATACAGGAACGGGGCAGACATAGCATCTGTCCTTGCACGTGCCCCGCTTGCAACTGTAAAGTCTTTTCTTAAAACTAGCCTCGAATACGGCAAACAAGCAGGAGTAGACTTTATCGGTGTGCCTCTACAAGAGCTTAGAAGAGAAATAGAAAAAACTCTAAAGGTAGCAAAGGAGACTAATTTCCCAGAAAATAACCTTATTCTTTACCTACACAGAGGGATCGACGAGGAAACAGCAAACATAAACTTTTTCCAGGAGCTGGTAAGCATAGTGAAGACTGTTAGAGAGACCTACCCGGATGTTCAAATCGCGATTGCAGGCGGATTAACGCCCCAAACCATGAAACAAGTGTCTGTCCTAGATCCAGACATATATGTAGTGGGAAGGTACATTACACAGTCTCCGAGTATTGAAAAAGTTAAGGAGTTCTTCTAAATGTAGTTTTTTACTCTTCAAGCTCTTCTTTTTCGAAGTCCTCGCCGCCACGATATATTTGATGGAGGTAATAATAGACTTCTTCAAAATTTTCACTTAGCTTTGAAGAGACAGGTATGAACGGTACGATTTCCATATATTCAGACAGCATCCTTGCAATTTTTCTCGTGAAATCCTTGTCAACTGACTCTATGCCTTCCAGGGCATTTTCTAATGCATCTTTCTCGGAGACCCATTTCGCTATTTTTTCTCTTTCTTTCTGATCCAGGAGGTCGATTTTGTTAATGAGGGCTAAAAGGGGAACCCTGAAACGGTAGTAAACCGAAGACGAGAGAAAGATCTGCGACAAGAAGTCGTAGGGCTCCATGCAAATTGTTGCATCAATCAAAAATACTGCTGAGCACTTCCTATCCAAAGGACAAAGCTCCTTAATAATGTACCTTCCGCTCTGCCTATAAGCGAATATCTCCATTTGCCCCGGTGTGTCGACTAGGACATATCCCTCCGGTAGCTCGTTGACCTGGTCCGTGACTTTATCTAGATACTCAACTGCGAGATCAAGTGAAGCTATAATTGCACCATTCGGGCCAAGATCATATTTTTCCAATACATCACGCACAAATACAAATTCCCTAATATCTATGTCTGGGTCATATTCGAGCGATTCTACGGCCGGATCCATATTTATGGTGGATACAGGAACGTTCTGGGACAAAAGCCAGTCTTTAAAGCTTGATGTGAAAGTGCTCTTTCCAGAACCAGCTGGACCAATTATGAATACCAGCAAGTGTTGCATGCTTTCTACCCTAGGAGAATAATCATTTTTTCATAAATAAATTAGCTTTTAGCGCGCCAATCGAAGACAATATATTATTGTTCTTATCAAAATAAAGTAGGGGGATAGTGTGGCACCAACTACAAGAGCCTTCACCGAGGAAAAAGACATTGAAGAGCTAGAAGAAAGCTCGGTTCAATTTCAAGCTCTAGAGCGACGTATACTCGAGATACTGAGGGAAGCCGGAGACAACGGGATACTTCAAAGAGAAATATGGAAAAAACTCGACCTAGACAGTAGAAAGGGTTTAAAGATTCTTAGAAAGCTAGAAGCACAGGGCCTCCTAGTAAAAGAACAAGTGACGTATAAGGGGCGGAAAACCTATATTCTCAGGTTAGCGAGAAAACACGAGGAGATAAGGCTTCCAGATTTCTTGGACAATATACCATGTTTCTACTGTCCATACCTGCAAAAATGTGCATCTGGAGAAAGAGAAATATATTCGTGCCCAAAACTCCAAGAGTGGCTTGAGAAAGATGACTGAGCTCATCCGTAGCTTTATCGCGGTGAAAATTGAGGCCCCAGAAACCGTGGCACGCATAGGCATTCTCCAACAGGATCTACAAAAATCAGGCCTCCACGCCAAATTTGTGGAAACAGAAAACTTTCATCTCACCTTAAGATTTCTAGGCGAAATACCATTGACAACATTAGAAACAGTGAAAAATAGGCTTTCAGAAGTCAAGTTTCACCCGTTTAGGATTTCCCTGAAAGGCGTAGGCGCTTTTCCGGCAATGTCGAGGCCAAGGGTTCTCTGGATAGGAGTAGAGGAAGGAGCAGAAGATCTAGTATCACTGGCGAATCAAGTTAGAGGAAAACTTGCATCCATAAAGCTCCCAGAACCAGACGAGGATTTTCACCCACATCTTACCATTGCTAGACTCAAGGGACCTCTCAACGCTGAGGCTAGGAAAATAATTGACTCCTCTAAAGATTTATTATTCGGGACCCAAGAAATAAAGTATTTTGCGCTATATCAGAGTATCTTGACGCCTAGGGGTCCAATTTACAAGGAGCTAATGAGGTATGAGCTATCCTGAATGTCTAGAAAAAGTTGTTAAACAGATAGAGCCCTCCCCAGAGGAAAGGAAAAAGATAAGTCAATTGGCAGACAAAGTAAGGGTACTTGTACAGCAAAGTATTGGAGAAATAATTGGAGATGAAACAGTAAAGGCCGAGTATCATGGTTCTTATCGGCACGATACATGGCTTAGAGGCAAGGCAGACCTAGACCTCTTCGTCCTCTTTCCCAAAAGATACGCCCTCGAGGAAATGAGCCAGCTAGTAAAGAAGGTTGCCCACAGCGTTGCCGGAGATCTGAACGCGTACGTAGAGGAACGCTACGCATCGCATCCCTACTATACACTTGTACTACCAGATGGACAAGAGGTAGAATTGGTACCAGCCTATAGGGTTTCCTCCTCTCAAGAAGTCGCAACGCCTGTCGATAGGACCCAGCTACACACAGAGTACCTAGAGAGGGTTTTGTCAGAAAAACCGCACCTCAAGGCCGAAATCAGGCTCTTCAAGAAGCTCTTGATGAATCTAGACATCTACGGTGCCGAGCAAAGCGTACACGGGTTCTCGGGGTATCTCGCTGAAATTCTTGTCACATATTTTGGCGGTCTAGAGAATCTCCTCTTAGCAGCGGCGAATTGGAGGCCGGGAAGAATCTTCATTCCTCCATCTCCAGAGGCCAGAAAACTCTTCCAGGGCCAGCCAATAGTTGTAATCGACCCCGTCGACCATAAGCGTAATGCGGCGGCCTCGGTTAGCCAAGAAGCATTATCAAAACTTATTCTGATAGGAAAACTATTTTCAGAAAACAAAGACATTATGTGTTGCCTGCTGGATCCTCCAAACCTTAGAGTTACACTCGAGGAGCTCGTCTCGGTTCTTAACTCCTATGACGTCCTTGTAGCTATGGCGGCAAAGTATCCAAAGCTTCCTGAAGACGCACTGCTTGCAAAGCTTCAAAGGATAGCTAGAAAATCCTCAAGTGCAATGGAAAGCTACGGCTTTAGAGTCCTTAGAACACACGTGACAAAGATAAATGGGTCTCCGGCAATATTGTTCTTTTTTGAACACATGGTGCAGTCTCCTATTTATCTGCACATGGGTCCACCCGTCTGGCACCCGAACAGTGTCGAATTCGTCAAAAAATGGGCTTCAAGACATATCGCTCCAATAATAATCGAAGGAAGAGTAGCAGTATTGAGGAAGAGAATACCACTTGACCCTCGAGACTATTTGTTAAAAGTTCTAAAGAGCTACCCTGGATTCTCGTGGGAGATAAATAAACTGAGAGATATTGTTTCGTATCTTCCGCAGGAATACTATGTCGAGGTTTACCGATGGGTTACCGGTGTCGAGAACTGGACAATGTGTATACAATAAACGAGTTCAGCACTGTCCTGTGCTACCCTTCTAGAGAACTTACATGTGCTATAAGACGATGTGTAGAGCTAGGCTTGCTGGGAATACGAACCCTTTGCCTCGGAGGGGGAAGTGAAGTCTATGGAAAAAGAATAGTTGGGAAAGGGACAACGGCTCTCGTTGTTAAAGGCTTTCTTAGGGGCGAACCTGTGGCCGTAAAAATTAGGAGAACAGATGCTAATCGGTTCTCACTTCTGCACGAGGCCAAGATTCTAGAAAAAATCAAGGGAACAAACATTGGGCCTGAATTGTTAGCGTCATCCAGAAACTTCTTGGTATGGAGATTTATAGAGGGGCTTGACTTTGCCGACTGGTTGCAAGGTATAAATTCCCGAGAAGAATTACAAGAGACATTCCATAAGATTCTCTATAAGCTTTACCTCTTAGACACTATTGGCATAGCTCATAACGAACTGTCGAGACCATTTAACCATGTAATTATAGATCCGAGGAAGAGGGAGCCCTACATTATTGATTTTGAATCTGCCTCTGTTTCTTCTAGGAGATCAAACCTTGCGCAATTCATGGGATATTTTCTAGGCGAGTGGTCCCATTTACCAGAAAAGCTCTCGAAGAATCTAATGCTAGACTCCAGCAAGATCCAGAAAATCAGGTTTCTGCTTAGGGAATACAAAAATGAAAGAGAAATGAGACTGGTTGAAGAGATAAATGAAGTCCTGTTTTCTTGAAGCAAATTTGAGGCACTACTTTAATGTCTCGATAACCACGTAGGTTTTTGTTTCTCTTACGCCGTCGATCGAATTGATTTTGTCTAGAACTTCGTCCAGCATAGGCTGTGACACTTGTAAAATGACGTCTATGTCGCCTGTTACTCTGTAGATTTTGTCGACGGGTAGTTCTTTGATGGCCTCGTATGCTGGTAGCCTTTTGGGTGGATCGAGCTTTACAAAGATGAAAGCGTCTCCCCTCTGTTTGCCTATGATTGGCAACACGTTTTCTGTTAGGTCTATGAATCCTCTTCCTGTTCGTATGTAGCCTAGCTCCTTCAGTTTCCTTAAATGTATATTTAGCGCTTGGCGGGATATTCCAATGTCCTGTGAGATTTTTAGCTGTGTGTCAGTGACTGTAAATACTCTCATTGGCTTGCTTTTCTTGAAGAGATGCTTTATCAGTTCGATTTGTTTTTCTGTCAGGCTCGTATGAATCACGTTGTAATAAATGTAAAGATAAATATATACTTTTGTTCATTTATTCAAGACGGAAAATCATCATACAATGACATTGCTTGCCAAAGAAAAATGATAAATTGCTGAACTAATGTTTTTTGACTATGTCAACTATCGTCCCCTATGTGCCGAGCCCCTATGAGGTCATAAAGAAAGCATTGGAGATCGCTGGTCTAAAGCATGGCGAACTCTTTCTGGACCCTGGATGTGGAGATGGGCGTTCCCTCATAATTGCTGCAAGAGATTTTGGGGCAAGAGCTGTGGGTATAGAGATTAGGAAAGACCTGCTTGAACGCGCCTACAAAAATGTTATTGAAGCAGGGGTATCCGATAACGTACTAATCGTAAATGGGAGCTTTTTTGATGTGACTTTTCCTCCAGCAGACGTAGTTTTCCTATATCTTCTGACAAGTGTAAACGAGAAACTAAAACCGAAACTGAAAAAGGAGCTAAAACCCGAGACAAGAATAGTGTCACATGATTTCCAGATAACGGGATGGAAGCCTGTAAAAATACTAGAGGTAAATGAGGGTGGAAGGTCACACACAATCTACTACTATATTGTCGGTGAGAGTTCACGCGAGGAAGAAAAACAATCAGTAAAGATATAATAAAATTAATAGCAGACCCTCAAAACATGCACAAGAGGTGTTAATAGTGAGTGCTACCCAAAAAACAGCAATATATGTAGAGAAATATACGCAGAATTTCCTTGAACTAAAAATTGAGGGAGAAGGTCACACACTCCTAAATCTTATCGTAGACGAGTTAAACAGCATACCAAATGTCGAAGCAGCATATAGGGTTGAACATCCTTTGCTGAAGACTGCACGACTAATGATTAGGACCAGTGGGTCCAAGTCTCCTCTTGACGCTTTTCGAGAAGCAACAGAAAATATAAAGAACAAGCTCGAGGAACTAAAGAAGCAGGTAGCCCAGCATAAATGAGTCTTGTAGGTTCCCCCGCGAACTTCAAAAAGATACTTTCAAACAAGAAGCTAGCTCTTCTTGGCGACGCAATTGTTAACTTTATAGCTTCAGCGGCACTATCACTGCAGAAAGGTGCAACTGGGATAAAAGTTTCGGGAAAGATCCTCCAAAGTGTCTATAGCTTGTCTATCCTTGCGACGTTAGACATAGAGGGGATTGATAAGGGCGAAGCCGTGGAAGCTTTTCTAGCTTATGCATGGCTAAACAACATGTTCACGTGCGAGGATGGGGTAAAAGTTGTATACGGATCACTTAAAAAGGGGAAAAACTTAGACGAAGCTCTCGCTGGGTTAATCGATAAAGTATTCAAAGAACATTTGACCTGAATCAAGTATTTCTTATTGATTTGCAGACTGTGCGTAAAGTATCCTTCTTTTATAGTTCCTGAAGTTCCTTCTTCTTGGAATGAGGTTCTTCTTGGGTTTCGGTGGAATCTTTGGAGTTGCATTTCTAACTTTACCAGCCTTAGTCAAGCTTCCGTGGGACGGCATATTGATCCGATGCATGTATGGGTAAAAACGTATATAAAGCTTATGGCCGGAAAGCGTCCCAGCAAAAAGAAAGTGCCGTGTTTTATGGTGACCTATCCTAAAGGCGAAATAAATGATTTTTTATAGTTCATTTTCAAGTAGAATGCGAGATCTATGGAAGCTCTGAGTGGCTATGGTCCTAAGGTTAAAGAACTCTTATCAAGTGTAGGCGCGTCTACTTTTGACCGCGTAAAACTGTCTCTTACAAACGGGCAGACCCTCGAAGGGCTAGTGATGCCTCGCCCCTCCTTCGGAGACCCAGATGTTATTGTTGTAAAGCTTGATAATGGCTATAATATTGGGATTTCTGCTGAGAGAATATCTTCCATTACGTTGGTAGAGAAATTTAGCGGCAAGGCTCAGCCAACATCAAAAGAGGCCTTATATCCTGGCGGAGAAACTCCACGCGGGGAAAGAGTGCACTTTCTTAGTACGGGTGGAACAATCGCTTCTAGGGTTGACTATGTTACAGGCGCTGTCTACCCATATTTTACCGCAGAAGAGCTCTACTCAATGATACCTGAACTTAGGGAGATAGCAAATATCACTACGAAGACGGTCTATAGCATCTTCAGCGAGAACATGACTCCGCGTCACTGGAGCCAGCTTGCCCAAGAAATCGAAAAAGTATTCAGAGACGAGCCCGACGTGAAGGGGATAGTTGTGGCACATGGCACCGATACTCTACACTATACTGCAGCCGCAATGGCATTCGCTATACAAAAGGCTCCGGGCCCAGTAGTCTTTGTTGGAGCACAGAGGTCTTCAGACAGGCCTTCCAGTGATGCGGCTCTCAACGCAATTGGAGCAACAATAGCCGCAATCAAAGCCCCCTTTGCGGAATCCGTCATAGCGATGCATGCAACTACAAGCGACGACTTAATTCTTGTACACAGGGGTGTGAGGGCCCGTAAGATGCATACAAGCAGACGTGATGCTTTTATGAGTATCAATGCAGTTCCTCTTGCAGAGATTAATCCATACACGAGAGAGCTAAAGCTCAAGACTGACAAGTACAAGGGAAGAGAAAAAGCTGTAGAAGCCTATCCCAGATTCAGCGACAAGGTCGCGTTAGTCAAGTTCTATCCAGGAATGACTCCTGACATTTTTAGTTTCTTCTCTGAGAGGGGCTATAAAGCCCTAGTTATTGAAGGCACAGGTCTGGGACACATAAATGAAGGGCTTATAGGTGCCGTTAGAGACATTGTACAGCAAGGTGTATTTGTTGCAATGACCTCCCAGTGCTTATGGGGGCGGGTTAACCTGAACGTTTATCGAACTGGTGTTGAGTTGTTGAAGGCGGGCATCGTGCCAGCCGAGGACATGACCCCTGAAACAGCATATGTCAAGCTTAGCTGGATTTTTGGGCAGACGGACGACTTAGACGAGGCAAAGAGGCTTTTCCAGACAAATATTGCTTTTGAGTTTGACAAGAGGACCGGGTTTGAAAATTATCCTGGAGCCTATCGCGGGTGATGCAAAATGCAAGGCGTGAAGATAAAATGTGGGTTAGAGATACACCAGATGCTAGACACGGTTGAAAAGCTTTTCTGCTCTTGTCCAACGAGGCTGACCCAGGATCCGCCTCATTTCGTGTTTACGAGGAGGCTCAGGCTCGCTAAGAGTGAAATTGGAGAAATAGACCCAGCGGTCTTGTTTGAATACGAGAAGGGGCTTGCCTATAGATATGAGTGTCACAGGGATAACGTGTGTCTAGTAGAGATGGACGAGGAGCCTCCCCACAACATGAACAGTGAGGCACTTGAGCTGGCGCTGAAATTCTCTTTAATGATTGGAGCTAGCATCGTAGATGAAGTACACGTTATGAGGAAAATAGTTATCGACGGCTCGAATGTCTCGGGTTTCCAGAGAACGTCTCTGATAAGCCTAGGTGGGTCTATTGATGTTAATGGAAAGAAGATTGGTATTCAGACTGTTTGCTTGGAAGAGGATGCGGCCAGGAAAACCGAGGAGAAACATGAGGGGTATGTTAGCTACAGATTGGATCGTCTAGGTATCCCTCTCATAGAAGTGGCCACGGCTCCAGACATAGAGTCTCCAGAAGAGGCACGGGAAGTCGCGCTACGTATAGGATTACTGTTGAGGGCTTTGGGGAAGGTTAAGCGGGGTCTAGGAACGATTAGGCAGGATCTCAACATCTCTGTGGAGGGAGGTGCAAGGATAGAAATTAAAGGTGTACAATACCTAGACCTCATACCTAAAATAGTTGAATTGGAAATTCAAAGGCAACTATCGTTGCTCGATATAAGAGATGAGCTCAAAAGAAGAAATGTCAAAGAAGAAGACCTCGTCTTTGAGCCTGTCGACGTCACAGATATACTAAGAAGTTCACAGTCAAAAGTAGTAAAGAAGGCTCTCGATTCTGGAGGCGTAGCTTTGGCCCTTAAACTTAAGGGGTTTGGAGGTTTACTGGGCAGAGAAATCCAGCCAGGACGCAGGCTTGGAACAGAACTAGCCGACAGGGCTAGATATTGGGGCGGAGTTGGGGGACTATTTCACAGCGATGAGCTACCAGGATACGGGATAACCAAGGACGAAGTTGAAAAAATAAAGACCAGGCTAGGAGTCGAGGCGAATGACGCCTTTATACTAATTGTGGATTCACGCGAAAAAGTAATGAGGGCATTAAAAGCTGCATATGAGAGGGCAAAAGAGGCATTAGAAGGTGTCCCAGAGGAAACACGTGCGGCGAATCTTGATGGAACCACAAAGTTTATGCGTCCACGGCCTGGAAGCGCTAGAATGTATCCAGAGACCGACATACGACCAATCAGGATAACTCCAGAATACCTAGAAGAGTTGAGGAAAAACCTGCCAGAGCCCCCAGAAAAGACACTTGAAAGATTAATGAAAGAATATAGCTTGCCAAAAGATATGGCGTTCCAGCTTTTCAGCCAGCAACAAATATACTTTTTCGAAGAAGCTGTTAAGACAACTGGCCTGGCACCGCAGCTCATAGCTACAACATTGACGAACACCATTGTAAGTCTCCGGCGAGACAATATACCAGTAGAAAACCTAACAGAAGAACACTTACTCGCCACATTTAAGGCTGTAGCAGATGGTAAAATAGCAAAAGAGGCAATACCAGTTGTTTTAACGGAATTTGCAAAGAATCCTGATGCATCTCTCGAAGAAGTTTTAAAAAGAGCTGGGCTAGAAAGGCTTACTATTGAAGAGCTAAGAGAAATAGTCAGGAAAGTAATCCAGGAGAACAGAGAAGACGTTTCGCAAAAGGGAGAAAAAAGCTTTGGAAAACTGATGGGAATAGTGATGGAAAGAGTTAGAGGCCGAATAGACGGAGCAGTGGTAGCGCAGGTTCTCCGAGAAGAACTTAAGAAGGCTATCTCTTCTTAGAGCGTGCTTTTTCTTCCCTAATTTTTTTAAGGTGCAACGCAATAGTCTTTATCACGGCGTTTTTCTTCATTTGTGCTTTTACTATCAACCTGCCTCTCGAGTCAAACCAGAAACCAGGATGCTTGGCTTCTGGGTCGACAATTACCGTGAATCCAGCCTTTACTGCCGCGTCCTTTATTTCTTCTATTGTTGGTTTATCGACAGAGAGAGATTTAGAGACGCGTCTCCATTTTCTGGGCTTTGAAGAGTCAAAATATTCCGGCCAGATAATATATCCTTCTCTTTTTCTCATTTCTATTCAACGAGAACCGCGTTTAAGACCCCGTCCTGGCCAGGTCTGGAGGTAATCACAGCTTTTCCAATTTCTGTCTGGACTATTGCTCCCTTGGTTATTATGCCCCTTCTAGCCAAGTCTTTGTTTGAGGGATTGTCAATGAACTTGGTAATCTTCGTTTTTACTGTTTTCTTTTCTTTCGGAATATACACATTTACCTCCATAGCTTGTTTTACTTTGGCTTTGTATGTCTCACCAGTTGCTTTTACAACTTTAATCTCGTTTTTCTGTCCGATAGTTGTGAGTATAGGATATCCCCCTGTCAAGGCTTTTCTCTTCTTCTTTGCAGTTCTCCCCTTTAGTCCTCCTGTTATTTTTCTTAAATCGTTACCGTGGTATATACCCATACCTCTACCCTTTTTCCAATTCAAAAACTGAAAATATAAATATTTTCAGGTGTTTCCAGTATCAACTGGTAGGGGAAACCAAGAGTTTCCTGTTTCGTAGCATAAGCTTTCCTTGTGCATCAAAAAATTTAAGCAACTGTGTATGAAGAGTAGAGACTCATATGGGGACGCGTGAAATAGTCTATGCTAAGAACACTAAAATATTGCTGAGTGAAGGAGTTTCTCCCAAAATATTTGTTACGGGCTTTCATGGTGTAGGGCATGTCGGCTGGATAGCTACCCGACACATAGTCACGAAGCTTGAAGCCAAAAGGGTAGGTATGGTCTTGACTCCGAACATGACCCCTTTTGTCAGCATAAAAAACGGTGTGGTAACACCATATGAACTATATGCGAAGGACGACTTGCTGGCATTTTTACCAAATGTGCCAGTGAGTCCAAAAGACTCGATAATCGTTCCACAAATGCTCGCACAAATGATATTCGACATGCATGTGGACATGGTCATACTTTTTGGGGGCCTTGACGCGTCATTTGCAGAGCCAGACTCAAGGCCGAGAATCGCACCGACAAGCAGTTTCTTGTCAAATTATGCCGAAATCATCAATAAACATGGGCTTCCAATAATAGATGAAAGGCTAGGGATAGTAGGACCCCTAGCCACCCTACTTACTTACTTTGAAGCAGGAAATATTCCAGCCGTAGCTATTCTTCCATATGCGTCACTCGATAGACCTGATCCTAGAGCTGCTGCCCAAGCAGTAGAAATTTTCTCAAACATCACTGGCATAGGGATAGATGTTAAAGAGTTGCTGGAGGAGGGTGAACAGCTAGAGAAACAGCTAGAGGAGCTCGAAAAGAAAATAAAAGACACAATGAAAAACCGTGAATCGCTAGTGTACCATGTATAAACGCTGAGGCCTTACCTTTTTTCTGAAGAAAGGATATTTTCCAGAGACCGTATTGACTGCCTTATCTTTGCATCGAGTTCTCCGGGATTTTTTAAGGCATCATTATAGCTTTCAATCTTTATAGGTATAAAGAGTACCCCCTCAAGCACAAGTTTTTGCTGAAGCTGTTCCACAAAGCTTCTCGGAAGAGAGTGGTAGACAAAAATGAGTCCCTTGTATTCTTTGCTCAGAACAAACCATACAAGATCCGCCGAGATCTCGTCCTTTGCCTCCTCAAATACTGTACTTGCAGCTTCGTATTGTGAAAGAGGATACACGCCGTCCAGTTCAAGAGGAATTATTGAAAAAGATGCAGACAGCACAACAAAGTCTACGTCGACTGGTAGATCCTTGTCAATAGAGAGAAGCTCTTTTATAAGTCCCATACGGGTAAATGGCTTCTGTGGTGTTTCTTCGAACACAAGCAGTATGTCACGGGACTTGTGGTGTCTTCTAGCAAGTCTATTAATGTGTCTTACAACCTCCGGTCTGTACCTGCTCAGCCAACTATAAAAGAAAACACCTTGTACTGGCGACCTTGTAACTGGATGTGTCTTTGCAATGTATTCAGCATACCTTGCATAGGTTTTTAACGCCTCCCGCATGGATGGATGTGTCATGGCTTTTTCTTCTAATATTTCCCACAACCTGCCCTCATGGATTGCTTGACGTATGTTCCTTATTTCCCTCATTATGACGTATAGGTTATGCTTGGTAAGTAGGACAGTTCTTTCCTGCTTGGGCATCTCTCTCAATTCACTAGCCGTGTATTTTGAACATACTGGACAGTTGCAGGGGAGCTCCCTTATCTCCTCTAGACGAAGAGTTCCTCTAGGCGTCAAAATCCTATCTTCTCGTGCATAGAGAACATACGATGCAGAGTCAAAAGTATCTACACCCATCGCTACAGCCAAGGGAAGCATCATTGGATGACCAGCACCAAACAGGTGGAGGGGTGCCTCCCAGGGCAGGTTTAGCCGTGCAGTCATGACCAGCTTGACGAGTTCTGGGAAGTCATATTCCTCCATAAACTGTGTAGGGCCTCCAACTGCATACACATCGAAAGGCATCTGAGCCATCTTGCTAGCAGAATAAGCAACTATGTCCACATACTGGCCTCCCTGCACAGGACCTACAAGGAGCATACCCTTCCTATCCAGCTTCAGAGAATCGCTTGCCCTTCGAATTGTTTCGTTTACCTCGCTCAAGACTTGCTCCTTGGCTACACCTTTCCTTGTGGGGATGTCTAGGATAACTCCAATATCGGACCCGATTTCAATTTCATAATTCACGATTTCGATAGGATCCACTTCCACATGGCCATATACCATTAACTGATACGCGCCAGAGTCTGTCATGATGGGGGTTTCTACGCCGAGAACGCCGTGGACACCTATTTCCTTAGCCAGCTCACCATAGTGACGCTTAACAATGTAACTATTGGTCATCAACAGCTTAAAGCCCATATCGGCGATTTCCCGCGGCTCAACCACGGGTTTAGACGGGTTTATAACGGGGGTCAATGTAGGTGTCTCTACGACTCCTCTTCTCGTGTAAAGCTTCCCATTTCTACCGAGGAGATCTATCTCTTCTATCTCGAATACTTCACTCCAAACCATATCTAGCATTAGACAAGGCACCAGCTTAAAATGTATTCCCCCTAGGGCGTTGTCTACTTGCGGCGCCGCAATGTTTAAAAATAAACAGCAAAATATCGAAGAGGGAAACTTATGAGGCACTCGCATGGATACCGGAACAGGGGAAGAAAACTACTTAGACAGCATCCACGCGAAAGAGGATACAGGGGCCTCAGCAGACTAATGTATGAGTACAATATAAATGACAAAGTAATTATTGACATAGATCCCACATACATTGAAACTGCGCCCCATAGACGCTACCAAGGAAAAATCGGGACAATAGTTGAAAAACGTGGAAGAGCATATGTCATAGAGATTTTAGTGGGGAGCAAAATAAAGAAAATAATAACTACTCCCGAGCATATGAAACCCTTCGCAGTACAACAAGCACAGAACTAGGCGTTAGCTGTTTAACTTGAAAAAGCTTCTTCAATTTCAACTACATCCAGCTCTATACTTTTTACACCTACACCCAGATACTCAGCTATGCTCGGCGTTGTCCTGCCGTTGTCTCCGTGTATAAATTCTTTAATATAGAATCCTCCCTGAGCCTCAATAACGAGCTCAGCCTCATTGTCAGAAATCTTCCTAGCATCAACTGAATACACTATTTTCCTTCTAAGCTTGTCTGCACGCCTATGGAGTACTCTTGTTGGCGTCCATTGATTAATCGTGGCATGATGGAAAATCTTGGGTAGTTCCTGTAGCTTGGCATCGTCCAAAGGTCCCTCGAAGACGACGCGGGCTACATATTTCTTTTTAGCTATTGATGATAGACTTTTGAGCCTCTTCAAAGTTTTCCTGTCGGCAAATTTCAGATCAAATACCTCTATAAGGCCATTAGCATCCTTGTTTATCTTCTCCTGCAAAATCTTCAAGTCCGCATTTCTTATCCTCGGTCTTTTAAGCTCTAAAACAAACGGTCTCCCACTGCCGAGGGTGCGAACATCTATGTCTTCTCTCCCAGCAGCGTGGAGCTTAGCATTTTCAGCTTTAAACATTTCAATGGCCGGCTTCGCGATAAGTTCCTCAATACTTGTTGGGAACTTTATACGCTCATCTGGCTGTGGCCACGGACTCTGCGGAAGTCCACGTACGAGCTTCCTATATCTCCCATATATGAACAGGGGTGCAGGAAGAAACTCGATACCATCATTTTCCAGGTCTATAATGATGGTAAGCTCTGGATTGTTTCGGCTATACTCTTTTCCAGAAAGCTTTGAAAAGGCTTTGCCTATCTCTCTGCTTGCCTCGTTCTTGAGGTTCTCGGCAGACGATAATCCATACCTCACCCAGAAGTCTTCTTCTCTACGAAGAATACTCGGAGGAATACGTATCCCTATCTCAAAAGTCGTAAACTCGTAGTTCTTTGCTTCTTCTAGAACCCTTTTCGCTATCTCTTCATATTTCTCTGTGAGGCCACCGCACACATTGCACGTGGACTTTCCGACTTCTTCCCCAAAAAGCTTTTTGACGAGTTCTCGTGCGGGGGTAAAGCCGCTCCTGGCGAGGCCCTTGAGAAGTTCTTCATCAACATTTCTTGGTACAGCCTGATACGCCTCCATGAATAGAAGTGTCTTTATGGCTTTTCCCCGCTCGGCGTTAGTTAACTCGGAGCCTCTAAGACCGAAAAATCTTCCAAGACACCAGTCGCAAACCGAGGGGTTTTCACGAAGAATCTTCTCTGCTTTTTGAAGAACTTCTGACACCATATCTAACCCTTAGCCCCAGCCTCTACGTTCTTCAAAGCTCCTCTTGGGAGAAGGACCATAGGGAGGATTAACAAATAAGTATATTGTCTGTGGGCTTCTAAGTTCGTCAAGTATCCTTTCAACGATAAGCTTTACAGGGTCAATGTCGACTCTTTTCTTTATGTCGTCGTAAGACTCGAAAGGCTTTTTTCTTCTTTCATCTAGAATCGTCCACAATGTCTTCTTGCCTATGCCCTTAAGAAGTTCCAATGTATGTGCCTTTTTCGACAATGGCTGGGCGTTATTGAAAAAGTTTACAAAACGTTTTTCCTGAGACTTGACAATCAATGCGATGGCATCTGGAAGAGTAGACTTCGCAGTAGCAGTTAAGTCCTCGTATGTCAGATATCTGCCAAATGCTAGAATCTTGCCGTCCAGGCTAGAACTAAGAGACACCAAGTCCAGTGGCTTTAGGGATGGCGCCTGATGTATAAGTGATCTAAGCTCTATTAGAAGAAACCTTGAAACTCCAATTGTCTGTATCAGGGGTGACCGTATGCCACGGATAGGATCACCGTATGGAAGGACGTCTAGAACAATGACTTCCTCTTCTAAAGGTTTAAAAGGTCTCTTCGGATAGTCTCCTCTTGAATGCAAGAAAAATCGCCTCCCAAAATTTTTTACTCTGTCGAAGACAATATTTCAATTATCTTTTTTAATTCCTCCTCGGTGAAGACCTTGTTTAAAGTGGCAAGAAAAACTCTGACCTCTGAAACGTCGGACGGTTTTACATTTACTAGTTGGACAGCGATTGTCTCTGGTATGTCCAGTTCCTTGACTAGACGCTCCACTGCCTCTCGGGCCTTCGCAGGGTCACCTATTTTGGAAAATTTTCGGAGATACTCAAGTGTGTATCGCTCGATATTCGTTAAGTCCCTTTTTGATTCTTCCTGTTCTAGGATCCTCAATGCCTCCGGGTATGTTAGGTCTTTTTCTGAAAGCATCTTTGGCAAGATTTATCCCCTTTATAATGTTTCTTAATATTTCTCTTCTTTAATCTTTTATATATACTTATTCTTTTTCTTTCTTCTCAACCTAAATTAGTTTTAGAAACTCCTCGAGGTTGCTGTAATTTTCTTCCTTCCCGTCTCTCTTAACAAGTATTCTCTTTACATGGAAGGTTACAAAGACATCAATAGGCTTTTTCGTCCCAAAGGCTTTGCTCCACGGAACAATGTTTCCCGAGGCATCCTCCGCCCTGATAAATTTGTCTATCCGGACACGGTAAGGGGTTTCATTAAAGAAGAACTCAACAAGCGAATTGGTTCTGCGAGTCCAGTCCAAAACTTTATCCAAGAAATTGGCGCCAACCATCATCTAGTCTTAAACGGATCGGAGCTTAAAATATATTTTGTCTCCCACCTTTAAATCACGGTAAAACTCTTCCGATTTTATAGCCAAGCGGAGACCACCAAGAGAACTAAAGACTAGTTTCTCTTTCTCATTCTTCAAATAGACTTCTCCCGACATCACGATTTGCCATTTGTCGAGATCCCCAACTTCGTGTGAAACCTCAAACTCTACGTCACGGTCCTTTACCGCGTAAAAGTTTGCCTCCTGCAGCACACGTACAGGTACCTCTACCTCCACCTCGGCGTTCCCAGAAGAAATTGTGAGACGTTTTACAAGTGCATAGCCTAAATCATTTACGTCTACAATTTTTCCTATCATAGAGATAATATTCACCCTCACCTATTTTTAATTTTCTAATAGAATAATTGGAGAACAGTCTCTACGACGTGAAGCCCTCTATCCTCTTTATGTACTCCTCCTCGTCCGTCATGGTAATTTCCTGACGCATAGCCAGCTTTTGCTCAATAAGTTTCTGCCGCTTAACTAGCCGAGTAACATAGCCAGCGATCTGGTTTCGCAACATTTCAGAAGATATATCTAAGAGCTCTGCTACCTTCCTCTTGTTAAATTCGAAGTCCGTTGTAAACGCGTCTGGGTGCATCTCTACCAGCATTTTGGCTGTCCTCTTGACCAGCTTCGGTTTTACATTGCCCATTTAGTCCCCCTACGTGCAACAAAACTTCCAAAAAATAAATTTACCGCTTTTCCATGTCTCATAGAGACTGGAGCATATACGTCCTCTGCAGACGGGAAATAGCAAATTTTACATCCTCATCTGTGACGGTCTTCCTGTTGGCATGCCGAGAAGCCTCTACAGCCTCCAAAGCTATCTCTTTAGCAACCTTCTCTAGATACTCACGGAGCAATGCCACAGCATCATCACTAACACGGTCGGCGCCCTGGCTTCGAAAAATCCTACGCAGAGGAGCTAGAGGCAACTCATGGTCCCTCGATTTTTGACCCCTATCAGACATACATTATAGCCACAGACACAAATTTTAAACAAATATTTTAACTTTTCATCAACAAAGAAAAAGTAAGGCCTCTATAAGAAAAAAGAGATTAAACATTAAAGAAAAACACGAGAAAACCCACTTGATATCATATACCTATTTACCACGAAAATCTTATAGCCCTCAGAATACACAGATATCTTGGCGGGGGTGCCCGAGCTAGGACAAAGGGGGCGGCCTGGAAAACACAGGCCCACACTTAAGATCCGCTGGCGTAGGCCTGCCCGGGTTCGAATCCCGGCCCCCGCACCACTTTTTTCAAAAACAGGCTGGCAAGCACAGTAGGACTTGCAGGCGCTCTGCCCCTTCCACAAAAAATATAAAACCCAGAACAAAACATAATGGAGCGAGCATTGGAGACTTAAACCTCGGGCCGGGGTAGCTCAGCCAGGCGGAGCACTCGACCACCCTGTGTGGGGTGAAGCTGTTAACCGAGGGGTCCCGGGTTCAAATCCCGGCCCCGGCGCCACTTTCTCTATTATATGTCTCATTTACTGTTTACACCTGAAGTCATTGCCCTGGAAATATTGGTTGTAATACGCTTTTCTTACAGTGGTTTGTTGTTGATTAAGGATTGAACAAGTAATTTTGTTTCCGTGAAATGTGATTAGTTGAACTGGCATGAAGAGAATAATTGGATTGTTAGTAGTGCTACTTGTAGCTCTACCATTGGTTAGCATGGTGGTTCCCCAGCCTGTAAACGCCGAGTTTTACGCTAAGGTCGATGTCCAGCTCGCCGTATCGGATAGTCTGGTTCTAGACTTTGGAAGCAAGAACGTTATTAGTGTAGCAGGGGCGGCTGAGCCGCCAGGCTTCAAGCTAGAGAAAGTGGTCGTGGTTTTCGACGACGCGGCTCCACCACAGATTGTCCCAGTAAAATATGACTCGGTTAGCCAGTCCATGGGAAAGGTAAAATCGATAGCATCAAATAGTGGGGAAGTCGTTTTAGCATCGAACGGCTTCAATGGCACAGTAAGTGTCAGGGTGTTGACGTACTTTGTTAAGACTTACTATGAGAAGCTCGGCGATGGAAACTTAACAGTTGACACTTCGGAATTTTCCGGCTTAGGAATCCAGGACGTCATACTCAAAGTTACACTCGACAACTATGCACCCTACAGTATAGCTGGAGTCATTGGTCCAAATGGCGACAACCTAATGGATCTCGGCATACAGGAGAGGCTAGGTGCAGGGATAGTAAAAGTTGATCCAAAACATGTCGAGATAAATGTTGGACGAGTCGGGTTCGGAAAATACACTATAACGGTTGCCAAGGGAGAAGAAAAAGTCATGCCAAACGCGCTCCTCGTGGTAGAGGACACATTTACCGAAATAACTGTGCCTGCAAAGTCCTCCAAGGTATTCAGCCTCAAGAACAGAAACGGTTGGAGCCCACTTGGATTCATAGTAGTCCTTTACTCAGTGTCTCCTGGACCCCTATCAATCGATCCAACAACCGGTATCGAGGCAGCAATGGCTAGCTATGTCTTTTCAAGGCAGGAAGAATTCGATATAAGGGGAGCGTCTCTCCTCATACCGCCGCTCCTCATGAACTACTGGATAAAGGGCTACATCGTGTTTGGACAAACAGTAAAGATAAACAACAACCAGAATAGAGACCTGCAGGCCCTGATAGTTCCAATATACTACAAGGAGGCTGGAACCTGGACACCTAACGGGCTAGTAGTAAAGGTTTCAAAGGCCGACATAGGAAATGCGTACTCAGCCTACATAGTGGTCCAGGTACCTGCAATCGCCAGAATCTCCTCAATAGTACTGCCAAGCGGACAAGTAATACAAAACGTAGAAAACTACACTACTGGATGGCTTGGAACATGGCGCACAGCCGTCCTCGAGAAAAACGAGGCTACAATAATGGTAAAGAACGGCGATGCCATGGAGGATGGAACCTACGTCTTCAACATTAACTGGGCACCACTTACACTCAAATTTGTCGACTCGAAAGGATACCCCATCTCAGGCGTAAAGGTTCACGTGGAAGGCCCAGTCTCACTTGACACATTGAGCGGAGCCGATGGCACAGCAAAGATAAACATCTATGCTCCGGGCGTCTACAAGATCACTGGGACATTCAAGGGAGTCGACATAGCCTCGATAACTCTTGGCACCCTCATGGACCAAGACATAGTACTCAAGTGCCCAGTCTACAACCTACGTGTCAAGGTAGTTACTGCTTTGGGCAACACCCTCACCGGAGCAACCGTAACCATTACAAATGACGGTGGATATTCCCAGTCAATGGAGACAGATGCAAACGGAATAGCGGTCTTCCAGCAGCTACCAACTACTAAGTACACCATCGAGGCAAGTTACAAGAGAATCTCAACCAAGACCACAATAACGCTTACAGGCGACCAAGAAGTCACAGTCAACACGGGCATACTACTAGACATCCCACTCCTCGGACCAATAACTGCGGTAGAGACACTTGCGGCAGGAGCCGCAACAATGGTTGCAGGCGTGCTCCTTTCAGGCGTAAAGAGAGGCAAAGACAAGGAAGAAGTAGAAATCGAGCTCGACTAACCAGGTATTTTTCCGTGGTTTCATGGACGAAAAAATAGACTTCTTTATTCCTCCAGCATGTCTCGATGAAACAGAGAAAGTTTTTTCTGAAATCAAAATTTTCCTAGCAAGTAATGGTTACCGGGTAAGAACTGAAAAAAGAAATCTTGTCGTAGCCGAGAACATATACAGTGGAGAGAAGATAGGTGTAATTTTTTCTGGCCATAAAGTGTCCTTTTTTCTAGACAAGAATCATAAAGGCTTAGACCTGAAAAAACTCTACCAAAAAATTTTTTCACTCTGCGGCTCAAAACGAGAAGTTGTATTCATTTTTCCCCTTTCGAAAGGAAAAGCGAAGCCTAAAACATTCTTTTCGAAAAACAGGGAAGTATATAATTGGGCGTTCCTTGCAGTCCCACTGCTAACTTTACTTATATTCATGGCAGAAATTTTCCAGGCATCTATTTGGTCTCTTTTCCTCTACACTGTTCTACTGGTCTTCGTCTTCATTAGCCTAGTGAGCCTTGTATTACCCATCGCATTAAAGGCAACGAGAACTGACGACAAGCAACTCCTAGTTATCAAGATACAGGTTGACGGTCAAGAATTGCCGAGAGAAAAATATCTCTCAACAAAAAAAGCTCTATATCAGGTGGTTAGCCAAAAAATCGATGAAGAAACAATATCGACAGTGTTAAGGAACAACAGTGTAAATCCTACGAAGCTATCAATATACGTCTTTGACTTTAAAGAAGTCTTCCAGACAAACAAAAAGAAGCCACGGGTCTACTTAGTTAACACGGTAAAGCGTGTATCCTACAGTATCTCATTCCCAAGGCCCTTGGTTCTTATCTCTACTGGACTATTGGCAGAGCTAACTCCGGAAGAACTAAAAGGCGTCCTGATGCATGAATATTCTCACATCGTAAACAGGGATACAGTAGTCTTACCTCTTCTATTCTTGACAGGAGTTCCGATAGCCTACTGGATACTTTCCTCAAGCCCTCATTCCTCATTCTTTATAATTTTTCTCGTAGCATACTATGTTTCTTTGTCTCTTCTTTTTAAAGCTATAGAGCTCAGGGCAGACGTATATGCTACAAGAAAAGTCGGTGGAGACGTATACTCAAAAACAATAGTCAAACTCGAGTATCCAAGATTGATAAGACACGAGACAGCCGTGACAAAGATTTTGAACCTGCTAAACATTGCTAGCTACCCTCTGCCCACCCAGAGACTCCATGCAGTAGAGCATTCACATTTCATCAAGGGACACATTTTCGAAATGATAAAGTTCCTTCTCAGCTAGCAACAGCTACTAGACATTACGTTGTAGGAAGAAAGTATTACCCCTATATTTACAAGATTTATGGATCGTGCCAGATAAATCTTGGGTCTTCCAATTATTGTATGCTATGAGTATGAGGAACTATATTGGGGAAGCAATGCAACTTATAGAAGACCTCGTTATAAACGAACAGATACCAGACGACAGCAAAAAGGTTCTCATGAGGGTTTTAAAGCTACTCTCCCAGGCCGAAGACTCACTTGTCGAAGTCAGAAGCCAAGTCAGAGACATCACGTATACTTTACAGGAGCTCGTAAAGTCTCTGGGTCTCGAGGTTAAAGTCTCTAACCCAAGAATCTCGAGCAATACCCAAGACGTGTTAGATCTCTTACGTAAGAGCGACATAGCGGACCTGGAAATAGATGAGGAAAAAGCCGTAGTCAAAAAACTCGTGATGCCACAACAAGAAGCATAATCATTGCAAGAAACGATAACAACAAATATTGAAAAACAACATAGATTTTTGGTGCTAGAATTTGCCTTTAAAAATACCCGCGAGAAACTCCAGGCAAAACCCTCGAGAACCAAATCCAGCTAAGATCAGACCAGAGCTGTCCCCAGAGAAACTACGCGAAGAAGCAAAAAAGTATCTCTATATTTCCCTAGGCGTGACTGGCTCTGTACTGATTTCTGGAATACTTATATACTTGTTTCTAGGACAGAACATACTTTTTCTCCTAGCTTCAATCGGCGCCGAGATCCCCGTTGCTCTCGTCTCTACCTATCTAGTAATAGACAGAACAGTCAGGGCATACACCTTAAAACTCAAGCAACTCTATGAAGCCCTCCCCAAGACGCCCGCCAAAGAAACAATTATCCAGCAGCCACAGGCGCCCCTCCAGGCCGCTCCACTAGTTCAGCCGTCTCCAGTAGTAGTGCGGCCTCCTCCCACTACACCGCAAAGAAAATACGAGGCACCACCAGTTGAACAACCACTCATTGAACAGCCTAGACGGGCACCTATGCAACCCGTGAGACAGGAACCGGTTCAGGTTGTGGTTCCAGTGGAGCCTAAACAAGAACAAATTCTCGAAGCTGGTCAAGACAGTATAAAACGTTGCCCCCACTGTGGACGCGAGCTGCCCTATGGCGACCTCCACATTATATGCCCATACTGTGGAAAATATCTCCGATGAGAAGCAAGCATTAATCCTCTTCGACTGTGTCCCATCTTTTACTTATTAGGACTAGTGCTATTGCCAGGAGTCCCAGCAGAATCTCGGTGTCCAGCATGGGAGTCGACGTGTCTGCCTGTATAATCTCTACTATCAGTGATACCTTGGCATCATTGTTTGGGGCATATAGTATCAGGTAGTCATTCGGGTCTCTATTCATAACCTTGTAGAGAATAACTACATTGTCGAAGGCTACCACAGAAGCCCCCTTTATTGGATCCCCAGTGTTCGCGGTCGCGTCTATAGGTACTCTTTTGCCATCGATATCTATCACTGTAAACATGTGTGGATAGGCACCCCTCGTTACAAACGAGTAATTTGTCGAGTTAGAGGTTACAAGAGCTTTTGCATTATACACGAGGGCGTAAAAGACATAGGATTTGACTCCTTTAATCTTGAAGAGTGCGGCTATAAAGCTGGCATATTCGCCGCACGCCCCACTAGCCTGCTCGAGAAAACGCGAGGGACAAACAACTCCGCCGAAACTGTTTTCGTATTTAACACCCCTGTTTTTCAGCCAGGAAACAATTTTCTCCGCGTATTCAATGGGTGACGCAGACTGCATGGACAGTGTTTTAGAAACATTTTCTAGGTAGGGTAGGTTAATCTTTGTCCCGTTGCAACGCCAAAAACCGTTCCTAGGGAGTTCATCCTCGGGACGTAGAGGCCAGGGCAAGTTGTCGGCAGTTTTAAAGAAGCCTCGGGCAGAGGCCGGATAAACGACGACTCTTTGTACGAGCGTTATGTTGAGGCGGCCTGCATAGCTTAGGCTCACAAATGGGTACTCGTTTCCCTCTTCGTCTATCCCGATGGAGAAATTTACTTCTCGAGAATCTACGTAGAGCTTTGCAGAGACTCTTTCTTGGAAGCCTGGCAGTGACGGGACAAGGTGAAGATTATGGGAGAAAACTTCAAGCGGCAGTTGTCCTGATCCACCATTTACTATGTAGCTTGTCCTTATAATGTACGTATTTGAGCCTATTGGGGTTGCGCCTGTAATAGAAATGGATAAGCCGAGAACGATGACACCTATATATATTGCAGTTCGTTCTCTCTGTTTGAGCACCATATCCACGACGGCCATGGACTTATACAAAAATAAATAATAATAACCTTTGTTTCTAAACTTGTCATAAACTAGAAAATAGGGATTGATAATGTCTAGCAATAGAAAGGGGTATATTGCCAGCATCTCGGGCCCCGTCGTAATAGCTAAGGGGATTCCCGACATAAAGATGGGAGAAGTCGTCTACGTAGGAAACGAGGAGCTCCTCGGAGAAGTAGTAAGAGTAATGCAGGACTCTTTCGCTGTACAGGTATACGAGGACACAAGCGGCGTCAAGCCAAAAGAGCCAGTAATAGCCACGGGAAAACTCCTCGTCGCAGAGCTTGGCCCAGGACTAATGGCACAAACATTCGACGGTATACAGAGGCCGCTCAAAAACATAGAGGAACTTGTAGGCCCATTTATAAAGAGGGGAGTCAAGGTAAATCCCTTACCCAGGAACAAGAAATGGCACTTTATCCCCAAGGTAGAGAAAGGGACAAAGGTTTCAAGCGGAGACATAATAGGTGTCGTCCCAGAGACACCACTCGTCGAACACCGCATAATGGTGCCAATAGGCGTCAGCGGAACAGTGGTGGGAGTTGTCCCAGAAGGAGACTACACAGTCGAAGACCCCGTCCTCGTAATTGAAAACAACGGTAAAAGACAAGAACTAACAATGAAGCAAGAGTGGCCAGTCAGGCAGGCACGCCCCTACAAGGAAAGGCTTACCAGCGAGGTTCCCCTTTTGATTGGGCAAAGAATCATAGACACGTTTTTCCCAATAGCTAAAGGCGGAGCAGGAGCTATCCCCGGAGGATTCGGAACCGGTAAAACAGTAACACTGCACAAGGTCTCGATGTACAGCGATTCACAGATAGTTGTCTATATTGGTTGCGGCGAGCGTGGCAACGAGATTGCGGAAATGTTGAAGGAGTTTCCAGAGCTAACGGACCCCAAATCAGGCCGTCCAATTATCGAGAGGAGCATTGTCATCGCGAATACATCCAACATGCCTGTATCCGCAAGGGAGGCCTCAATCTACATGGGCGTAACTATTGCTGAATATTATAGGGACCAGGGCTACGATGTAACGCTGATAGCCGACTCAACCAGCAGATGGGCAGAGGCACTCAGAGAAATAGCCGGCAGGCTTGGAGAACTGCCTGTAGAAAGGGGATACCCAGCCTACCTTCCAGACAAAATAGCAGAGTTCTATGAGCGAGGAGGCCGCGTATTGGCGCTGGGGCAACCAGAAAGAAGCGGGTCAGTTACAGTCCTAGGCGCTGTTTCGCCTCCTGGAGGAGACTACAACGAGCCAGTAACAATACACACCCTGAGATTCGTAGGAACAATGTGGGCACTAGACACGGACCTGGCATACAGGCGCCACTTCCCAGCAATAAATTGGCTTAAAAGCTTCAGCCAGTACGCAGACATCGTTGAAAAGTGGTGGGTGAAGAACGTCTCTCCAGAGTTTCCAAAGTACAGAAAGAAAGCCCTCAGGCTCTTAACCGTTGCAAGCGAGATAGAGGCAATAGCCTCCGTCGTGGGTGAAGGAGCACTGCCAGACGACCAGCGCCTAATACTGTTGACCTCCGAAATAATAAAGGAGGGATTCTTGAGGCAGACAGCCCTCAGCGGCGAAGACGTCTTCTGCAAACCAGAGAAACAGTACTGGCTCCTCAAGCTCATGATGGACTTCTTCGACAAGTCATATGAACTCATCAGGAGACGCGTATCAATCGAGGAAATATCCAAGTTGCCAGAAATATACGAGATGATGCGAGTAAAAGAAGACGAGAGAGGGCTCGCAGCCGTGAAGGAGCTGTACGACAGGGTCATGTCCAAGCTGGACGAGATAGCTAAAAGACACGGCGTAACGATAGGCGTTACAGCTGAAGAGGTGGTAGCCTGATGGCAGAAACAATGCTCCAGAAATTGATACAGCTGTATCCAGGAAGAATATACAGAGGAGTACGAGAGATCAGAGGCAACCTCCTAATCGTCGACGGCGTCGAGGACGCCGCATACAACGAGGTTGTCAGGATCTACGGTAAAGACGCCCGCGAGAGATTTGGCAGCGTACTCGAGACAAAAATCGGACAAGCGACCGTACAAGTTCTCGGCGACAGAGAAGGCCTCGACACAGACACAGTCCTCAAGTTCACGGGCTCAACATTCAAAATAAGGGTCTCAGAGGACGTAATCGGCAGAATATTCAACGGGCGCTTCGAGCCACGCGACGGGTTGCCTCCAATAGTCACGGGCGAGCTCAGAGAAATCACTGGCGAGCCAATAAACCCTGTATCAAGAGAATACCCCAAAGACTTTATCCAAACAGGCGTCTCAGCCATAGACGGGCTCTTCAGCTTGATCAGAGGACAAAAGCTTCCAATATTCAGCGTCTCAGGGCTACCCCACAACCTCTTAGCCGCACAGGTAGCCCGACAGGCAACAGTTAGAGGCGAAGGAGAACAGTTCGCAGTTGTATTCGCAGGTATAGGTCTAAGGAAAACAGAGGCAGAATTCTTCCTAGAGCAGTTCAGGGAAACAGGAGCAATAGAGAGACTAGTCGCAATATTAAACATGGCTGACGACCCAGCAGTAGAAAGGCTATGGACCCCTAGAATAGCCCTGACCGTCGCAGAATACCTAGCATTCGACCTAGACATGCATGTCCTAGTAATCATGACAGACATGACAAACTACTGTGAAGCCCTCCGCGAAGTAAGCTCCGCCAGAGGAGAAATCCCAGGACGTCTGGGTTACCCAGGATACCTATACAGCGACCTCGCCACGCTGTATGAAAGGGCAGGCGTGATAAAAGGCAAGAAAGGGACAGTCACTCTCTTCCCAATACTAACAATGCCAGGCGGCGACCTCAGGCACCCAATCCCCGACCTAACGGGATACATAACTGAGGGACAAATCTTCTTGGCACAAGAAATGTATGCACAAGGAATCTACCCGCCAATCAATGTTCTGCCAAGCCTGAGCAGGATAATGAAGTCAGGAATAGGACCCGGAAAGACACGTGAAGATCACCGCTACCTCGCCGACCAGCTCTACGACGCCTACTCAAGGGGCGTGAAGGCAAGAGACCTAGCCAGGATTATAGGCGAGGTTGGACTAAGCGAGAGAAACAGGCGCTTCCTAAAGTTTGCGGAAGAATTCGAGAACAAGTTTGTCAACCAGGGCTTCTACGAGAACAGGACAATCGAGGAAACACTCGACATTGGATGGCAAGTCCTCTCAATACTCCCAGAAGAAGAACTAGTAAGGATTCCGCAAAAAATCATCGAAAAATATCATCCAAAGTACAGGAGCTAGGGAAGACTATGGCCCTACAAGAATTAGCCTTTCTCCCGGCCTCGAGGGGCACACTACAGTATCTACGAAGAAAGCTTGAGCTCGTAAAGAGGGGAAAAGACGTCCTGCAGATGAGGCGCGACCAGCTCGCCAAAGAAGTTCTAGCAATTATGGACGAGTTGAGGAAGCGGCCAGAGGCAGAGAAACAATTCATAGAGGCTGCAAGGTACGCCGCCATAATGCGTATGGCCAGGGGCGAACACGAGTTTAGATCAATGTCATCGCTGGTAAGGCCGCCTAAACTCACACACATAATAGTCAGCTACCAGGGCATACCAGTCCCCCAGATAAGGATAGCAGAGGAGCCCGACTGGACGAGGCTAGCAGATCCCGATTACCGGAGGGTTATCGAGAACCTGTGGAACGCCGTCAAGACAATGATCGATGTAGCTAACAAGGAGGTAGCAGTAGAGAAGATAAGCGACCAGCTACTCTACATAAACAGAGTCGTGAACAGTCTCGAGAAAAACGTCATCCCACAGCTCGAGTCAGCACTAAGAAGGGTCGAAGAAAAAGTGGTAGACGAGGAGCTAGAAGACTTCGTACGTGTAAAAATCCTAGGTGGCAAGTAATGGAAAACTATATTGCTGTGAGGGCCCACGGCTTAAAATCCAGGCTCCTAACCAGGAACGATTACGAACAAATAGTAAATGGAGACAAGGATATAGGCGCCTTCAAAGACTACTTGTTGATTGGCGAGAAGGATACACTAGAAGAAAAACTAGAAAAAATATACCGGGTATACGTTTCACGCATAAGCCTCCTGGCAAAAGCGTCACAAGAATATTCGCCATTCATCTATGCGCTCTTAGACAGGCTTGAAATTGAAAACATAAAGATACAGCTAAGACACATACTCGGCTACGCAAGGCCAGTCATATACTACCCCTACGGGAGGCACATTGGCCCAGCAAAGATATCAAACCTAAAAACAGAGTCCTCTATATGGGAGGTACTCAGAGAAAGCTACCTGCTGACAACCAATGTCCCCAACTTTACTACGGGCTTGGTAGCAGAGAGAGAAGCATTTCTCGACTTCCAGTACTATGCCTACCTCATGAAACAGCTAGATGCTGTAAGAATAGATAAGGAGGAGAAAAGCGAGCTAAAAGAAGCCATAAAAAGCGAGGCAAGTCTACACCTAGCTTACTGGATAAGAGTTCTAAAGCCACAAACAGTGGAAAACTTAGCTAAATACTCAGGCCTAGACGCTAAACCAGCAGAAATAACATTAAAAGAGGAATCAACAACTGACCTCTTAAAGACTATACATGAAACAATAATGAGAAAAATAATAACTAGAATAGAGACTAGACATTTCACAACCATTCCATTCGTCTATGCATACAACTTTTACGCCAAGCTAGAAGCCCAGAACCTCGAAAAAATACTGCTGGGCAAAACAATTGGCCTGCCGGGAGAAATAATAATTCGAAATTTGATCTTTCTCGAGTAATCTTCTTTTATATCTTTCCAAGTATCAGTATTCCTAGTAGCAGTCCATAGACCGCGATACCTTCTGCTAGACCGCTCATGATCAGCAGCCACGTGGACAGCTCGGGTTTTTCTGCAGCTGCTGCGAAGCCTGCTGTAGCTACGCCTTTTAGTGCTATACCCGAAGCAAAGGTTGAGCCAACAACAGCGATTGCTCCAGCCAATAGGGCTATTGCGTCTGGAAGCTCTAGCCTTTTAGTTGTCTCTTGTACTTGGAGATTTACGGTGCCTATTTTCGAGGTTGCATGGGCAAGGACGCTTAGCCCTAGCACCATGATGACTATGTTGGCCATCAGTAACAGGTATGCTATTTTCTTGTGCTTCATACAAAAAAAGATATCTTGAAAAAGAGTATAAAAATGTTATTGAATATTATTCTTTTAACTACTTATGCTTTTGTCTTCTCTATGCTTGATATCGGAGTAGCAACGGGCTCGAACTTTATCCCTGTGCCCTTGAAGAACTTTGTGGAGAATTCGTAGTATGTAAGTCTCATAGCCTGTATGCCGACGGCCAGCCCCTCTATTCCTAGTACTAAAAAGTTTGCCACAAGGTAGCTAGCTATGGGCCCAGTAAAGCCGGCCATGTTTTCTGCGAGTATCCCGAAGGCCTCGTGTGCCATTGCAAATGCGGCTAGCCGTATATATGACAACGAGTTAGCTGGGAATGCAATAATCATTTCTATGACTTCGCTGATTGCGTGCATAAATTTCTCTTTTTCTCCACGGTGCAAGGCCTCGAACATGCCGTAGCCCACTACGCTGAGCAAAGCTATAACTAGAACCGAGATGAACGGGGCTAATTCGGACGATGACAGGATGGCTAGATTGAAGCCAGAGGTGGCCAGCCTATACGCGATTACTACTCCTGAACCGTAGAAGGCGAGCCCAGCGCCGCCCATGCCACTGAACAAGGCTCCAAGCCTGTCTCCATATATCCACAGGTTTACCATGTTCAGTATGAATGCCAGTATTAGCTGTGCAACTCCGAACCATAGAGCTACAGCTATTATGCCGTAAACGTCATGTATAGGCGCAATAATGGGTTTGCCGAGCGGCACCAAGAAAAACATGGTTCCGTATATGTAGCCGAAAATCATGCTCGCAAGTCCTGCTAGCAGTGAGAGAACCCCTAGTGTGGCTGCTCCCTCCCTTGTTATTCCCAACAGCCTGTATTTCGTTTTCCACATGAATGCTCCGAACAGCGAGAGTACTAGTCCGTGTCCAATATCGCCGAACATCATTCCATACATGACTATGAATAGCCCTGTAAAGATGAGTGTTGGGTCTAACTCCCAGTAGGCTGGTGTACCCCTCATCGACGTAAGCGTGTACAAGTATTTCTTCAAGCCTTTTCTTTCGACATAGGTAGGAGCAGTGGCTGTCCTCGGGATTTCGAAGTACTTAAAGTACAAGAGTCTCGGCACCTTGCTTTTTAGTGTTTGTTCTAGCAGTGGGACATATTTTACTGGGACATACCCCTCTATGACCGTGATTCTCCTGCTTCTGAAGACCCTGATCTCACTCAAGAGTGGCTGTGCCCTAAACATTGTTTCAACGACGGATTTGTATGAAAGTAGCTCGACAAGCTTGCTCGAGACATCTACGAGGGATTTTTCAATGTTTCTGAGTCTCTCCGTAACGTTTTCACATGGAACCTCTTTTACAAACTCTATTTCCTCGCGCACATGGCTTATCTCCTCGGAAGTCTCATCTGCGAGCCCTGTTAGAGACTTTAGATATGAATATATGTCTCCCTCTGGTAGCCCCCTCTGTGGAACACCACTTTTAAGCTGGGATATGTAGCTGTAGGCTTTTTTCAGCTCCTCATTGTTAAGTATTGAGAGGATCCTTTCAGGCTTTGTACCTGTTTTAAAGATGCTCCTTGAGACTATAGTTGTCAAAAGACTGTTTTTTACAGTTTCTAGGCTTCTAGCAAGCTGTTCCTGAGTATTGTTAAAAGCTTGGCTGTCTCTAGTTACAACAATTACTTGTGCCCTCAGTCTGTCCTTCAAATAATTGACTAAAGCTGACGAGGTTTCCTCCGGGACTGAGAAGATGTAGATACGCATGTCTTCGTCAGCAAACTTGTTTATAGTCTTGTACCCATAACTCACAATGTATTCTGGGCGCTCTACTTCTTCTAGTCTTTGTCCTCCTGATGCCACAATGTAAACGCTTTTCTCGGCTAATTCTTCTAATTTTAGTGTCCCCAAGGCTTTATACAGGCTTTGTAGAGAGAGAAGCCTTGTATATTCGTTTTCGATTTCGTCTAGTTCCTCCTGGGAAAAGATATGAGCCAGCACTCTCCTGAACTGTTGACGTGTAACCTTTTCGTTATTGAGTATGTTTCTTAAAAGCTCACATACTGGTTTTTTAAGGCCGATTTCTTCGAAAACAGTGATTCTCTTTCTACAGATCCCGTGCACGATGTTAAAAGCCATGAGTTCAGTGAAGAGTCTCTCTAGTTCTTGGATGTTCTTTTCAGCGTTTTCTATTGCCTTCAAGGTGTTAGAGATAATTTCTATCCTAGTGGCTCTTTCAAATTCAAAGGCGTCTCTTAGGACACCAGCAATCTCTACGAGCGTCTCTATTATCTCTTTTTTGATCCTGGTTTTTTCTTCCTCGGCCCTTCTCTTTGCCGTTTCTAGGGGCTCAAAGAACCACTGCGGTAACTGTATGCCTAAAGAGTATTTTTTCTTTACTGCATCTACCTCTTGGCTCTTGTTGACGCTGTAAATCATGATGACTATGTGGTGCTCGGGTGAGACTCTTGCACGTCTAACAATTATCCCAGCATTTACAAGTTCACTTATGGCATCGTGCACGTTCTCATCTCTAACCAGCATAAAGCCCGTTATGACGCCGAGACGCTGTTTGCCGAAGCTGTCAGGCGAAACCCCTATTCCACCAAGCTTATCCAAAATTTTCTCTATAAACTCTACTTGTCTCAATTCCTTTACCTTGTCCTCTAGCTTAAGCAGGAACGGGTCTTCTGGGCGGAGAACCTTCCTTGCAACCTCTAAGGCCTCGTCAACATTCAGGTTAGCATAGTTCACTCTGCCTTCTAGGACATCTACAAGAAGCTCTGGTAGAGCACTCTTCAAAGACCCAAGCTCGCTTTCCAAGTGGACACTGCCAACACTTATAATTGCATTTAGCAATGCTACTTCTTGCTCAGCTGGAGCCGCTGCCCTAAACCTTGCAACTTTTTCTGGTAGCGACAATTTTCCTCATATAACAGTTGGCTAAACCAATATAAATTTTTCAATATTTACTATTAACAAATACCTCATTATATATATAAAAAGATATACATAAAGAGAAGAACCTTAATCTCTAGCCCTTAGCCTTAGGATCCCCTCAACGTATCTATCAAGCACCCCCTTGCGAGAAAGGTACTCACCGTACCTAATCAGACCTGCAAGGGACTTTACAGCTCTCTCGGGAGTAGGATACGCTGGTATACCATTTATGTCGAATTCCCTTCTTTCCAGTATGGCTGTCTCGCTCCACCCAGTGTCTACAGCGACGACAGGTTTATCGTAGTTCTTGGCAATGCCTGCGATTTCACGTGCGAGGGCTACTGGGTCAGGGATGCCGGGCACCTGGTGCAGAGCCAAAATAACGACAGCGTCGACCTCGTCTGATTCGAGAAGTATCCTGGTGGACTCTACAAACATTTCACTGGTAGCAGAGCCTGTTAAGTCAACTGGGTTTGACAGCTGTGAATATTTGGGTAGAAAACCTTTATCCTTCAGCTCTTCCAGCTTTTCCCGAGCCTCGCCCTTGAGCTCGGGAACCCTCAAGCCAAGCATCTCGGCCATGTCCGTAGCCATGACCCCTGCGCCGCCCCCATCGGTGATTATTCCAATCCTGTTTCCCCTGGCGGGAGGCTGCTTGACAAATGCCTTTGCCAAGTCAAACAGTTCCTCGATGTCGTTTGCCCTTATAACGCCAGCCCTCCTGAACGCCGCATCATAGATTTCGTCTACGCCAGCGATAGCCGCTGTGTGTGAAGCGGCTGCGCGTTTTCCTGCCGCTGTTCGGCCAGCCTTCAGGGCTATTACCGGTTTTTCCTTTGTGACCTCGCTAACTATATCTATAAATTTCCTGCCCTCCTTTATGTTTTCAACATACAGCAGTATAACTCTTGTCCGTGGATCGTTCTTCAAAAACTCGATCAGCTCGACCTCGTCGACATCGGCCTTGTTGCCAACACTGATGAAGTGTGAAAGCCCTATACCCTCTCCAGACATGTAGTCAAGGGCCGCTGTGCCTACAGCGCCGCTCTGCGAAATTAATGCTACGTAACCTTTCTCGGGTCTTGGTGCACTCAAAACTTCTCTACCGTCACCAAGAACCTTGGTGTACGGCAGAAATATAGTGTCAACACCGCTCCACGCAGAGAACACTCCGACACAGTTTGGACCCATAATTCTGATTCCAAACTTTTTGGCTTTATCAACAACTCTCCTCTCTAATTCTACGTTGCCAATCTCACTAAAGCCGGCAGTGATCACTATTGCGGCCCTCACGCCCTTCTTTCCTAGGTCCTCCATCGCGCTCTCTACGAGGTTAGCTGGAACCACGATAACTGCAAGATCAACGTTGTCAGGTATCGCGGAGACGCTGGGATAGATTTTTTCTCCTAAAATATAGTCTGCCTTAGGGTTCACCCCGTAAACCCTTGCCTTTAAGAGGCCCCTCTTCCTGTTTTCAAGCAGAATCTTAAAGATGACGTGGCCGGGCTTTTCTTCTTCCCGGGAAGCCCCAATAACAGCAATGCTCTCGGGGTTAAAAAACTTCTCAAGATTCGGGTCAGTCATACTTACCGATTGTATGTATAGGAATGAAGATATTTTTATTATTAATGTTAAGACCTACTATGGGAGAAACTACAAAAGATGAACACTTAGCCTTTAATTGATCTACTACAAGCAACGAAAAACTATCTAGATTTTTCGATATACTTGATAGAGAAATTTTGTAAAAAGTCATAAAATAAATTTAGTCTTAGCATTTTTACTATGATATTCATTTTCGATTATGAGTTCTTCCTGCATATATTTCCAGACAGTGAAAAACTTGTCTGCACATACACATCTACGTGATCACTATGGTTGAAACTGTTGCCCAGAAAAAGGTTCCAGAAATTGTTGAGTTTGAGAGATCGTATCTTTCGGATTTAGATTGGGAGAAAAATGAAAACGCTAATCATAATGTTAGTTACAGTAATTTTAGGAATTATCTCTTCGAGAAAATGGTTAAACGCAGAGAAGTACTTGCAGAGTACCTGCCTGCAGGAGCCGTCGAGCAACACTTTAGGGGGGATCTGCACATACACAAGCTTCCAGACGCGCTCTGGATACCCTACTGTGCCGGATGGAGCTACAAGAAGGTTCTACAGATGGGTCTTAAGACTCCCACGATTGTTTCTTCTCCAGCTAAGCACCTCGACACAGCCGTTGCCCATCTAACGAACTTCTTCTTTATGGGTGCCCAGGAGTGGACAGGCGCGCAGGCAGTCAGCGCCTTCGACCTATTCATTGCTCCATTCATAGCTAAAGACGCCTTGTCGCCAGAGAGGGTAAAGCAGATACTCCAGGGAATGCTTTTCGAGCTTAACTATCCGGCTAGAGCCGGCTATCAAAGCCCATTCACCAATATAACGATAGTGATGGATACTAGCAAAGACATGCTTGAAGGAGAGGCGATAATTGGGGGACAAAAGAAGGGAACCCTTGGAGACTACGTGGAAGAGGCACTAATAGCCGACAGGATGTTATTCGAGCTTTATAGGGACGGGGACGCAATTGGGCAACCCTTCACCTTCCCCATTCCAACAGTGATGCTTACCAAGAATTTCGACTGGAACGGCAGGAGATGGGGAGATTTCACAGATGTATTCTTCGAGACGTTGTCTAGGAAGGGCTCCGCATACCTGCTCAACGGCTATGCAAGCAACGTTGAAGCTCTCTACGCGATGTGTTGCCGCCTCACAATCGACGTAAGCCACGTAATGAATGGGGCGTCCAACGGGCTCAAGCTCAAGCTTGACCATGCAGACGAAGAGGACGCGTTTGAAAAATTCATGAAGTCCAAAGAGAACTCCAGAGCCTACGGTATATGGGCGTTGCCAGACGCCACCGGGAGCATAGGCGTTGTTACGCTTAACTTGCCAAGGCTAGCGATACTTAGCAGGGGAGAGTGGCCTAGATTCGAGGAACTGTTGGACTCTCTGCTGGAAAATGCCAGGAGCGTGCTAAACACCCTTAGAAAGAGATATGAGAAATCTCTTAAGGCTGGATTGATGCCTCTTACAAAGACCTACCTCGGGCACTTTAAACACCACTTCAACACTATCGGCGTGATTGGTTTACCTGAAGCCTCTGCAAACTTCATGAGAAACCCCAAGCTGTGGTTCGAGGGCTCTACAAGCGACATGAAGGAGGCAATAGACATCGAGAAAAAGATGGTGTCGCTCATAAGGGAGAGGGCACAAGAGCTTGAACAGAAAGACGGCGTCCTATACAACGTTGAAGAGATACCAGGCGAGAGCACAGGCTACAAACTCGCCTCGGCAGACGTGAAGCTCTTCAAGGAAGAGCTGCAAAACGGCGACATACTCATACCCACGGATGGCACCGCGTACTTCTACAGCAACAGCGTCGTGCCATACTATGCTGATGTCCCCATATACCAGAGAGCAATATGGGAAGGCGAGGTTCAGCAAGAATTTACGGGAGGAGTAATGATGCACCTATTCCTACACGAGCAGCCAGACCCCAAGGCACTTAGAAACCTCATATACAGGATAGCCACAAACACGAAGGTAGTCTACTTCAGCATAACCCCAACAATAACCGTCTGCAGAAAATGTGGAAAAAGCGTGACGGGATACATAGACACCTGTCCACACTGCGGCAGCAACGAGGTAGACCACTGGAGCAGGATAGTCGGATACTATAGGCCAGTCAGAAACTGGAACATAGGAAAGAAGGCAGAGTTCAAACTACGCGTAACATACTAGACGCAAAACTAGAGCGTTACAATTTCTCTCTTATTACCATCCAGTAGCAATGCCGCAGGCGAAATACCGTAAAACCTGCAACTAAAAACTGAGGCCAGCCTCCCATCAAACAAATACTTGACACCATTTTCTACCGGCTCATGAGCCCTTATAAGCAAATCTAGGCTGTTTCTAGACATAAACTCTTCAAAAATTCTTTTGCCGAAGAGATAGATGCCTGGACCCCTAGGGCTATCGGCATAGTCCTCAATGTACTCGTCCGGGTCATTCCAGAGCATCTGGAGAACTATATCGTTCCCTTCAATCTCATGGTCTTTTAGACCCTTGGGAATTCCGCGAATTTCTTCGATAGATATAGGTCGAATAGGTATTCCCCCGTGTACGGCAAGTATTCTTTTGTTCAACAAAAATGCTAGACTAAGGTTCGAGAACAATTCTTCAAACACGTCGTACAAACCTGGCCCATATATACGAGTCACGGCTCTAAGGAAACCATACGCCTCATTCATCACCCTTGTTTCGTGGTTGCCCCTGAGAAGATAGACCCACCCTGGATACATGTTTTTTACTTCTAACAGAAAGAGAATATTTCCCAACTGGTAGGGCCCCCTGTCAACGTAGTCCCCCAAGAATACAACTTTGTCTACCGATAATTCAACCGCCTTCAGCAACGCGTTTTTTGTACTTTCAATGTCCCCATGAGTATCTCCCACAAAGAGCACCTTGCCCGTCTCTGCATCTATGACTATAGTTTCCCGAGATAGCGTCTTTTTTGACTCCTCGAGAAGCTCTTCTACTTGGCGTTTTTCAATGGAAAAATCCTTGTCGGGAAAATAGTATTTCTTTGCAGTCTCTTCAATTTGTTCTATTCCCGGACGGTTCTCCATAGCTTTATCTTAGAGTGGGTTGCCTCTACAATAAACTTTTCCCTTGACTCTGCGGACAAAGTTCTTGCAGTTATAGCATTGTAGGAACGGCACCTGTGTGCCTAGAACAGGGCAGTTTACAGCCTCTTTCTTCATTTCTGCAATCATTTTTCTGGAAAGCTTGGCCTGCTTTAGGTCTTCTAGAAGCTTTGCGTCAATCTTCAGAGGCTTTTCGAGCTTGATTATCTCGATTTCATACTTATAGTCTTTTTCGGCCACGAAGAAACCAGGAGTTTTCCAGCTTAATATCCTTTTTTATTTGAGGGTTGAGATTATTAGGACTTAGAATTTCCCGTGTCTTCTCTTGCTCGATTAGTTCTTCTGAGATACCTTGAGAAGCCGTTCCTCCTAAGTTCCATGAGGAATCTCTGCAGTCCCTTTTCTCCTAGGTCTGTTAGAAGTAGTTCCCAGTCAACGATAACTAGCAATATCATTACAAATAAAAAGAGAAGTATGGATGTTATGATCTCATATAGGAGGCTTTCTTTTGTCAAAAATGCAACAGTTTTACCTAAATATGCAGTAGCAATGCTGATCATTATTTTTCCGATTGTAACTGCGACGAAGAACCTTAGGGGGTCATACTTCATGAGGCCAAGCGGGATAATAATTACGTCGTCGGGAGAAGGTGTAACTGCGAAGAGAAAGACCATTAGGGCGCCATAGTTTCCTAGTAGCTTGCCGATTCGCTCATATCTCTTCTGTGACTCCTCGCTTAAAACTACATGTGCACCTTCCCTGCTAGCCAGGTAGACAAGAAGCTTGCCTACCCCACCACCGAGGCCGCTCACGATACCAACCAAGATTGGGTTGGAGCCAGGAATAAAGGTCGCATAGAGATATACCACGAAAAGGTAGGGAATTGGCATAAACGGCAGGAGGTTACCAAGAAGAGAAATGACAAAAATCCCTGGGTAGCCTCCTACCCAATTAGCAACATCAAACAGCCATTTGATGAATGGATGCATATTACTCTAAGGTTGAAGACCTACTCTCCTTATAAAGTTATATACGAAATGAAAAACAGCAAAAGGGTAAAATAATGCCTAGAAATATCGCAACGCTAGGAAGACATGCTTAATTCGGAGACATTATTAGACAAGCTGTCCTACTACTACACTACAGGCGAGGAGCCGGAGTCAGAGCCGGAAACGCTTGAAACAACGTTCTCAGAGCTATTTGGCATAAGCGGGGCTGAAGGACTACTTGGGAAACTTTTGACGAGAAAAATATACGTGCATCAGTTAAGGGCACTCCAGGCTCTGACCGAGGGAAAAAACATTATACTGAGGGCTGGAACTGGCAGTGGGAAGACGGAGGCATGGTTCATATATGCGTGGAAACACCGCAAAAAGACCCTGGCAATTTACCCCACGCTGGCCCTTGCTTCTGACCAGTTGAAGAGGATAGAGGACTACTCACGTAGCCTTGGCATAAAGACTGCAAGGATAGACTCTGTTTCGAAAGAGCAGTTGCTAAGAGACGGAAAGAAGATTTCTACGCTGAGAGGAGAACTAAAAGAGGCAGACATCGTTGTGACTAATCCAGCCTTCATGCTAATGGAGATAAAGAGAATAGCTACAAAACCCTCCAGCTCAATCCTGTATGCCTTCCTTAACAATCTAGACCTAATCGTTATAGACGAGGTAGACTTCTATAGCCCAAGAGAAATCGCCCTACTCTATTCTATGCTAAAGATTCTCTCTGAAATCAGGCAACAGCTACAGGTAGCTGTGCTGACCGCCGGGATCTCGAACCCCGAGGAGCTATGCGCCATGCTGACAGAGACAACTTCACGTGAATGCGTGGTTATAGAAGGTAAGCCCTTCAAGAGGAGGAACAAGTACATACTGGTTCTCGGGAAAAACTTGGAAGAACTATGGAAGTTTGCACAGGAACACGCATATCTGCTCGAAGAGGCCGGAGTCGGTGAAGACATAAAGCGTTCACTAAAAGACTTCGACCTTTTCAAGAAAAACTTGTACAAAATAGTGGAGGTCTTCAGGGCGCTTGGAGTAGATGTCCCATCGCCTTTTATAGACCCCGTGGAAATTGTCTCCTCATATCTGGAGGACGACGTCGTTACTGTTGTTTTTACACGTAGTATTGAGTCTGCAGAAGACCTCTACAGGAAGCTGAGGAGCCGGCTCGGCGAGAAAAACCTTGAACTCGTGGCTACACATCACCACCTTGTTTCGAAAAGGCAAAGAGAGGAAATAGAGGAAAAAGCCAGAAAGGGAGAAATAAGGATCATTATTTCTCCGAAGACCCTTGCCCAGGGAATAGACATTGGAACCATAGCCAGGATAATACATCTTGGGCTTCCAGAAGATGTAAGGGAGTTTTACCAAAAGGAGGGAAGAAAAGGTAGAAGGCTTGAACAAGAGTTTACCGAGTCTATAATAATACCTATCTCTAGGTGGGACCGCGAACTACTCTCGCGTGGCGTAGACGCCTTCTTTAGCTGGGTGAAGTCTCCACTAGAAATCACGCTGATAAACAAGGACAACAAGTATGCATACTTGTTCTATTACCTATTCAAGGTAAAGGCGAGACAAAAGCTGTCAAGAAGCGAAGCAGAGTTCCTGCAGAGTCTAGGGCTTCTCGAGGGGAACAGGCTCACCAAAAGAGGGGAACAGGCATGGTACTATATCAACTTTTACGAATATGCCCCACCGTTCGGCGTGAAAAGAGTCTTCAAGATAGATTCGTCAGAGAAATACCTAGAAGACGTCTCGTTCTCTGACCTCGTGGAAAAGTTCCAAGTTGGATGCTTCGACTACACTAGTGATGGCATCGTTGCAAATATTCAGATCGGCGGTAGCAAGGGGAGAGTAGTCAGGAAAATAGAAGTGTATCCATTGAGCGAGCAGCTCCTCTACAGCCACGATGCCCTAGCCTACACCATCGAGGAATACAAAAAAACAAAGATACAGTGGGGCGAGCAACCAAGCCTCTACAGAGACTTCTATAGGGGGCTGCTACGCTCAGAAGCCGTCAGCAACGTGATACCGCCAACTACTGGCTTCGGGATGTACATTAAGCTCCCCTACAAGGTTCTCTGGATAACGGAGAGCGAGAGGGGCCAAGTGTACGACCTTTCCGGAAAAACGCTCATCCTGCATAGACGCAAGGTAATAGAGGTTCCAGGATTCGTGGCCGGCAGGTACAGTGATTTCACGTACGGAGAACTATACGAGCTCGATTCTCGGGAAGACACCAACAAGATAAGGCTCGGGCTGGCCACGCTTTCAGTCTTTCTGCGCGAAAAATACAATCTTCCCCTGTGGACATTCTCATATTCCCTCTCATCTTTTGGGGGCAGGAAAACCCTTGTACTGTGGGAAGAAGAATGTGCAGGCTACATCGAGAAGCTAGACTGGGCAAAAATCTACAATGAAATAGACGGCTTCGCCCCCTCTGATCTCAGCGAGATATACCTTCTGCAGAGGGACGAGGAGGCACACGTTGAATGGGTCTCGCTGTCTGGGAGCTGGGACATTGCGAAAATGTTTGCGAAGAGGGTCCTGGAATATATACTTGCAAAGAACAAGATAAGACTTCAGTTTGGCGGAAAAGAGTTCTTCGTGCCGAAGCCTGGCAGGCACCTCAAAGTATTATCAATGGAAACCCTCCAGATCCCCCTAACAGAGACGGGAGAAGTCCTCAGAACCTATATCTGCATCTACGACGGGGAAGAAGCCAAGGTATCCTCGTTCGACAAGTACTACTACAAGTCAAGCGGCCCCGTAGACACAGTAAACAACACGCTCATGAATCTTGTCAATAGTGGCTTTAAGATCCTGGTCTATGACCTTGACAGGGTAAGAAGCGAGCTCCACAATTCTGGCCTAACATACCAGGCAGCCCTCCTAAGCGGACTCATCCAGCTCAAACTAGTCATAGACCTCAAGCAGAAAGCCGAAGAAAAATTTGGCTCGCCTGCCACCCTCCTGACCATTAGGCAGTTCCTTGGAAGCGACGCATACAGGGCAATAGGGGTAACACAGCCCATTAGGCTAGAAGACCTAGAACTCAAGATAACAAACCTCCAGCTGAAGGTAAAAAACTCCAGGAAAATTTATCCAGACATGGTAAGCGAAACCTACGACGAATTCTTCAAAAAATTTGTCGAAGAGAACGCGAGGATAATTTATCTCCTGTGGCTTCTATTAGGCCAAAAAGAGGAACAAACATAGCTTTATATTAAATCCAGGCAAACAAAACCCATGCAAAGAACTAAGATCGTGGCAACGCTTGGACCCGCATCTTGGAGCGAGGAAACAATAAAACGCTTAATCTTGGAAGGGGTAAGAATATTCAGGCTAAATTTCTCCCATGCAGACTATGAAAAATACAAGGAAATAGTAGATACTCTCAGAAAGTTCGAGACCCAGACACGTCCAATAACGATACTGGGAGACCTGCAGGGACCAGTAATACGTCTAGGAAACTTCAACAGCTTCAGGGTTAACCCAGGAGACGACGTAGTCTTTGTAAACGCGAAAGAGACAGCCGAGAGCAAAAAAGTCCCAGTCCCCTATGCCCCGTTCTTTGAAATAGCTAAGGAGGGAGACGAGGTACTAGTCGAAGGAGGCGCACTCACGTTTAGAGTCACAAAGGTCGGCGCCGGCGAAGCCGTCTGCCAAGCGGTGGTAGAAGGCGAAGTCAAGCCCAAGAAGACTGTAACAATTAGGGGCAAGGATGTCCCGCTACCCACGATCACAGAGAAGGATATGAAGGACATAGAGTTCGCAGTTAAAACAGGCTTCGATGTTATTGCTCTCAGCTTTGTAAGAAAGCCTCAAGACATACAGCAACTACGAGACACTCTCTTCGACCTGGGCGCAGAAGACGTCAAGATAATGGCAAAGATAGAGACGAAAAGCGCAGTGGAGTCCCTTGAAAGCATACTCCAGCTGAGCGACGCAGTCCTCGTTGCGCGAGGCGACCTAGCAAACTACTATGAGCTAGAAGAAATCTACAGGCTACAGAACTTCATAATAAGAGAGGCTAGAAGACAGGGAAAACCAAGCGTAGTTGCCACCCAGCTCCTAGAATCAATGATCAACAACCCCATTCCCACCAGGAGCGAGGTCGTAGACGTCATAACAGCGGTCCGAATGGGGGCCGACGCCCTCATGCTTGCAGGAGAAACAGCCGCGGGCAAATACCCAGTAGAATCAGTTGTCTGGCTCAAGAAAATAATCACAGAGGCAGAGAAACTCCCCCCAGAACCCCTAGAGATAACGTCAGACAAGGCCGACCTATACGAGTCGATAGCGGAAGGAGTAGTTCTCCTCTCAAAAATAATCAACGCAAAGATCATAGCGTTCTCCGAAAAGGGAAACACCGCGAGACGGCTCTCAAAGTTCAGGCCACAGAAACCAGTAATACTCATTACAAACGACCTCAAAACAGCACGCTACACAAACCTCATGAGCGGGGCAACTCCACTCTACTATCCAGAGATACAAAAAACCGACCCAGAAATCTTCCAGAAAATGCTCGCAAAAGCCCTCGAAAACAGCCTAGTCAACGTGGGAGAACTAGTAGTCTTCACGTCTGGCAGGAGACGCGGCTCAACCGACCTCGTATCTGTAGAAAGAGTCAAGACAAGCGAGTAAACGCACCGTTGAACAAGAACCAAGAGGGCTTGGCGCCGGCACGGCAACATGTCTCTAGCATATGGCCGGGGGCCTGCCCTGGGATAAAAACTGGTACTCGTCCTCCTCTAGCTCCTCTAGAATGTATCTTTTCTCTTCCTCAGAAATAAACGGGGCACCGTTCCTCAATGGGTAGCGATACGGCAAAAACACCTCGAAACCTTCACCCGTCAAAGTCAGCCCGTCAACAAAGGGGACCTCCTCCAACCTCTTCCCCCTCGCAACCTCGCTAGCCACATATACTGCGCCGTCAATCGTATACTGCCCAGCCCCAATATTTCTCGCCTCGCCCACGGAAAGCCTGCTAGTCAGCTCTCTATGGGTTCTCCCAGAAGGTGGATGCGAACCCATAATACCACCAACAACGACTAGAACCCGGCCCGAGAAGTCCCCCGGCGAGAGCGCTTTTTCTGCACGTGGATCAAGCACCAACACCCTGTCAAACCGCTGCAAGTCCCCGCTCTCCGCTATGCTCCCCTGAGACACATAGCCGAAAAGACCCGCAAGAATGGAGACCTCGCATTCCCTCCTAACGTTATAAATGTGAACACAGTCCCCGGGAAGCACCTCTAACACATGCTTTAACTCGTGGAACATCCACTTGCTTATAAACGGCTCAAGCACCTCTATAGCCACAATATACTGGCACCCACCCACAAAAACGAAACAACAATGCCGCTTTAAAGAATTTCTAGCTCAGCGGGGTTCGACACATCACCTATACAGACCTTACAAGGATCATCATTGCATTGTTAGATACGTAGAGACCTATTTAAAACGAGCGCCCCCAAAACAACAGTCCACAGCCACAGCCTCCCAGGATCCACCACTCAAAAACGAAAACACACGGCCATCCTAAATCAAAACCCAGATAGCCCGAAACCTCCGACAGGAAACATTCAAGTGATTAGTCAGACCCAAACAGGAAAACTCACCCCTCCAGTTCTCCAAGTATACAAAAGCCTTCTTATAAACCAAAATAGATTTTTGTCAATATCTTCCTTAAAGCCAAACTAAAAGTTATTTATGAAGTTTCTCGTTGGGAAGGTTATTTTAAATTTAGGTTTACGGGAAAAATTCCCGACCTAAAACGGGGTGTTTCGGGAAGTTTCTCGATAAGGAAGTTTCAGAAGTTTCTAATGTGTAAATTTTAGTGCTAGGGCAGTTTTGCAGACTTCTTGATAAAATCAAACGTTAAACATATAAACCCCTCCTGGGTAAAAAATTTCGGATGCAACTAAGAAAGAATTGAAAGTTATCCCTATGGCTGCAAGCGCCAGCGCCACGACGCCGCCCGGATGCAACTAAGAAAGAATTGAAAGACTGTATCACCTCAAGAAATAAAGAAAAAAAGACTATTGATGCAACTAAGAAAGAATTGAAAGTCACACGTTCACGCGCAATGATGCTCCTCACGGTGCGCCTAGATGCAACTAAGAAAGAATTGAAAGCAGAACAAGCTGGTACTTGTAATGGCTAAGCGTTCAACCTAGATGCAACTAAGAAAGAATTGAAAGCTCCTATCGTTTTACCCTTTGCATGCTTGAATTTCTCGCGGGATGCAACTAAGAAAGAATTGAAAGTCTTGATTGCCGGGTTCACCGCGGCCAGTTTTTTCGCCCTGAGGATGCAACTAAGAAAGAATTGAAAGTGGAAGAAATAGTAATCAAATCTTTTAGCCAGGTAGAGATGCAACTAAGAAAGAATTGAAAGAACTATATTAGGCTTAAGAGTGCAATCCTAGACCTCGAGGATGCAACTAAGAAAGAATTGAAAGTCTAAAAGAGTTTTTCGTTCCTCGAAGTCCCCAACCTCCAGATGCAACTAAGAAAGAATTGAAAGGCTTTTTTGAGGATGTTGAGCGCGGCATTGATATCTGAATGAGATGCAACTAAGAAAGAATTGAAAGCCTCAATATCGGTCACGGTTAGTATCAGGCACGCGGAAGCCCTGATGCAACTAAGAAAGAATTGAAAGTTATCGCTTTGTAGAGGTAAACAAGTCTCTTTTCAGTGATGCAACTAAGAAAGAATTGAAAGGCTGATGTGATGCCCAGCTTTGGAATAAACTCTGACGGGATGCAACTAAGAAAGAATTGAAAGGAGTAAGTTGTGAGATTCGTCAAGAACGTTGATGTTTACCGGGATGCAACTAAGAAAGAATTGAAAGTGTTTATTGCCCCCTCCGTGTAGCCCGCTTTTTTCAGCCTCGATGCAACTAAGAAAGAATTGAAAGACATCGCGTAAGACCCTCATTCTCTTTAAGGCCTCCCACTTTGGGATGCAACTAAGAAAGAATTGAAAGAGAATGGAACCACCGCAGCTTCCAAAGCCGCCGCCCCTAGATGCAACTAAGAAAGAATTGAAAGACGAAGTATCAAAGTTGTTTTTGTTTTCCCGGGGAAAAGGAAAGCGGGCGAGTGGAGCGAGAATGACTAGACTTCCTCCATTTCTGTTATAAAGTATTTTCCATCCATGGTGGGTAGCCGTAGCGCCAGCCAAGCCTTGATCTCTAGGCCTACCTGTTTGTCAACGATGAGTTCGACTCTTTTGCCTCCTAGAGCGTTCTCTGTAACCTTTGCTTCTACGTTGTAGTCTATTAGCCTCTTGCGTAGCTCTTTCCTGTAAAGAGTGTATGGAAAATTAAAGTACATCTTGTCGCCTGTCTCGAGGATAAGTATCTCCTCGTCCATCAAAGGCCAATCTCCAACGGTTTCCACGGAGGCTTTCACCAACACTTTTTTCGCCTACATCGCATAAAAGACCAACATTTAAGATAAAGAGCAAAAATAAGTGAACAAAATAAATACTCAAAGTTTCCCGGGGGCCAAAACTATAATAATGCACGCATATTTATCCCCGTGCCTCAAATGGAGCAAAAGAAACAACACGACCAATTAACACAAGAAAAAACCTCCGCCGCGCTCGCAGCCCTACAACTCGTGAAAGACGGAATGGTTCTCGGGCTGGGCAGCGGGTCAACAGTCAAAATCTTCATGAAGCTTCTCGCCGAGAAGGTCAAAAGAGAAGGGCTCAAAGTCTACATTGTCTCGTCATCATACGATACAAGCATCCTAGCCGCCACGCTGGGCCTAATAGAAGTCTCACTGAACAGCTTTACGCCGGACCTAAGCATAGACGGCGCAGACACTGTTTTCCCAGACAAGTCCCTCATCAAGGGAGGGGGAGGGTGCCTCCTAAGAGAAAAGCTTGTCAACTACTATGCACGGGAATACGTAATCATTGTTGACCACACAAAGCTACGGGCAAAGCTTGACGGGCCCCTAACTGTTCCAATAGAGGTCCACCCAATGTCATACAGCCAAGTGGTGAAGGCTCTCCGGGAAACCTTTAACGCCGAGTCTTCGCTACGAGTTTTCTCGGAGAAAAAGCTTGGCCCCGCTATCACTGATAACGGCGGTTTCCTGCTAGACGCGACACTCAAGTGGAGCGGTGATATGAGGATACTAGAGGAAAAACTCAAGTCCCTGCCGGGAGTTCTAGAGACAGGCATATTTGCCATCAAGAAGCCTTCAAAGATATTTGTTGGACAAGGCGAAAGCTATACAGTCATTGAATAGTCACTCTGTATACACAAAAAATTTAAATAGGCCATTCTAAGAAGCGTGGGCTACACTATGCCAGTAGAATATGATGAGGAACTAGTAGAAGAATTAAAGAAGACTTTTGCAGGGCTAGAGTCACCCGTAAAGATACACTGGTTCCTAGACCCAGATGCCGAATGCGTCTACTGTGAAGACACACAGCAGATCCTCGACCTGGTTCAGCAGACGTCAAACAACAAGGTGACAGTAATCAAGCATGTAAAGTCCGACCCAGAAACAAGGAAGTACAACATCGACATGTTCCCAGCGCTTCTAATCCACGGCGTCGACGAGTGGAACATACGCTACTTTGGGATACCCGCCGGCTACGAGTTCGGGGCATTCATAGAGGACATTGTAGACGCCTCTACTGGGCGAGTCAACGTATCGCCAGAGATAAAGGAAGCGTTGCTCAAATACGTCACAAGGCCCACACGCATAATGATATTCGTAACGCCCACGTGTCCATACTGCCCACTAGCCGTCAGGGCGGCGCACAGGTTCGCAATGGTGAACAAAAATATCTATGGAGACATGATAGAGGCCCTAGAGTTCTCGGATCTAGCCGACAAGTACGGGGTCTACGCGGTGCCCAAAAACGTTATACAAATAGATGGAGAAGACAAGCTTGAATTTGAAGGCGCCGCTCCAGACCCCTACTTTGTTGCACAGATTCTCCAAGCCTATGGTGTCGAGCTTCCACAAAAGCTACAGGAGCAACTGGCAGGTCTAGGCTCAGAAGAAATAGAAGAAACTGTCGAAGACGTACACGAGCATCACCATCACCACCATCACCATTAGAACCGTAGACATACATCTACCTCTCATATAATTTTTCTATTTATATTGGGAGCATCACCACACGCTAAGCTTAAATTATCAGCAAGTCCCTATTTTTTCAGCATCCTTGGTGCATACACATGGCTGAATTCAAGCTACCAAAGGTATACGACTTCAAACTTGTCGAAGAAAAATGGCAGAAAACATGGGAAGAAAAAGGCCTATACCGGTTCAGACGCGAAGACAGGACTAGGCCAACATTCTCGATTGACACGCCGCCACCCTATCCAAGCGGAGACCTCCACGTGGGCAATGCCCTCAACTTTTCATACATCGACTTCGTTGCTAGATACAAGAGGATGAGGGGCTACAATGTCTTCTTCCCGCAGGGGTGGGACTGCCACGGGCTTCCCACAGAGGTCAGGGTTGAACGTGCAATCGGCAAGAGGCGTAGCGAGGTAGACCCCCTGGAGTTTCTCAGGCTGTGCAAGGAATACACGCTCAAGTGGATAGGCGACATGCGTGCCGCCCTTAAAAGGCTTGGGCTGAGCATAGACTGGACAACCGAGTACATGACGATGAATCCTGACTACTGGCGTAGGACACAGCTAAGCTTCGTAGAGATGTACAAGAAGGGGCTGATTTACCGCGGGGAGCACCCTGTCATCTGGTGCCCAAGATGCGAAACGGCCATCGCCGAGGCAGAAGTAGAATACGTGGAGAAATCTCGTCCCCTATACTACATAAAGTTCAAGGTCGCCGAGACGGGCGAGGACGTCGTAATAGCCACGACTAGGCCCGAGCTTCTAGCTTCCTGTGTAGCTGTAGCAGTAAACCCGACTGACGAGAGGTATAGGAGCCTCCAAGGCAAACATGCAGTCGTCCCCATCTATGAACGTAAGGTTCCCATAATCTTCGACGAAGACGTAGACAAGACATTCGGTACAGGCGCCGTGATGATCTGTACCTACGGCGACAAGACAGACGTAAAATGGCAGAAGAAACACAACCTGCCCTTGATAATCTCTATCACTGACAACGGCAGAATGAACGGGAACACTGGCCCCCTGCAGGGACTGCCAATTGAGGAAGCGAGGAAAAAAATAGCAGAGATACTAAGAGAAAAGGGTTTACTTGTCAAAACTGAAAACATACAGTCCACTGTTGGCACTTGTTGGCGTTGCCATACGCCCGTCGAGATACTTCCAAAGAAACAGTGGTTCGTGAAGTCTACGGCTCTTAACGAGAAGGTTCTCGAAGAAGCAAAGAGGATAAACTGGGTTCCACCCTACATGTACAAGAGGCTCGAGAACTGGGTTCTCAACCTAGACTGGGACTGGGTAATCTCCAGGCAGAGGCTGTTCGCTACGCCAATACCCGTCTACTACTGCAAGGACTGCGGAGCAGAGCTCGTCGTGCCACCAGAGAAGCTCCCACACGACCCACGCTTCGACAGTCCACCCTTCGAGAAGTGTCCAAAGTGTGGGTCTAAAAACATTGTCCCAGAAAGAGACGTCATGGATACCTGGATGGACTCAAGCATAACTGCCGCCGTCCACGCTGGCTGGCCAGACAACTTTGACGAGAGGCTTTTCCCCGCAGACCTCCAGCCAAACGGCTACGACATAATTAGAACCTGGGACTACTATTTACTGCTCAGGGGTATAGCCCTCTTCGGCAAGCCCCAGTTCAAGACCGCACTGATCAACGGCATGGTCCGCGGCACAGACGGCAGGATGATGCACAAGAGCTACGGAAACTATGTAGCTGTCACAGAGGTCCTCGAAAAGTACGGCGCAGACAGTTTCAGGCTCTGGGTCGCGATGGCGGCCTCCACTGGACAGGACGTGAGGTTCTCGTGGGAGGGCGTAGACTATGCGCACAGGTTCCTCGTGAAGATATGGAACGCTGCCCGGCTCGCGAGCTCATTTATAGAGGAGGTTCCACCGCCAAGCATGGAGGAGCTATCACATGTAGACCACTGGATACTTCGAGAGCTGTCCGAGACTATAAGGCAGGTCACGTCTTCGCTTGAGAACTACCAGTTCCAGGAGGCTTCACAGAGGCTGGTAGACTTTGCCTGGCACAAGCTCTGTGACCACTACTTAGAGATCATAAAGTATAGGCTGTCTCAGGGCGACCGTGTAGCAAAATACGTGTTGAGGCTAGTGTTGCTGAGGACTATACAGATGCTCTCGGTTTTTGCCCCACATGTCTCAGAGGAGATTTACCAGGAAGTTCTCAAGGGCTCCGAAAACTGGGAAAGCATAACTACCTCGCCCTGGCCAGAGCAGGTAGAATACGACGCGGAAAAGGCGAAGACAGGAGAAATCGTTGTAGCCATAATTGCGGAGGGGAGACGGGCAAAACACGACGCAAAGATACCGCTGAGCAAAGAAATCTCCAAGCTCACCATCTATACTACTATGCACCTCGAGGAGCTGAGGAAGGCTACCGGGGACATCGCGGGTACCCTCAGGGCACAAAAAGTAGAAGTGACAAGCAGTGGTAGGGGAGACAGGGCTGTTCCAGAATACCCAGAAATAACTATCTCCCTACAGCCGTAGACATGCGTGAAAAACATCTCCTCTTTTCCAGGAACTACCTAGACAAGCTTGTTTCAGGCGAGAAGCGGGCAACTATACGTGTACGCTGTCCCAACCTGAAGCCAGGCGACAAGGCACTTGTGCACTGCGGCGGGAGGGTTATAGGGGAAGTCGAGATAGTGGCCGTCTACAAGAAAAAGTTGCGCGACATCACTGTCGACGAGGCGTTGCTTGACGGCTTCACGAGTCTGCAGGAGCTACGCATACAGCTCAAGAAGCATTATCCAAGGGTAAACGAGGACACGCGCCTATGCATCATCGTTTTTAAATGGATCCATGTCTACAAGGACGCAGTCCGAGACGCGGACATTTCTTGGCCGTACGGCGTGTCTTTCCAAGAAGTTGCAGTAAAGGCCCTGCAGTCCCTGGAGCTCGACGACTACGAGAAAAACGTCCTAGAACTCGTCGCGAAGACGGGCTCTATACGTCGGGCCGCGTATGCCCTGGGAGGGCTTGACCAGCGCTTCATAGTCAGGGACGTGTTGAGGCGGGCCGCGCGCTTGCTAGAGGAGAAGGGGCTGCTCCAGAAGATTAACGCTAACAACGAGGGCAAAAGTTAAAATAATAATTCAGCAACGTGGTATATACATGTCAGACAGGCGAGACGCGAAGAAAATCATGGATGAATGCATCTCACAGTGCATGGACTTTGTAGACGATTGCCATGCAAAGTGTTCTGAGAACGCGTCGGAGTGCATGGAGGAGTGCTCCGAGTTTCCAGGGGCATACAGCGACCAGTGCGAAGAGATATGTAACGACAACAAGAACGCCTGCGACCATATATGTGACGAGTTTGCAGACAAGTGTACAGATATCTGCTCGAAGACACACTAGTCTCCCCGTTTTGGGGAAAAAGTTAAAAACGCTTTATCTTTATAATTTGCTGGGTGATGCGCTTGGAAGGGTACATTGTCTCTTTCAGGCGCGGACAGAAAAGGTACTATCCTAGGCAGGTATTAGTCGAGCTGAAGGGTGTAACATATAAGGACGCCCACAAAGTTATAGGGAGGAAGGTTGTCTGGATACATCCTGTCACTGGCGAGAAGTTTGTCGGCAGGATTGTGAAGATGCACGGGAGGAAGGGCAGGGCCATAGCCTATTTTGAGCGTCATCTGCCTGGGCAAGCTGTAGGAGGAAAAGTTCTTGTTTCCTAGAAAAGAATCAGAGTACTCAGTAGCGACGGCCATCGTCACTTGGTCGCGTTCGGGTTCATCTCGTCATTGCAAGTAATTATTTTTCATTGTGGCTTTAAGCTTATCGGGTCTACCCGGCCTTCACTATGATTTTCTTCATTTGTCTCCTCAGTCTCCAGTAGTGATACTCTATGGCGAAGACAATGAGAAGCGCTATGAATGCGACGGTTCCTATCACTAGGAGAATAAAGTCCATCGTCCCGAGGACAATTTCACTCATAATCATCTAGTCTAAAAACTGTAATATAAGCCAAGTGTTTATTTTAAGATGAGTGCTTATGGAGAACAAACTGCGCGACGTGCTGATAGTCAGGCTTGGAGAGGTAACTATAAAGGGGAAAAAGTCTAGGGACAGGTTCGAGAAGAAGCTTATCGAAAACATCAAGGAGGCCTTGAGGCTTAGCGGCCTGCAGGGCGAGGTCAAGAGAGAGTATGGACGAATATACGTATATTCTTCACAGGAAGCGATAAAGGTGCTACGCAGGGTCTTCGGGATCACGTCTATTTCAAGCGCCGTGGAGTTCGAGTTCGAAACCCTAGGAGAAATAGTTGAAGTAGCTTATCAACTGTTCTGTGACAAGGTAAAGGGAAAGACTTTTGCTGTTAAGGCGAGGAGAACCGGGACGCATAGCTTTACCTCTATGGACATAGCCAGGGAGGTTGGTGAACGGCTCTACCCATGCTCGAGGGGCGTAGACCTAGAGAATCCAGAGTTCACCGTGTATATCGAGGTCAGGGGGAACAAGGCTTATCTCTTCCAAGACGTGGTGAAGGCTTACGGAGGGCTCCCAGTGGGCGTGGAGGGGAGAATTGTTGCCCTAGTCTCGGGGGGCTTCGACTCCATAGTCGCGGCATGGTACATGCTTAAGAGGGGGGCCGAGGTCCACTTTGTATTCTGTAACATGGCTGGCGAGCTAACAGAGAGACTAGTAGCATCGGTTGTAAAAATGCTTGTAGATAACTGGGGCTACGGCTACTCTCCCAAGCTGTATGTCGCGGACTTTAGGCCACTGGTAAAGGAACTTAGGAAAAAAGTGGATCCAGGCCTCTTGGGCGTCGTCCTGAAAAGATACATGTATAGGACAGCTGAGCACGTAGCCCGGAAGATAAACGCCCTGGGCATAGTCACCGGCGAGAGCCTTGGGCAAGTCTCGTCCCAAACCCTGGAAAACCTCTACTCGTCCTCGACGGCTGTATCGTTGCCAGTGTATAGGCCGCTCATTGGGATGGATAAGGAGGAAATAATTGCTAGGGCGAGAGAAATAGGCACATACGAGGCCAGCGCACGCGTCAAAGAGGTTTGCGGAGTATATTCGGTGCATCCGCGCACGAGAAGCAGGCTTGAGGAAGTTCTAAGAGAAGAAGAGAAAATCGATAAGACAGTTTTCGAGGGTGTTGTTTCAAGTCTAAGGGAGATAGACCTCAGAACCCTGGGCATCCAGGCGGAGTCACTGGATGAGGTGGAGATAAGCACCATTGACCCAGACAGCATAGTTATTGATCTGCGTCCCCCAGAGAAGTACCGAGAAGGCCACGTGCCCGGAAGCATAAACATTGACTTCGCAGAGCTCCCAGTAGCCTTGGAGAAGCTGGATCCAAACAAGAAATACATCTTTATATGCGACGAGGGCGGGCTCAGCCGTGAAGCTGCCTACACTTTGAGGAAGCTCGGCTACAAAGCTTGGAGCTTTAGAGGGGGCTACAGGGCGCTCTCCAGGAAGCTAGATGGGCTGTCTTCTTGAAAAGTACTCCTCTACTTTCTTCTTTATGTCTTCTGGGATCTCTCTTTCGAAGGGTATCTCTTCGGCATTGAGGATTTCCTCGAGGAGGAGCAACGTAAAGTAGCCAATAGTCTTAAAGGCGATTGGGTGTAGGTGCTCCGAGCTGTCTCTCACTGTGTGTATGTCCGCGCCCGAACCACTAGCCCTATAGAGGTTTACAGCTGGTATACCGTGTTTAACGAAGGACGAACCGTCGCTACTCATCACGTCTTCCGATATGCTCAGATTCACGCCTACACGTTTGGCCAGCGCCTCTACAAAGTACCTGAGGCTCTTTGCGCCACTTATAATTGCGGCTGACGAGCCAAAGATTCCTCCGTGCACGTCGAGGTTGACTACTGTCTTTATCTTTTTCTTCTCGTCGTCGCTAAGCGAGTTTACGTGGAAGAGTGAGCCGCGTAGTCCAAGCTCTTCTGCGCCGAAGAGTGCAAACCGGACGGTTCTCTTGGGCCTGGAGGCCGATAGAGCCTTTGCGAGGGCCAAGACCATGGCGGTTCCGCCAGCGTTGTCGGTGGCGCCGGGGACCCCCTGTACACTGTCGTAGTGGGCCGTAACATATATGATCTCGTCTGGGTACTTGGATCCCTCTATTGTGGCAAAAATGTTGTATGTCTCAGTGTCCCTATAGGTCTGTACAACTTTTAGTCTTGCTCTCTCGGCCGAGAGCAGTTCATATGCGTCTCTATACCTGACATAGACGCTTGGGAGAGAGCCCATTTTTTCCCTCCACTCGTATGGTATCGCTACCCTGCTTAGCTCCCTGTATGGAGAACCCTCAACGATGACCAGCCCGCTGGCTTTTCCTATTAGCTTTTTCCAGTACTCCCTGGAGGGCCTCTGCGACGCGAGGCCAATCCAGCCTGTGGCTTCGGGGAGAAGAATGCTGTCTGCGTTCTCGATGTATACTATGTCTCCCTCTACTCCCTCTATGGGTGTTTCACCGCTGAAGCCTAACACGCTGCACTCTATCTTCTTGTTACGGGGCTTGACTATCTCTAGCTCCGACTCTACAACTTCGTATGTCTTGACAGAGAATTTCTCGAGGGACGGGTTATAGCCGAGGCTTTCCATTTCCCTCACTATGAGCTCCCTAGCCTGCCTCTCGCCCTCTGTGCCCGTAAACCTGGGTTGCCTAGAAAGGGCCAGCGCTATGTTGTATGCATATGTATAGTCGAATTTTTCCATAAAGAAAATTGGGCCAAAAACAAAGATATGTTTTTTGCAGAGTCATGCCCGGCTTTTCCAAGATCGAAAAACCTTTTTTGTTGCCCATGTGTAGGCTAAGCACAATGCAGGCTTTACGTGTAAGGGTTGCCGGGATTGTCCAAGGCGTGGGTTTCCGGCCCCACGTATACAGGCTAGCTGTAAGGCACGGCCTAAAGGGCTATGTCCTAAACCTGGGCGGGAGCGAGGTAGAGATATGGGTAGAGGGAGACCCTAAACAGATAGAAGACTTCCTATACGACCTGAAAAACAAGACGCCCCGCTCGGCAGAGATAGAAGAGATCCACATTCAAGCCGAAGCCCCAAGAGGCTACAAGGACTTCAGCATACTCAAAAGCGGCACAACAATCACGAAGCTTTCAATGATCCCGCCAGACTTCGGAATATGTGAAGAATGCTTGAGAGAAGTCCTCGACCCGTCCTCCAGGTGGTACAGGTACCCATTCCATAGCTGTGCATGGTGTGGACCCAGATTCACAGTGATCGAGAAGATCCCCTACGACCGTGAAAACACCTCGATGAGAGACTTCCCACTCTGCGAAGAGTGTCAAAAAGAATACACAGACCCCAACAATCTGCGTAGGTTCCACATACAGGGAATATCGTGCCCCAAGTGCGGCCCCAAGGTTTTCCTAGTCGACCCCACTGGAAAACGGCTAGAAGTCGAAGACCCGATACGCGAGGCGGCAAGGCTAATCAACGAGGGCTACATCGTAGCCGTAAAGGGGATAGGCGGCTTCCACCTGGCCTGCCTAGCCACAGACGACATTGTACTAGAGAAGCTACGCAGACACAAAAAGCGTCCAACAAAGCCCTTTGCATTGATGGCCCTAAGCCTAGAAGTCGCCGAGAAAATAGCGGAAGTAGACGACAGTGCACGAGAACTCCTGACAAGCCCAGCCAGGCCCATCGTGATACTCCCAAGAAAGCCCGGGGCGGTTTCCGAGCTTGTAGCCCCAAACCTAAAGACCGTCGGGGTCATGCTTCCCTACACTGCCCTACACTATCTCCTCCTCATGGATACAAGAGACAAGTTCCTAGTCATGACCAGTGGAAACGAGAGCGGGGAGCCCATAATCAAGGACAACGACGAGGCGCTAAGAAAGCTCGGAAAGGTGGCAGACTATTTCCTGATGCATAACAGGAGGATAGTCAACAGGGCGGACGACAGCGTGGTCAGATTTACAGACGGCGAGCCAGTAATGATAAGGAGAAGCCGTGGATACGCGCCTCGCTGGATCACTCTCCCAAGAAGCATCAAGAGCCCCGCTATAGCTACTGGCGCATTCCTAATGAATACAGGCAGCGTAGCCGTAGAAAAATACGTTATCCCCACACAGCACATAGGAGACCTCGAAAACCTGGAGACCCTCGAGTTCCTGAGGGAAGCCTTGGGCTTCCTCATCAAGACATACGGCATAAAAGAGTGCGACGCCATAGTCGTGACAGACAAACACCCAGCCTACCCCTCGAGGCTCGTAGCCGAAGAAATAGCGTCAAAGTGCTCCAACAACCTGGTCGAAGTCCAGCACCATGTGGCCCACGTCTCGGCGGTCATGCTTGAAACAGCCTCCACAGAGGAGTACGGCATCTCCATAGACGGCGTCGGGTACGGAGACGACGGCCAGATATGGGGAGGAGAAGTACTATACGTCGGCCAGGGATACGAAAGGCTCGGACACCTAGACTACCTACCAATGCCTGGGGGAGACATGGCTACAGTCTACCCAGCAAGGATACTCATTGGAACCCTAACACGGGCACTTGGAGAAGAAGAAGCACTAAAAATATTCCAGTCCAACGGGCTACAAAGATACCTACCAGGAGGGCTAAGCGAGGCCCGGCTCGCCGCCAGGCAGACAAGCGGCTCGCCAATGTCAAGCAGTGCGGGCCGCTTCCTCGACGCAGTCTCAACAGCGCTAGGCGTATCCTGGAAAAGAAACTACGAGGGGGAGCCAGCAATAACACTAGAAGAATACAGCTATGGGGGAAACATCATATCAGACAGCCTCCTAGATGCCGAGGGAGACACAGTCAAGACATACGATTTCCTCCTGAAACTGCTACAAGGCGAGCTCAGACACAGCCCACGTGACCTGGCCTACACAGTCCAGTTCCTCCTCGGAAAACGACTAGCAGAAATTGCCCGCGAAAAAGGCGCCAAGAAAATACTCGTGTCCGGAGGCGCCGCAGTCAACACCCCAATAGTTAAGGGCATAAGAGCCATCTTTGGCAAGGAAAACACCATTCTCCCCAAAAAGCTGCCTCCCGGAGACAACTCCATATCCGCCGGACAAATCTACTACGCCTACCTTCAGGGCTACATCTAACCACACATAGAGCTTTGCATAGATGCGGCTCAGAAAGAATTAATGCACCTCTACGTTCCTCCACGTACCCGCTACCCGACAATAAGCCTACACCACACAAAGCTGTACATCCATAACGACCACACAAGCGTTTCGGAAAACCAGGAAAAACCCCTCGCTCCAAAATTAAAAATATACGAAAGTGAAAAACAGAGATTTCTCCATTGTGATACGGGTTGGGAGGAAATGGTTCCCCTGGAAATCTCTGTAGAAACGTTTTCCACGGGAAACTTTAACGCTTTACGGGAAGAAGCCTTTTTGTAAAATACATTCTTCCCTAGACCCTCTTCCCGTTCCATATCATTTACATGCAACAACGAGGAAAAATAAAACAAAATTAATGTACTTAACGAGAAACACTTACACAAAAACACTTTCACCCAACACCAAAACAAATAAATAACACCCCAACAAAATAAACCCCAAGGAAACAGTATCAAAAAAGAATGAATTGAAAGGTCCTCGTACCAAACCGTGAGCTTCATTCGTCCACCACCCTGTATCAAAAAAGAATGAATTGAAAGAGCTCAGGGATGTCGTGAACCTCACTGAGCTCGAAGTAGTGTATCAGAAACGAATGAATTGAAAGGGGGACCTTCTCGGTCGATAATACAGATACAGAGAGTCTAAGTATCAGAAACGAATGAATTGAAAGCTTTTAATCTGTCCAAGCAATGCTAAAATCTTTCGAGTTTTGTATCAGAAACGAATGAATTGAAAGGTCAACTTTGCTGGCGGCTGATATGTCTTTTTTGCT
>NZ_JAVZIC010000003.1:177099-179062 GCF_038871435.1 Thermofilum sp.
GTATCAGAAACGAATGAATTGAAAGCTTTTAATCTGTCCAAGCAATGCTAAAATCTTTCGAGTTTTGTATCAGAAACGAATGAATTGAAAGGTCAACTTTGCTGGCGGCTGATATGTCTTTTTTGCTGTGCATGCATTTTTTCATGGTACTTTCGGGTTTTCCATTTTTTTCTCATGCAAAGATTTTTATTTCTGCGTAGGTATTTCTCGGGATGACGGTATATTCTCTGGAAGCATCGAACGGGATTGCTGCCCAGGTGGCTAGACATCTTGGAGATGAACTCGTGTTCTTGGAGAAGAAGACTTTTCCCGACGGCGAGGTCTATGTGAGGGTTCCCTCGAAGCCTAGGGGCGTAGCCATACTTGTCTCATCAATGTATCCTAGCCAAGAGAAAAGGTTCTTAGAGCTGTTATTCTCGGTGGAGGCCCTCTCTGCATACGCGGAGGGCAGTATAATTGCTGTTGTGCCGTATCTGGCATTCGCTAGGCAGGATAAGCGTTTCCTGGAAGGGGAGCCGATAAGTGTCAAGGCTGTCTTGAAGTCGCTGGAGGCTCTCGGGCTGTCCGGCCTTGTCACTGTCGACCTCCACCAGCCCCGTGTGCTAGGTGAATACCTCAGCGTCCCGTCTATAAACGTCTTGCCAGCCGAAGAGATTGCAGGCTACTTCAAGGGGAAAGTCTCTAATCCACTTGTCTTGGCCCCGGACATGGGAGCATTGGAGCGTGCAAAGAGGGTTGCAGAGCACCTGGGCGCGGAGTTCGACTACCTAGTGAAGGAGAGGGACAGGGTCACGGGCGAAGTGAAGATTTATCCGAAGAGCCTAGACGTCGCGGGCAAGGACGTAATCATTGTAGACGACATTATAAGTACGGGTGGAACCATGGCCTTGGCCGCGAAAAACGTGCTTGGCTCTGGAGCAAAAAGCGTGAGGGCCGTCTGCACCCACGCGGTCATGGTTCAGGGGGCACTCGACAAGCTGTACTACGCGGGCATAGAGGAAGTGGTAGCCACAGACACTGTTCCATCGCCCGTCTCGAAGGTCTCTGTTGCTCCTTCCGTGGTGAGAGGCCTAAGAGAACTCCTCGAAGAAATGGTGTAACACGTAGACTAACCTTTAAATCTTGGCATTGCATAGTTAGGTTGACTGTTTATGCCTTTAGACATTGTCCAGGCGCTAAGTGAGCTTGTAAAAATCCCCTCAGAGGTCTACTATGTCGAGAACAAGTTAGTCAGGAAGCATTACCGCGAGGCCGCGGACGCTGTTGCCCGCATAGCTGAGTCGAACGGTTTAAAGGTTGAGAGAATAGACCTGGAGGGAGGAGAAATACCAACACTGATAATTACCCTCCCTAATCCTCCAAAGAGCAAGCCCTCCGTAGCCTTTGTTTCCCACTACGACGTTGTGCCGGCAAAGGGGCCCTGGAAGATAGACGGCGAAGAGATAGACCCATACACGCCAATAGTCAGAGATGGAAAGCTGTACGGCCGGGGCGCGGCAGACGACAAGTCCGGCATCGTCGCGTCGATCGCTGGGCTTGTGGATCTAAAAGAGTCGGGCGCGGAGCTCGCATACAACCCCGTAGTCATCGTTACGGGCGACGAGGAGGTTGGAGGGACAGGTATCAGGAGGCTCCTCGAGAGTGGTGCTAGATGGGATCACGTGGTCATAGTGGATTCGGGCTCAGAGTACGTCTCTGTAGGCGCGTCCGGCGTCGTGGAGGGATGGATAAAGGTCAAGGGGAGGTCTGGACATGCGGGCTACCCACACACGGCGAGCAACGCGGCCGAGAACCTGGTAAGGGTGCTCAGCGACCTCATGGAGTTCAAGGCTGTCCGCGGCTCGAAGATTTCTAGGTTCCCGTCTCCTCCTGGAAGCCCAGTGCCGTATGTCTGGGGGAGGTTCACAATTAATATTGTGAAGCTTCCGCCCTCTGAGCCAGAGAAGCACAACCGTATACCGGG
>NZ_JAVZIC010000004.1:0-175207 GCF_038871435.1 Thermofilum sp.
CCGGCCAGGGGACATAAAGCACTCACAGGCAAACATAAACCGCGCCAAGATGGAGCTGGGCTATAATCCTTCAGTGAGTCTAGAGGAGGGAATCAGAGAAATATTAAACCTAGGCAAAAAATAGCTTAGCGCGCGCGCGCGCGAGTCTTCAGCTGTTATTTACGCAAACTCTGTACTGGGGGCAAGAACAAATAGAAACTCATCTATAATTGAAATATTTTCTGGAATATTGGGAGAGACGCCCGAATTTGGTCTCTTGTTAGATGAAAATCGCAAAGCCACATGGCTTGTTGAGGTCAAGACTCCATCAAAACCTGACCCATTTATTCTTGGAAGTTTAATTGGGAAAACTGTGGGTGAGGATGTACCCTATATAGTTGGACTTGAAAAGTGGGAACTAAAGGAGTACGAGCTTAAAGATTTAGGATCAGCCATGGCTTCTTGGGGGGCAGTTGGGCTTTTCCACGCAGGGGAGCTTACAGCTGAAGCGAGGGAGGAAGGTCCCAGGCTTATAAGAGATGACCATAAACATTTGGTAGTTGATGATGCAAAGCTGAAGAAAATGGAGCAGGAAATGACCAAGGGTCAAACAATCGAGAAGCCCGATCTTATTGTCATTGGGTGTCCACACCTTTCTCGCGAACAAATTCATAGCTGGGTCACTAAGCTAGAGGACAGACGGTTTAACGTGAGGACATTTATGCTTGCGGCTCCACGAATTGTTTCCGAAATCAAAAACTCGAAGGACTATGATCGATTAAAGGAGGCAGGCGTTAGACTTTCGAGCATTTGTCCACTCATGTTTACAAATATCCCGACATCGAGAAGGCTAAACATCGCAACCACTTCTGGTAAGCTTGCATATTACAGCCACGCTGTTTTCTTTAGAGAAGATACGCTCATAGAGAACTTTACAGTTAAGAGGTAGATAAAATATGGTTAGCAGAGAGTTTAGAGGTAGACCGTTAGTACCCGGTTATGTAGAGGGAGAGGCAGTAGTAACCAAGAACGGGCTAAACTGGCTGGCAACTTACCAGAAAACGGTCGTGTCAAGAACGAAAAGAGCGATAGGAGCAGACAAGAACAACCCAGACGTCTTTGAAAAAGATCTTACGCAGAAAATCCTCGTTATCCCCCATGGGATTGGATCCACGACTGGGGGACTTGTCATTGCCGAGATTGCATGCATGGGGCTGGAGCCTAAAGCAATCCTATGTGCCCATACCGTTGATACCCTTACGTTAAGCGGAGTTTTACTGGCAAATAACTGGTTCAACGCAAGAATAGTCCTTGTCGACCAGCTTGGAGAAGAAGTCCTAGAAAAAATTTCTACTGGGGAAAAGGTAATAGTTCATCCCGACGGCAGGGTAGAAGTTCAATAAAACATATTTTGTTTTAAGCGCGTAGCTTTTACAATAAAGGATGTAATACTGACAGATATGTTGCTCATGGCTAGTTACCTTATTAGAGAGTAGGTTTAAATTCCCAGGCTTGATCATTATTTATATGGAACAATCTTTAGAGACGCTGAAAAGTTTCAACTGGAAGGACTTTGGAGTTGCTTTCGCGGTTCTCTTTGGCTCTAGAGTGAGTGGCAACGTTTTCAGAGGCGACTGGGACATCGCTGTGTGGCTGGAGGAGTTAAAAGGCTTTGACGAGCTGTTTGCGAGAGCCGCCGACCTCCAGTACTCGCTGTCCAAGCAGCTAGGCGTGCCCGAGGAAGCCATTGACATAGTCGTGTTAAACCTCTACGAGAAGTTGCCATGCACGCTACTCATCGAGATACTCGGGAAGGGTAAACCTATCTACGTCAAGGACTTCGAGAGCTTTCTGGATGTACAGATGAGGATTTTGTTTCCCTGCTTCGACTTTATGATAGACGCCAAAAAACTGAGACTTTCAGAGGTACAAATGGAAGCGGTGACCAAGCGTTGGGAGTCCTAAAGCGCTTGCTCGATAATTTGCTATACTACACAAGCTTGCTCGACGGGCTCAAGCCTGAAGACCTAGAAGACGAGTATAAGTATTATGCGGCTCTACACTTGCTACAGACCCAGGCCCAAGTTTTGATGGATATATTTGCTAGAGCCTCCTCTACTCTAGGCCTTGGGGTGGACGGATATATTGATGCTGGACATAAGTTGAGGGCTAAAGACATAATTACTGACAAGGATTTGGATCTCTATCCCCGAATAGTAGGTTTCCGGAACGTGGTTGTACACGAATATAGTGATGTTGACTCTAGCATTGTTTGGGACATTATAACCAATAAGAAATATAGGGAAGTTGCGCGCCTCGCAACCAAGGTTGTTGAAGAACTAGAGAAGAGGGGTTCGATTGCTGAAGGCTTGACAAAAGACAACAGTGTATGTTATGCGAAATTGTATGCTTCCTTTAATGTTGCAGATCCGCTTTACATCCGGTCGCTATATTTTCCTAGAAAAATCGTAATTACATAGTATCTTAAGAGGGGGCCTAGTTGTTGTGTAAACTCATAAGAAATGCTTCCCTTAGAGCGAATATTTTTCTCCAGGCTTCAAGACAACAACTCTTGTACTGGTGGTTTTCTCGACCAACTGCTTGAATTCTTCTGGATCCGCCCTTATAACTGGGAAAGTATTGTAGTGCATCGGGATAGCTATCCTTGGCTTTATCAGCTGGACGGCCTTCGCTGCCTCGTGGATGCCCATAGTGAAGTGTCCGCCTATTGGTAGAAGGGCTACGTCTGGCTTGTAGAGCTCCCCTATGAGAGCCATGTCCCCGAAGAGGCCCGTGTCGCCGGCATGATAAATTGTTGCATCTTTACCGGAAACTACGACCCCTGTTGGTGTGCCTTTGGAGGAGCTGTGCACAGCGGGCGTAAATACAATCTTAAGGTCGGGTATGCTGAGGGGACCGCCAATGTTGGCGCCTATAGCCTCTATGCCTTGGCTGGATGCTTCCTCTGCCAGCTCATATACGGCTACAAACTTGGCGCCCGTCATTTTTGCGATCTCAAAGCTGTTCCCCAGGTGGTCTCCATGGTCATGTGTAACGATGATATAGTCGACTCTTGTCCCCCTGTATGCGGAGGGCTTTACGGGGCTTAGTGAGTTTTCGAGCCAAGGGTCTACGAGAACCCTCTTTTCTTGTCCATCTAGTCCTTTAAGCACCAGTTCGAAAGCCGCGTGACCAAAAAAAGTAATTAAAGCCATCAGTAATAAGGTTATACCGAGGGGATAAATAAATTTTTGTAGAGCTTATCTTTCATTGGTTTCTAGCTCCTCCAATGGCTTGAGTTAAAGATACTATTAACCAGACTATAAGAACAAATACAAGTACCATGAAGATGAGAGCAAAAAACATCATACCACCCATGAATCCAAATCCCCAGCCAAAAGTAAAAAGAAATGGCAGGATTAGTAAAACTAAAACAATCACTAGAATATTACCCTTTTTTCCTAGATCCACTTTCTCATGTTTTATGAATCCTAAATAAATTAGAATTATAAGAGCAACAATCAACACGATGGAGAACATGATCCAAACGATCAATCCCAATCCAGGATACCACCAATTCCATCCACATCCAGGACACCAATTTTCGTTTATTCCTCGTGGAGGAGACCTCCATACCATCATATATCCAGGTCCCATCGTTGCTACTTCGCCGCAATACATCCTTCTTGCCAAATTTATGTGAAATTGTTTATGATATTCTGTCCCTTCTTCAATGCCCATCATTTTATGCACGATTTCGTGGGCTTCACCTGGATGCATTAGCTCCATTATATATTCTCCAATTGCTTCGAGTTGCTCATCGCTTAATTTATCACAACTAATCCCACTCTCTACTAATTTCTTTCCTTCCTCAATTTCGCTCTGAATATTTCCGTCAGCAGATACCAGCTTTACACTTGAAAATATGCCGAAAATCACTATAGTTAACAATATGCCTAAAACAACTCTAGTGTACATCAATTTACACTACATCATATTCTATATCCATGTATTTAAATATTTCCATATTCAGCTTTGAAACTAATGATACTAGCTGATGACATTATCTAATTTTCCAATTGAATTATTTGAAATCTCATCTCACTTTAAAAAGCCGTTAATAGATTAAGAGCTTTGTCGGCATGTTCCTCTGGCTTCTTGAGTCCTTTTATTACGGCTTTTATCACTCCGTTCTCGTCTATGATAAAGGTAACCCTTGAGGCGCTTTTCCCAGAGTCGCTGAGGACACCGTATGCACGAATGATGTTTAGCTCTGGGTCGGCCACGAGTGGAAAGCTCACGTTGTACTTTTGGGCGAATTTTTCCTGTGTAGAGAGCTTGTCGGCGCTTACCCCTATCACCTCTGCGTTTAGCTCTTTGAATTTTTCATACATTTCGGCGAATCTCTGTGTTTCTCTCGAGCATCCCGGTGTGAAGGCCTTGGGATAGAAGTATAAGACGACTCTTTTTCCTCTCAGACTAGTTAGCCTTATCTTGCCCTTTGTGCTTTCTGCCTCGAAGTCTGGAGCTGGAAAACCCGCGTCTACCGGCATGTGCTAGTCTAGACTCTAGTAGCTATTAAGCTTTATCGTCCTCAGGTTCACTATTTGTTTTATGAGAAAAAGAAGAGCTATCTTCTAATGTTTTTGTAGATGCCCAGAACGATTATTAGCAACGTGAGTATAGCAACAATTATCATTGGTAGCTGTACTGCTAGGAGACCTATGAAGAAGAGTGCAGCTCCCCCAATTACGAACACTAAGGCTAGGAGCTTGTCAACTATTGCATAGAGTATCATTGCAAATACTATTGTGAGGACAATCAGAACAGTCTCGTTCGCCACAAAGAGGCCCGCACTTATCAATGACTGGGCTATAGCGAAGCCTGCTACAAGGGAAATGGCAAGCCTAAAAATCGCGAAGCCTATCATCGCGCCCACTATGAAGCCTATAACGAAGAGAACAAGCGGTGTGAGAACAGCTTGGAGCTCGTGGGAAGAGTACTGGTAAAAAACGTATCCAAGCGCTATTCCAGACAAGAGTGATACCCATAGACGTGCAAGCTTGTAGCCCCATACAGCCGTTATAAAGCCCAGCACGGCTAATAATAAGGCATCTGGCAGATTCATCATGTATATGTGAAACGGCTTATCTATATATGCCTATCCATGTTTTCTCCTTTGTCATTGCTGGGTTACTTTTTTAAACAAGTATTAGGCATCATATTCCCTCAGCCAGTAACAGGCAAAGGCATAAATCTTTGTTTTAAGAAACAAGAATATCTATGAATGGATTTTTCGTACATACTACTTAAAATATGTGCCCAGTTAACACAACTGCTATGACGAAATACACACTACTAATGGCACTAACTTTGGCCATTTTAATGCTGTTTGCTCCCATGCTCTACGCAGACTCAGGAGCCTATGGCTATATTGTTGATCCCAATGGCAGTCCTGTCAGAGACGCAGTGGTCACAGTGCTAGACTCTAACAGCGGCGTTGTAGCTATGACAACTACTGGTCCCAATGGGTTCTTCCAGGTAGCTTTGCTGCCGGGCACGTATACGCTTAGGGTCTCCAAGGCTGGCTACGTAGACAAGACAATACAGTTCACTTACGGCAAGACAGGCTACCCGGTCTTCCTTGGAAATATAACCCTAGACTACGCTGTCCAGTACTCCCTGCCAGTGAGGAACATAACCATACCAATCCTAACCTATGTAAGCCTCCCATTCACAATTACCAACAAGGGGCCAAGGTCCGAAGACATAGGCATAAGGACCAACACAAACTGTAGCCTAACAGTTGAATTCCTCCAGGGAACAACAATAGTCTCGAAGGCATCGCTGAACCCAGGCGACACCCTGAGCCTCCAGATGAGGCTGTGGGCCCCCTACCAGAAAACAGCCAGCTGCACAGTAAACATATACCTCGACACCACTGTGCCGAGAACAATAATTATGCAGGTAAACATATTGAACACGACGCTGGGGACAATTTCGGCACAGACAAAAAGCATAACGGCACAGCCAGGCGCAACAGTAAGCCTTCCAGTCAAGGTTACTAATACCCTGTCTAAAATATTTACGGCAGACCTGGCCCTAGGCTTGCCGCAGGGCTGGACAGCCTCGCTACAAGACCAGAACGGAAACGCGGTTTCAACTATACAGCTGGATCCCCAGCAGTCGATCCAGCTACTCCTAAAGGTCTACGTACCCAAGGACGCAGAGCAGGCCAGCTACCCAGTACAGGTAAAGATCACCGGCAGAGAACCATACTTCACCGAGACCCTCGCTTTCCAGGTCAACATCGTTGCCGGCACGCCCAATGTAGCCCTGAGCCTAAACGCCCCCCACGTAGACGCATATGCAGGCGCGACAGCAAAGTTCCCCTTCACGCTTAGCAACACGGGGACAGCCGACTGCCTAGCATCCTTCAACCTCTCAGGACTCCCAAACGGCTACAAGTGGCAGATAACAGACAGCCAGGGAAACGTCGTCTCACAGGTCTACGTCAAGGCAGGCTCCACCGCAAGCCTAACGCTTGCCGTCACTATACCCCCGGAAGTTGAGCCTACAACTATACCCCTAACCCTCTCAGCTTCCTGCGGCTCCAGCATGGACAAGGCGCAACTAAGCCTAGGGGTTATGGGGACATATAAACTCTCGTTCGTGACCCAGAGCTTCTACCTGGAGACGGTGCCGGGCTCCACGCAGACGTTCCAGATACAGGTGCAGAACACTGGCTATAGTAGCCTCACAAACCTTAACCTGGCATTCACAAGTGTGCCAAGCGGCTTCACGGTCAACGTTGACCCAGTCAACGTGTTGGTTCTGACGCCGGGCGACACAGCGACATTCACAGTAACGATTACGACTACGGGAGACATAAATACCGGGGACTACTACTTGACTTTTGTCGTCAAGGCGGACCAGTTGCCCCAGACGTCTAGAGACCTCCACGTATTTGTAAAGCCCCAGCAGTCAATGGTATATGTGGCTTTGGTAGCAGTTTTGCTTGTTGTCGGAGCACTTTATCTTGTTTATAGGAGGTTTGGTAGGAGGTGAATAGTGTATGGAGTATGTTATCGAGACAGAGGGCTTGGTAAAGATATATAGGGACAGGGGTGGCGAGACAGTCGCCCTGGACGGCGTGGACATAAGGGTTCCAAAGGGCGTCCTCTTCGGCCTCTTTGGGCCCAATGGCAGCGGGAAGAGCACGTTGATATCTATACTGATTGGGCTTTCCCTGCCCACTAGGGGCACGGCAAGGGTTCTTGGCTTCGACTCGGTTAGGGAGTCGATCGAGATAAGGAAGAGGGTAGGGGTATTGCCAGAGAACTTTGGGTTCTACGAGCACATGACTGCCTACGAGAACCTCGAGTACCTAGCGATGCTCGACGGGATACCAGAGTCGGAAATCAAGTCAAGGATAGTGAGTGTCCTAGAGCTCGTGGGGCTAAAAGACAAGGCAGATGCAAAGGTTGGAGGCTTCTCGAGGGGCATGATACAGAGGCTTGCCATTGCCCAGGCGCTCCTAAAAGACCCAGAGGTCTTGATTCTTGACGAGCCAACTATTGGCCTGGACCCGAGTGGGAGCGAGGTTTTCAGGGGAATTATGCAGGACCTCGTGAAGAGTGGGAAGACTATCCTCGTGTCGACGCACCTTCTCAGGGAGCTGGGCTACCTGTGCACGCATGCGGCCCTCATCAGGCAGGGCAGGATAATTGCCCAGGGCCACATAGACGACTTGTCACGGAAGCTCAGCGAGGCCAAGGGCTACGTCTACGAGGTGACGGTTACGCGGGACCCGGAGAAGTTCCTATTGGAGGCAAAGCAGGCGCTACGCGTCGCCGAGGCGTCTATACAGGGAAACAAGGTAGTGCTAAGGGTGATGGGTGAGGCAGAAAAAGAGCTTACAAGGCTAGCCTCGAACTACGGGCTAGTATCACTCAGCCAGGTCAAGCCTGGATGGGACGAGATATACGTGTTCTATCAGGGAGGTGGCTGGAATGAGTAAGGCATGGATAGTTGCAAAGAAAGAGATAAAAGACAACATAAAGAGCGCAAGGTTCTGGGGACTATTGGGACTCTTCATACTGCTAATAATTGTTAGCAGTTACAGTGTAGGCTTTACCTTTAGGTTCGGTGGAGCAGCGCCTGCTGAGCGTTTCTTTAGATCCGTGGGGAGAAGCCTGGCGAACTCATTCCAGTACATTGCGCCAATAATAGGTATTGCTTTGGGGTTTGGGGCCATTGCAGGTGAGCGAGAGAAAGGAACATTAAGACTCATACTTTCTAGGCCAATCTATCGGGACGACTTGTTAAATGGCAAGATATTGGCTGGGACAATACTCATACTTTTGGCTATCGGCATATCATTCGTAATTGGAATCCCCGTAACCCTAGTCCTACAAAAAGCTAATTTGACGGGAGACGACTTGGCTAGACTGCTTTTCCTATTGGTGCCGGCAATTCTACTAGCACTTACATATTACGCAATTTCACTCTTTGTCTCGGTAAACACAAACCGGTCAGGCTATGCACTCGTAGTGGCGGTAGTAGTATGGATATTCTTAACATTCGTAATGCCCTTAATCTCTGCATTCGTAGCCAGTAGCATACTCGGCCCGCCGCCCGCCCTCCCAACCGGCATAAATGCTACAAGACCAGCACAGCTTCCACCCCAGCTCCAGCAGTACGAGCGAAACTATAGACAGATAACGGGAACAGTCCAGCTTATCTCGCCCAACGCACAGTTTAATACATTAGCCAACGCAATCTTTACTGTCCAGAGGCAACAAAGCCACTTAGATATAGGTGCTGTAATAGCTCAGAACTGGACCGCGATACTGGTTCCCACCATATACATTGTAGTCTTCGTCGTATTGTCCTACATGTTCTTCGTACGTAGACAAGAAAACAAATAATTTTTTCAAATATTGGCTTTTTTGTTTATTTTCCTCCAGTACAGCATGTAGGGTATGTTAAAGCATCTTCCCTTGTCTATTTCCCTTATGTATTTTTCCTCAATGGTAGACGCCCTTTCAAATGCTTCAGATGTAAGTTTCTTTAATTCCTCAGCGTCGATTTTTCCCTGTAGGTATCCCTCGCGCGCCTCTAGTGCTTTTTCGTAGTAATCTCTCTCCAAGCTCTGCAACTCACTAGCTATCCTTGGTGCATATCTGGTATAATTATAGACAAGTTTTCTTGCAAGCATCTCGTGCCTCCACCATATACTTTGTCCCCCATCGTAGGCACTTGCGGGCTTAGGACCAAGATCTGGGAGCCCTGCATTTACGAATACTGGCTTGTACATGCTTATGCATGGGAGGCTGGTTCCAGTAGCAAATACGAGTGGAGTGTCCTCAAATAGCAAAGCTATCATTGAGGAGGCTGTCTGGGAAGGCCTGGTAAAGCCGCCAGCATGCATACATATGTCCCTATTTGACCCGCTTGAAGGGTCGTAGGGCTCGTGGCTGTGGCTCCTCATAATTCTTGCTACGAGGAAAAAGTCTATTTTTCCAAGATTGTTTTCTAGCTGTTTTTGTGTGTATTGTTGTCTTTCCCTACCCTTGGAAACCCACGTGTAGACCCTGTCTGAGAAACAGTCTTTGAAGCTTTTTCCGCAGTTTTTCTGCTTCATGTATTCTTCTAGGCCGTCAGAGGACAGGTCCCATTTTTCACCTATGGAGAGAGCGTTAGAAATTGTTCTAACATCTTTAACCCTCTCTGCTACCCAGTGCTTGCCGACTGTTTCCAGAACCCATGCTTCCCTTGGGTCAGCTATAATGAAAGAGTTGTGGTAAAACATCTTGCCAAAATAGCTACAGTTGCCGCCCTGACCATATTCCTCGAGCAATCCGATAATCCATTCCAGCGCCTCTTTTGCAGTCCTGGATCTTTCCAGCGCCAGCCTAAGCAGATCCATACCAGCTAGACCTTTATCGGCATATTTCTCGCGAGTAAAAACAGCCTCGTTCCCTATTGCTACCCCATGCTCGTTTACGCCCATTTCTGCCCCCCACATCCAGAAGGGACGTGAAATAAGGACGCCATAGGTTTCGTCTACTTGTTCGACGAATAGGTAGGTTGTTTTGACTTTTTCCTCTGTGTGCTGTGCGGGGGGAATGTACTCTAGGACCTGTGCCTCGTTGGGTTCTCGATCGCTGTTCTTAGCAAAAATAGTGACATTTCCTTTTGTATAGCCTTTTAAGGCAACAAGTGTGTCACACACATATTTAGATTGTCTATGTACACATTAACTTTTCGATATGAAGCTTGGCTACAACTTTGGAAAGACTTATCTTGAAGTTGTTTATTAGCTCGACAGTGAAAAGTGATGCCGTTCGAGCCATTCCACCTAGCCTTGCCAATACTTGATTTCGTGGGGATCCTTTCCTTGGCGGCGCTAAGCGTTCTGCTTTATCGAGCCTACAGGATCTCGGGGAATAGCCTCTTCCTCTATTTTTTCACGGGTTTTACTATTCTGGGCCTAGGAGAGTTTGGACGCTTTTTCCTATTCTTGACAATAATTTTTACGCCGAGGCCTAGCTTTTTCTTCTTCTTTCTAGACCACTCTGTAGCCCTTCTGTCCCAAGTCCTGGAAATACTTGGCTTCCTAGTGATTGCACTGGGATACACTATGGAGCTTTTTGGGAAAGAGAAGGCGCTGGCATCGATTATAGTTTTCCAGGTGAGAAGATTACCCTTGACCTTTCCCATGGTTAACATTTTTTCAGCCTCAATCCTGGTATATATAAGCCTGAACGCCTTTGCCATATACACCAAGAACAAACAGAGCTTGACCCTTGCTCCACTATTAGCTTTCATCCTCTTTCTACTTTCAAACATTCTGAGCATTTTGGCATTCTTACTAAGGGACGAGCTAATCGTTCTGTTGTCGCGGCTAGTATACATTGCCGGCCTCTACGTGTTCCTCTGGTTAGCGTTAAAGGTGGGAAAAACCCCATGAAGGAGCGGCGGTCAAAGCTACAGATACTTGCAGACATATTAGAGGCACTGGCACAAAGCGGAGAAATGAACATAAGCCAGCTACTTACAGCTGCAAACCTCTCCTATGACAGGCTATCAAAATATCTAAGCGAACTGGAGGCAAATAACCTAGTTGTCATCGAGAGGCAGAGTTTAGAAGTAAAAATAAAACCCACTAGCAAGGGTTTGTCTTTTCTCCAGGAATACAAGAAAATAAAAGAAATAGCTGTCGCCTTTGGGATTTCCCTTTAAAGCATGCTTGTTCAAAAGCCTCAGTGGTTATGCAATGCTTGGAAACCTTAAATAGGTATAACTTCCCATTGCATCATGAGAGATATGAGTTATGAGGAATTGGACATATTGCGGAGAAGAGCAGAGGCTTTTCTCGAAATGCTAAAAGATTGCTGGAAGAGAGAAGCAGATCTAGCAATGTTTAGCATGGAGCAGTACTGCCAGCTAATCCTTAAATATAAATTGTTGTTACTCAGGGGTTTTTACCCCAAAGCACACTCACTCCGACGCCTAATAAGGACGCTTGGAGAAGTTCCTCCAGAGGTTCTAACACTCGTAAACGATGTCAAGAACCTACATTATATCGCAAAACTAGAGGAAGCCTATATATCCTCCCGCTACGCGCCAATTGAGTATGAGGTCGAGGAAGCTAAGGATGTTTACAAGTTTATAGAGGAGGTGTTTAAGCCGCTTGTCGAGCCAATATAGCCCTAGTCTTTCAAGTATCGGCAAATACCTCGACCTCGCCAGACAGGTCAAGGAGATAGTTAAGGGCTTCGACCCCGAGGCCGAGGTTTATTTATTCGGCTCGGTAGTAAAGGGGAAAATGACGGCCTCCAGCGATATAGACATCCTCGTTGTAACACAGCGGCTCGAACACAAATATGACATGATGTTAGCCGTGTATCAGAGGCTCGACGCTCCTATCGAGCTACATGTTACGGACAGAAAAATGTTTGAAAGATGGTATCTCAGATTCATTGATCCAGGAGAAATAGTTAAGATTTAATGTGACCCTTGAACTCTATCCGGCAGACAGGTCTATTTTTGCTGTCAAAGTGTAGGCTTGTCTTTCGTATGCTCTGACTTGGCTTGTGGAGACCGTGTATAGCTCTGTCTCCGTGTATACTGTTCTAAGTGCCTGGTTGTGTTCTAGGAGTTTGACGTATTCTAGGCTGTCGCCCTTTATCTTTAAAACTAGGACTCCGCCCGAATTTGCCTTCCAAGATTGTATCGGTATGAATACTTCCCCAGTTGACGGGTCGAATGTAAATGCGTGGTGGTCTGATAATATGTTGGACCATGCATCGAGTGTTACAGTCGACTTTTCCTTTATGTTTGTGGGGTCGCTCACGTCGAATAGTGAGATTTTCAGTTTCCTGTCGTCTGTGAGGCCTACTCCTAGAAGAGTCTTGTCGTCTATGGGATGCAGGTACTCACTGAAGCCGGGAGCCTTAACGTAGCCAAGAACACTAGGTTTAGAGGGGTCTGAAACGTCTATAGCGAAAAGGGGATCCACTTGTCTATACGTTACAAGGTAGAATGTTTTGCCCACGAGCCTAGCTGAGTAAATTCTTTCCCCCTTAGCGATGCCAGTCAACGAGCTTCTTATCCTGAGGTTTTTGACATCTACAATGAATAAGGCGTTTTCTGACTCACCTATCCTGACAGTGTATACAACGAGGTGTGTAGATGGTGCAGGTGTGACTTGGGTCTCGTTGAACCTGATGACTTGTATTTTAGTCTGACCATCTGTCTGTATCTCTATTTCCATGGTTGTATTGCATGGCCTGTAAACAATCTCGATTACCCGTCCCATCTGGGCGTAGACCTGCCACCTAGATATTGTTGTAGCTACAATAAAGCTGTCTCCTACTTCTTCCATCGAGAACTGGTCCAGCACGTTGCCGTCTACTTCGAATTTTCCAAGGCTGGATACACGGAGCCCGTCTATGCCGAAGACATAGAAATACGTCTTGTCGGTCATTGGCTTTAGCTGTTCCATGACTTGTTTCACTATTTCCTCTGCCTTCTCGTAGCTCAATGCTGCCAGATACTTTTGCAGCTCGCTTAGGGCCTGCATGTATTGTCCCATGCTTATGAGACTTGATATGTTGGCTTTTACTTCAGTGGGTAGATAGTTTAGAGAGGCGTTTAGGAAGTAGCGATAGGAATCTTCACCAATGTTTCTCTGCACTGCGAGGTAAAGCCTTTCCCTACTCATATACATCCATGTTGAGGGGCTAGAGGTAAAGGCGAATGCTGTTCTCTTACCGGTGTCTATGTCCATTGCAACTATGACTATGTAGCTATTGGCGTATGGGTCTATTTTTGCTATGGAGCTTGGCGGGAGGGGCTGCCCGTCTATTACTGGAAGCTTGACTTCTAGTGGAAGCGTGGCGACGAGATATAGGGTATTGTTTAGAAGCCTAGATCCCATGGGCATCCCATAAATGTATGTTGAGTAAAGCAACTCGGGTTTGGCCGGTGTAGTAAGGGAGTATACGTAGATAGACGTGTTGGATGTGCCAGCTGATATAGGGACTTCGGGTCCCATTGAGCCTTGGATCCTTATCGAGCTGGCCGTGTAATAGACAGAAATAATGACTAGTTTGTCTCCTTGGAGGTATAGGCCGTAAACGTTGCTTTCCGCTAGATCTATAACGCTTACCACTCTCTTTTCCCGCATGCTTACGATGTTTACCTTTGAGCCACTTGCCACTGCAAGAATATCGCCATAGGCCTTGACAATGTCTGGCTCATCAATGCCTACCACTTGCACATTTGTTTTTGACGGAGTGCTCGGGCTTTGAGAAGTTTTTTCGGGTGTAGCAGGCGCAGTTGTTGCAGGTATTGTTTGTGTCTCGCCTCTAACCAGGTAAGAGGGGGGACCCATGTAGCCTTTGCTTGAGGTTCTCTCCTCAACGAATCTAAGAACCTCCTCTATAGACTGGAAGCTGTTCGCGCCGATTGGGTAGAACTCTAAGAGAGAATGCATAGTGGCAGTTTTAGTTTGGATTTTGGGGGTTTGGAGGTTTGCTGGACTTGTCGACCAGAAAAGATTTAGCATTATGGGTGTGGCTACGCCTAGAACTAGTAGCAAGACAGCAAGTGCCATATATTTACTTTCCATTTGCATCAAGAAGTATTTGCGCAGGGTGCTTATCACTGTATGTCTTGAACACTTTCGTTCAACATTTGAACAACCCATTGATTAATATAATGGAACAGTTGTCTAATGAATAGATGAGTGTAAAGGGCGAACTAGAAGGCACAGCTCTCAAAATATACATCTACCTCCTAGAGTCTAACGAAGATGCAGGGGTAAGAGAAATAGCCCGAGATCTAGGCCTCCCGGTAAGCACGGTTCACTACCATCTAAAGCGTCTAGAAGAGCTGGGCTACGTTGAGAAAACCACAGACGGCTACAAAGTTGCACAGCGGCTAAAGCTGAGAGACTACATTGTTATTGGTAGGAGGGTCATCCATAGATTTACCCTTTATTCTTTGTTCTTCCTAGGCTTTGCCATCGGTGAGGCAATACTTGTCATACAGTCTCAATCGATAAATCCCGACAGAATAGCAGTCTTGATAGCCACTCTCCTGGCTTCCCTTATATTTGGCATAGAACGCTTGAGGATAAAATGATGTCTCTATGCTTAATGCTTATGCTTCGGCTAGTTTAACTTTTCCCATTTAAGATTCTTCCCCACGAGATAAAGTAGCAGCCCTAGGGCTAGAATCATAGCGATTCTTGCGCTAGCTGGGGCGCTAATAGCTTCTACAATTAATCCTCCCAGCGAATAGCCAAGAGACCAAGAAAAATTAACTGTCCCCGATCCTAGAGACTCGTTGCCCTCATATGTCCTCGTAACGAGGCTTTGAGCCCTACTAATGAGTGTAGCGTTAATTACTCCTAAAGCAAATACTCCAATCAACTCGAGGAAGCCTCCCAGAGAAAAGAATAGAACAAGCCCCAGGAATAGTGCTACATATGGGTAAAGGTTCCCCTCGACCTCTCGTGAAGCATACTTAAGAGTATACTGTCCAATAAAGCCTGAAAAATAGTAGAGAGTCAATAGAAGCCCTGAATCCGTGGCTGAAAGCCCCACCTCAAAAGCTATGGGGACTGAGAGGGCAGGAAGAGCACTCTCAACTAGTCCCACGGTTAGGGCTAGAAACAACTCTGGAGAAAACTTAAAGCGGAGAACTTCCCTTCTTGGACCAGGAGATGGTTGTCTAAAATAATTGTCACCCGTTAGGAGAAGCAGGCCACCGCCAAAAATAGACGTTAACGTATAGAATAGGAATGGAAGAGCAACAGCAAGCTTTTGGAGGAGGGAAGCTATGAAGGGGCCAATTGTGAAGCCTAGGGAAGTAGCTATGAAAAGACGGCCTATGTCTACAATTCTCCTTTCACCCGAAGACCTGGAAACCTCGCCGATTATGCCAGACCAAATGAAAGCTTCGAGTATTCCCTCAATTATCCTTCCAAGGACTAGCAGACTTATGCTTCGACCCATTAGGAAGAGCAGGCCAGGAAAAATATTCAGCAACATGGCTAGTGGCACAATTCTCTTGAAGCCAAACCTGTCTACAATTGCGCCACCCGGGATATTGCATAATAGGTAGGTGAAGCCCCATGCACTAATAATTAGCCCTGTATGCTGTCCAAGGCCGATCGATTCTGCTAGTGCCGGAATTGTTCCAACAACGCTTCCAACCCCCAGCATAAAAATGAAGGAGGAAAGATACAGGATCATTTTCCCGTTCATTTATAGCTCACTCTTTTAGCAGCCTCATTGAACTCTTCCAGAGCCCTACTATAAAGTTCCTCGTTTCTTAGCCTACCATCGTAGACCAAGAGTTCACCGTTTACTATCACGTGTCTAACAGCTCTACATCCACCAGAGAAAACAAGGTTATCGAGAACATTTTCCGATGGCAACATAGAGGGAAGGGTCAAGTCAACTAAGACGAGATCCGCGTATGCCCCTGGAGATATTACTCCAAGCTTGCCGCTTGAATCGAGAGCCAGTCCGCCGTTCCTGGTAGCCATGTCAAGGGCGAGCTGTGCATTTACACGCCTGTCGAAGCCCTCTCTGGACCTCTGCATTAGGATAAAGGTCTTCATCTCGGAAAAAAGATCTAGAGAATCATTGCTCGCCGCTCCATCGGTTCCCAGCCCAACATTCAAGCCCTGATTAATCATTTTCAAGGCAGGCGCTATGCCATTTCCAAGCTTGGCGTTGCTCGTGGGACAATGCGCCACGTTCACGCCATGTTTTGCTAAGACCTGTATATCGATGGGGTCGAGGTTTACGCCGTGGGCAACGATAACGTCGGGCCCCAGAAAGCCTATCTTCTCAAGCATGCCCGTCTCACTTAAGCCAAACATCTTCCTAGAAAGCTCCTCGTTTACCATGCTCTCAGATAGGTGGGCGTGTAGCTTTAGCCCATTTTTTCTCGCCTCCTCGGAGGCTATCCTTAGCAATTCAGGGCTACTACTTGGGAACCCCACTGGCCCCAAAAGAAAATTTAATTGCCCCGTTGCCATTTTCTCCCTAGCCACCTTCAAGGCTTTTTTAACCTCTTCTTCTGGGTCTGCCACCTGTGTAAACCCACTAACCCCTGTTTCAGCTGTGTCCACAAGTGCAATGGCTTCGTAGAGCCTTATCCCAACTTCCCTCGCGGCGCTGACGATTGGCTCAACATTTCCCTCCATGTCAAGGAAGGTAGTCGTCCCGCAGAGAAGTCCCTCGATAAATGTAAGCCTAGCCGCCGCCCTTACGTGCACATCGTCCAGCTTCTCGTATTCCAAGTCAACTAGGCGTAGCCAATTCATCAATGGTTCGTCGAATCGCCCACGTAGGAGTACCTGCACCGAGTGCGTGTGGAGGTTGACTAGGCCTGGTAGAACCGCCATTTTACTAGCGTCTAGAACAAGGTCCGGCGTATACTTTTCTTTCAAGAGAGAAGACTTACCTATTTCCTTTATAATACCTCCAGATATGTAGATAGAAGTGTCTCTCAGTACCTCCCTTTTATCGTTCTGTGTGAAGACTATGCCAGCATTTTCAATGAGTATATTCATCCTTGTTCTCCTCCATCAACTTTACGGCATTCAAGACAATTTTAACCATTTTCTCGACGCCCTTCATGTAGTCTTCCTGTGAAAAAGCTTCAGGCTCAGCCACAAGGTTGTTTCCCATACAGAGAAGGATAGCTCCCGCCCTTTTCCTCCTCACCCTGCTGACTATGTATATTCCGCTCACCTCGTTTTCTACACATAGGACGCCCCCCTCAAGCCACGGGTCATATACGCTTCGTTTTGAGGGGGGCATTTCTCCTATCCATGTCCCCCTATAATACGCGTCATGGGTCCACACTATCCCCCTCTTAACGCCTATACCGAGCGACCTTGCAGAGTCCAACAGTGCACGTATAACGTAGTGGTCTCCCACAGCTGGATACTCGACAGGCAAATACTCTTTTGTAGCGCCGTCACCCCTCACCGCCGCTTCGGCAACGATGATATCGCCTGCATGCACCGATGGGTCTATTCCCCCACATGTTCCCAGCCTAATAAAGACCTCTGCACCAATATTTGCCAGCTCCTCGACAGCTATGGTTGCCGCGGGGCAACCGATACCCGTCGATGTCACAGATATACCGATGCCTTTCCATGTCCCCGTATATGTGACGTATTCCCTGTTCTCGGCTATCTTCCTAGCGCTGTCTAGGTAGCTAGCTATGAGCGGCACCCTTCCGGGGTCGCCTGGCAGGATTACATACTTTGCAACGTCTCCCGGTTTGCATCTAATGTGGTATTGCAGGCTCACAGCATTTAGACTATTAATAACCCGTTAAAAACTGTACACAAAAAATTATAAATAGAGCTTTGTCGAAACATATTTCGACAAACCATGAGCCAAGAAATAAGAGAAGTCTCTCCAACAGGAAAAGCAATAATCGCCGTCGTCCTTATCCCCACAATTGCCGCCCTAAATTACGTGGGCGGAGTCATTGTTGAAGCCCTAAAGGCTCCAATATGGGGAGACACCTGGGCAACAATACTTGGCACATTTATAGGAGGCTTCTGGGTAGGAGCGGCTGGAGGATTCCTCTACAACATAATAATGGCTCTCACGGTTTGGGGTCTCCCAAGCTGGGTATGGGGCTTCGCAAACGTAGCTATAGCAGCAATCGCTTGGTTCATGATGAAGATGGGATGGACCGATTTAAAGAAGCCGATGACATGGGTCATGATGATTATCCTCTACGGGCTTGTATATCCCCTATTCACGACAGCTATAAGCATCCTTGTCTTTGGCGGGGGACCCCTTTATAAGCCACTAGCAGCAGCTGTCTATGCTGGTGTGCTGTCCTCGACTGGAAACTTCTGGCTGGCAAACTATGTCCAGAATGCATTCACCGAAATAATTGACAAGCCCATCAGCTTCATAATCTCTGTGATTATAGCGCAACGCATACCGAAGAGATTCGTCCTTGCCAAATAAACAATAGGGGGCACTTCATTAAAATGGTTCTTTTTTGTAGTCTAAAACTATAAATGTATGTATGGGTGCTAGACTTCAATGTCGGTAGGAGTATCACTTCTAAAGAAGACCGCAGTAGAGGCAGAAACCTTTGTCCAGAGGCTTGACGGGCGCGTCAAATTCTTGTATTTCCTCTGGGCAACTATAATAGTCTATATTTTCTTCGACCCCATACTCAACCTGATATTCCTAGCCGTCACAATGGCTCTAGCAGTCTACGCAAAATGCTGGAAACCCATCGCTCTGACACTACTCATTATCGTAGTGCCATGGATACTATTCGCGGTTCCAATATTGGCTTTGCCGCTTGGATTCCCATGGAACAAAACAATAATAGGCTACATCAACATCCTTGGAAAGAACTACCCTGTCTACTTTGAGGGCTTGGGGTGGGGCGTCACCTGGCCCCTCCGCGTCTCAGTAGCAATTTCTACTGCGTTATTGTTCTTCTTGACAACTAACCAGGCCAAACTTGTCGCCACAATGTTCAAAATGAAGTTTCCCTTCAAGCTCATCTACATGGTGATAGCTACTTTCCAGTTTATTCCTCTCCTAGCTTCGGAAGCCAACACTATAATGCAGGCGCAGATCGCGAGGGGACTGAGGACAGACGTCGGCTTCGTGCAGAAAATAAAAAATTACCTGGCAGTCGTTATCCCACTAACCCTAAGCGCACTGAACAAGGTACAGATAAGAGCAATAGCCCTTGAGTCGAGAGGCTTCAGTGCACCCGTTAAGAAGACCCTCCTCTACGAGGCGAGTTTCACAAAGCTTGACTATGCCTTCCTCACGGCAATGATCCTCGTAACCGTTTTCCTTGCCTGGGTCTATATATACATAGGCTTCTCCCCCTTGACTCATCTTCCATGGATATGGTCTGGGTGAAGAACATGGAGCCGGTAATCAAGGTTGAAAACTTGACATATGCATATCCAACGAGCAAAGACTTTGTTCTCAAAAATATCTCATTCACCGTCAACAAGGGAGAAGTACTTGCAGTCATCGGTCCAAACGGGGCGGGAAAATCCACCCTACTAAAGGCTCTAAACGGCCTCGTGCCACACTTTTACGGTGGAAAATACGGCGGCAGGGTTATCGTATCAGGTTTCGAGGTTTTAAACACACCTATCTCAAAGATGTCGACAAAGGTCGGCTTTGTCTTCCAGGACCCAGAAGACCAGATCTCTGGACTCGCGCTAACCGTTTGGGAAGAGGTCGCCTTTGGATTGATGATGCTTGGATACCCACGAGAAGAAATAGACAAGAGGGTTAAAGAAGCAATAGACTACGTTGGACTTACTGGGCTCGAGAAGAGGTCTCCATTTGAGCTTTCAGGAGGACAGATGCAGAGACTAGCAATTGCGACTGTCCTAGCCCTTCGCCCAGAAGTCATAGTGATGGATGAGCCTACCGCCCAGCTCGACCCACTTGGCAAATACGAGGTTTTAAGCGTAATCGAGAAGCTGGCCGAGTCTGGCTCAACAATTGTCATTGCAGAGCACGAAATAGAGGAAGTCGTATACTTTGCAGACAAGATGCTTCTGCTAGACAAGGGTGAAGCCGTAGCCTACGGTGACACCAGAAAAGTTGTTACCATGGTTGAGGAGCTTAAGAGGCGCGGCGTAGACCCGCCGTCCGTCACAGAGCTGACAAGCCTCTTGAAAGAGAAGACAGGGGTCGATTTGGCTCTCCCTGTCACATTGGAGGAAGCTGTAAAGCTATACTCCGAGCTTTTGAGGTGAAAGAAATGAGTGAAATAATACGTGTAGAAGACGTATGGTTTAGATATGAAGGGGCAGACTTCTGGGCCCTAAAGGGAGTATCTCTAACAATAAAGAAAGGAGAATTACTCGCAATAATCGGCCAGAACGGCGGCGGAAAAACCACACTCGCCAAGAACCTAAACGGTCTCTTAAAGCCCACAAAGGGAAGAGTCATGGTTGATGGGCTAGACACAAAGACGGCCCCCACCCACGAGATTGTCAAGAGAGTTGGATACGTGTTTCAAAACCCCTCTCACCAGATATTTGAGAGCACTGTGTGGAAAGAAGTAGCCTATGGACCTACAAACCTCGGGCTATCACCGGAAGAGGTAAAGCAGAGGGTGGAGTGGGCCCTGAGCGAAGTGGGACTGCAGGGATACGAGCAATACAATCCATACGACCTAGACTATGGAAAGATGAAGCTACTAACGGTTGCATCAGTCCTCTCAATGAAGCCACAGGTACTCATACTAGACGAGCCCACAACTGGACAGGACCACGCTGGACGCCACCTGTTATCCAACCTCTCAAAAAAGCTGAACAGAGAAGGCTTCACGGTCGTGATAATTACCCACGACATGAGGTTCGTAGCTGAGACTGTAAACAGGGTAGTCCTCGTCTCTAACGGCGAGATACTCATGGATGGATCTACAAGAGAAGTCCTAAATGCCTTTGACGTACTTAAGAAGGCGGCGATAAAGCCGCCCCAAATAGTCCAGCTAGCAAGCGAGCTGAGAAAGAAGGGCATAGATATAAACGCTCTGACGGTAGAAGAGGCTCTACAAGAAATCTTAAATCATTATAAAGGGTAAAAGCCAACCCTATCTAATTTTATTTAAATCTAAACATCTGAATTATTTATATATTTCCGAGTCTCTCTGTGTTTTGTGACTTGGACTTATATGGATAAGACCGAAGCCTTCAGGAAGGATCCATCATACGAGTTCCTCAACCTGGCAAACAGGTACAAGGATACTGTGAGTTTCGGCATTGGTCAGCCATTCCATCTTCCACCAGGAGAGATATTCTCTGGCATAAAACCCTCCCAGAAAGATGTGTCAAGCTACTCTCCTGCCCTGGGCCTTCCGGAGCTCCGAGAAAGAATAGCTGATTTTCTAGGCCAAAAATACAAGGCAGACTTGAAGGCTGGAAACGTGGCTATAACTGTTGGGGCCACATCTGCCCTATTCATGTCTATGCTTCTATTGGTCAAGGACGAGACCAATGTTTACATTCCAGACCCGGGATTCCCGATGTATAAGGACGTAGCCTCATTCTTTGGGGGAAGAGTTACATATTGGAGGGCAAACTTCAATGATGACTTCAAGTGGGATTGCCAACTGGAGGCTATTAATAGCGAAGGCGGAGTCGTTGTCATTAATTTTCCAAATAATCCAACTGGGACAGCTGCATCTAGGGAAATGATGGAATGCTTGTCCGAGGCGTCCCGCAGGAAAAGATTCTTCATTATAAGTGACGAGGTTTACGAGGACTTCGTATATGAGAATAGACACTTTTCAGTGCTGGAGTTTCCTGAGTTGCTAGAAGGAGCCGTATATATTGGAAGCTTCTCTAAGACGTGGGGTCTCGCCGGATACAGGCTAGGCTACATGGTTGCTAGTGCAGAGCTCATAGAAAAGCTTGAAAACGTTGCAATAAGCATGTATGGTTCGCCACCGACCTATTCACAGTTACTCGCACTGAAGGCCCTGGATTACGGTCTTGGATGGTTTGAAAAGGTGAGAGAGATGTATAAGGCTAATAGGGATCTCCTAGTTGAGGGCTTGTCTAGGATTCCAGGCGTCGAAGCGTATAGGCCTGGGGGAGCCTTTTACGTTTTTCCACGCGTAAGAGAGCTGGCAAAGAGGCTGGGGGCGAGGAATTCCCGGGAGCTGGCCATTATGTTGCTGGAACGTCTAGGAGTGATCGCTTTGCCTGGAGACGCCTACTCTGAAAGCTTAGGAGCGAACCACTTAAGGTTCTCTTTCTCGCTTCCACGCGAAAAAATATTGGAGGGGCTAAATAGGTTAAAAAAGCTGGCCGAAGCCATTTAGGCCTTTTTTCTCCAATGGTTCAAAGAAACTCTCCACCAGCTACTAAGCAAACCTTTTATTCTTTACAACTCGCTAACCATGTGTCTACATCTAGGATAATCGTCGAGGGACTAGTAAAAAGGTATGGCGGCAAGACAGCAGTCAATGGTGTTTCGCTGAGAGTGGAACCCGGAGAAATATATGCGCTTCTCGGCCCTAACGGAGCCGGCAAGACAACCACGCTAAAGACCATTGTGGGTCTGCTCAGGCCTGACTCTGGCTACGTCCTTATCGACGGGGTAAATGTCCACGCTGACCGGGCCAGGGCTCTACGCAACATTGGATATGTCCCCGAAAACCCCGTGGGCTTCGACTACCTCAGGGTCCGAGAGTTCTTCGAGTTTGTGGCATCCTTGAGAGGTATACCCAGAGATGTTTTGAGGGAGAGGACAGAAAAGTATCTCCAGCTTTTCCAGCTTGAAAAGTTTGAAGACTCCTTTATGGGAGAGCTTTCCAAGGGAAATCTCCAAAAAGTCCTAGTTGTATCAGCCCTTCTACACGAGCCCAACGTTCTAGTCCTCGACGAGCCAATGTCAGGCATGGACCCAGAGTCCCAAATAGCATTTAAGGAGGTTCTAAGGGAGCATGCGGTTAAGGGTGGCGCAGTCCTCATCTCCAGCCACATGCTGGACACTGTGGAAAGATTTGCAACTAGGGTCGGCATCATAGCTGATGGCAAGATAATTGCAGAAGGGACACTGGAAGAGCTGAAACGGAAAGTGGAGGCCCGCGGGGACATTACACTTGAACAGGTATTCTTGAGAGTCCTTAAGGGGGTCTAGAGTGAGAAAAGCCCTAACAATATCCAAGTATCTTACACTAAATACTCTGAGCATTCTAAGGGCCGGTAAAGCTAAAGTAGCGCTAATATTTTTAGGAGCCCTGATAATCTCTTTATACCTTTTCGTTGTTTCCCTCACAATCCTCAACCCCTACGTCTGGCAAAACGCGAGAAAAAGCGTAGCTCTCCCTGGACTCAACAAGGAAAACGTTACAGAGACACTTGCAGTCTTCCAGACCCTCACATTCATTGCTATAGCCATGCTCCCCAGGCGTGACATAACAGTCTCAGAGCAGGCCGAGTACGAGGTCCTACTAACAATGCCTGTAACCATGCAGGAATACATGCTCGGGCGCTCACTCCACCTAATCACACAGTCAGTCCTCGTACAGTCAGTGTTCCTAGTGCCGGGAGCCTTCTATGTGGCGGCTTTTTCGGCTGGAAACACAGTCAAAGTTTTACTTTTCCCTCTTGCGCTTGTCCTCTGGATCACTTTCTCAGAGGCGTTCGAAGGCCTAATCAGCTACGTCAAAGTTGCGACGCAGAGAGAGAAAGAAATTAGGCTCTTTGCACTTCTGTATTTATTAACGGCGGGAGCCGAATACTTGTTCACTGGGAAGACTCCTATACTTTTAAAGGCCCCAACACTGCTAGCTGTACAGCCGCTTGTCCACTGCTTCACCATCAAAGAGCCTTCAAGCCTAGTCTTGCTTGAGACCATGCTTCTCGGAATTTTTGTCCTTGCTTTAATGGCTCTCCAGTACCTCGTGTCTTCCTACATTTATCCAGAAAAAGTAAAACCATTCTCAGCGAGGACACTAACTATCCGTTTAGGGATACGGCTACTAGACCTAGGCTTTTACTCTGAAAGACCAGAGGTAAGCATCTTGAAGGTGTCCCTGCTTAGACCTCTCCTCGGTATCCAGGGGCTCATACTATTTGCGGGACTCATTGTTTCTTATGTTGCTGGAATAGTTGTGAAGAAGCTTTTCCCCCTGCTTGACCCGTACTCACTCATAACCTTTGCTGTAATAATCATTTTAATGGTTATCATTATCGAGCTCCAGCTGTCTATACAGGAAGACCTCTCCCCGATATGGCTCTACAGGGTAAGCATGCCAAACCTCAAGCCGCTGGCAAGGGTGGCTGTAGCAAAGATCTCCCTCTATACTCTTGTATCCTTCCTTGCAGGCGGGCTCTTCCTCTTCAGCGTCACCGGCGACTCTGTGTCACTATTTTTGCCCCTTTTCTCGCTCCCATCGATCGTTCTCAACGCGGTATTCACACTTGGCTCGGTAGCACTAGTCATGACTAGGAGGAGAATTGTCAGGTTCTCCTCTAGGGGCTTCTACCTAGTTGAAGACATGCTTGCCCTCATCACCCTGGCTATTTCTATGTCTCTTTCAAGCCTAAGCGTCGCCCTTTTCCAGATGGTGTTCAGCTATCCCAGCCAGCTAATTCTCTTGTCTGCTGTGAGCCTCCCCATCTCACTCATCATCTACTTTATCGGAGCCGACATAATTGGAGACATGCTTACCACTAGGGACGTTGCCTCGTAAAGCAACACTTAAATTAAAACGGTTTTCTTAAGCCGAAAGGATGACTCATGGCTATAAACGTTGTCGTTGCCCCAACATACCTCTACGTAAGGAGCCGGGCCCCAGAAAACGATCCACCCATAAGACTTGCATTTGGAAAAGCACTTGACAGGGCAATCTCACAGTACAACTACTATTCCATGCATACAACCAGGTCGCTACTCGGGAAAGCCCAGAGATGCGCAATGGCAGTGCTTAGGAACGAGCTAAAAAACATGAGAGTAGAAGTTTCAGGAGAAGAGCTAAAGGAACAGGCTAGGAAGATGTGGCGCATGCTGGCCGCGTGGTACAAGAGCCCCTACATGAAATACCTCAGGCCCAAGACCCACGTAATAATAATGAGGAGCGGGGACTTCATCGGAGCACTATACGCACAGCCAGACTTCGAAGACACCGTTGGACAGTTCTACGAGGTAAAAAGCTTCGACATAGAAAAAGAGCCGAAGAAACACGTCCAGGTACAGGCAGGGGTATTCTCACTGCTTGGACCCCTATTCCTAGTCTACTTCTCAGAGCAAGACGGTTACTTCATTGTCAAGCAAAAATTCGTCCCAGGCGACCCCCAGGTCCTCGACGACGTTGTGGATTTCCTCAAGTCTAGGCCAGAGGGATCAGAGACACAGCCCCTAGAAAAACTCCTGAAGAGTTTTCCCTCGAGGATATATGTAAAGGAAAACTCTTGGAAAAGAGCAAAAAAGATATGAGTATCTCTCAGTGCTTTCGCTTATAGACCTTTAGAATATATTAGAATATAAAGGATTTATTAACATAGCAAAGAATTATCTTTTCAAGGACAGGTGGTCGCGCTGAGCATTAGGCTTTCCAACGAGAAATGGTACATCATCGACATACTTGAAGATGCGTACACAGGGGCAAGGTACTTTGTCCGTAGTTATGGCGAGAAAGAATACGTAGAGGCGAAAAACTTCATGGAGGTAGTCTTTCAATGTATAGGCATATCGAGTACCTAAAAAAGACAAGAAAAGACCTAGAAGAAAACCTCGAAAAATATCTCTCAGACCTCAAAAGCCTTGCAGAGAAAAATGGCGGCAAAGCCTACATCTTCGGCTCCTACCTTCGGGGAGAAAACATAGCCGCAAGCGATATAGACATTCTCATCGAGATACCGGACAACATCGACAGACTCAGCGTGCTACACGAGGCCAGAAAAGTTGCACCAAACACAAGAATAGAGATCCACGTACTAAACAAGAAAGACGCAGAAATATTCAAACAACTCATAAAGGAATACAAAGAAATAGTTTAACTTGTCTCTACGGAAAAAAGTTATATTGTCCTTTTCATGTCTTTACTTACAGCGATGATGATTGAACTCCCCGTATGAACTGGTGATGAGGTTTCTGGTCACTGAGGAAAGCTCAAGGAGTTTCATGCGATTTGCGTCTGACTTTAGCTACAATAATACTTGTTTAACGTTAAACCTATTAGGAAAAGTTCAACATTTCAATTTGTGACCGAAAAATACACAGTAAAGAACCTCAAAAGCCTTTTTGGAGCTGATGGCGAAAAGGCAATCGAGGTTACTAGACTTATATTGGAGGAGAGAAAGAGAGAACGCGAATCCGAGATTCGTGCTCGACTCTAGCGCGGTCTCACTATATTTTGCTGGAAGGAAAGAGATAGAACGCTTCATAGAAGATGTATGCAGGGGTAGAAACCAGCCTTGCCTGTGTGAAATTAATGTTGCCGAATTTCTCTACAGCACGGCTAAAGTCCTTGGTTGGGAAACTGCTATTATAAGGCACTCTGTCCCCCGTAATAGTCCAATCAAAATTGTAACACTGGACGGGGAACTCACACTAGAATCTGTCCGCCTAAAGCACAAATACTGGAACAAGCTTTCTCTTGCGGACGCGTATTTAGCTGTCCTAGCAAAACAACTAAGAGCAAAAATTGTAACCTCTGATACTACTCTAGCAGAAATAGAAGAGGCAGAGACAGTTCTCGTTCCTCTTTAAAATCACATAAGAGTTCAAGCACCATACAAACCTTTAACACATGATACTTAACCGGGAGTCCAGTGTCTTCTTAAAGGTGCCTTTTTACCCAGTCTAGGACTTCCTGCTCGATTCTACGCCTAACGTTGTAGTCATCGAAGACGTGGCCGCCGTGCTCGATCTCTATAAACTTTTTCTCTACCTTCAGCTTCTCATAGAACCTCTTCGCCTGGCTAATTGGAACCACCATGTCGTCTACAGAGTGGATGATTAGAGTGGGGGCCTTGATTTCCTCAGCAAGCCCCATAACAGAGAAATTCATCGTCTCCATGGCATAGACGTCCCTCATCCTGTTGGGTCCCCAGTAAACATATCCCTCCTCAGCCCTGAAAAAGCCCCGTGCACGCTGGAAAAGCTCGGGCCAGTCCAATGCAGGGGAAAGAAGAACCAGGGCGCCTACATCTTCACGACCAGCCGCCAGGCTAACAGCGACTCCTCCGCCCATGCTTAGCCCCACAACGCCAAACCTTGTCCCGTCCACCTCAGGAACATTCTTCAAGAATCCGGCAGCGTTGCGCGCATCCTCCACGGCAAGAGATATCCTGAACTCCTCAAACGGCAAGGGGCTGTCTCCGTGGCACCTGAAGTCAAACCTTAGAGCCGCATAGCCAGCGCTACAGAGAAACCTAGCCATGTCCGTATAAAGCCTACCACTTTCACTCTTGTTGCCAGTAAACCCATGCAGAAAAAGCACCGGCCTAGAGACACCAGCGGGAAGATGGAGGACACCAGAAAGACCCACGCCGGCGCTAGGCACCCAGACAAGTTGCTCTCTGCAATCACTCAAACTAGAACCTTGCCTAGACACATATAAGTTGTATACTCACATACATATATCATTTTCCTTTTGAGGGAAAACACATGCTCTTTGCACAAATGACACGGTACCCTAGGGACGGTAATTTTTATATACTATGATTTCATAGTATATACTGTGAAGTTTCAGAGGGTTAATGGCTACCTCTACGTGACGCTATGGGACAAACAGTACAAGAGACCAAAGAGATTCTACCTGGGAAAATCCACCAACAACAAGCTCGCAGAACTCCTCATTGCGGCAGAGCAATTAAGTGTCGACCCAGAAGAGATAAGAGACTACCTTGAAAGACAAATGGATCCAGCGACCCGTCTCACGAGGACAGATCTCGTCGTACTCGCACTTGTACTGGGCGCTAAGGCATGGCAACAGAATACAGATTCTACAGCGCACTGAGACTAGCGGTCAGGCTAGTCAAAAAGTGGTTTCCAGAATACGCCCTAATAGGCAGGTTCGCAAGAAACTTTTACGCCCCTCCCGAAACAACACTAGACGTAGACTTCCTCGTAAACCTAGACGACCATGAGAAACTAAAAAAGATCCTCGAATATGCGTCCGCCCGCTTTCAAGTATCGCCTATGGATATTGGGCACTGGAAGTACAAGGTCTACATAAAGAGCTTCCGATTCGACCTCGTAAAGCCCAAGGGCTACAACTACGACCCAGAGGTAGTAGCGAGGAGAAGACACGTAAAAATCGGCCAAATTGGTGAAGTAGCCATCCTCTCCCCAGAGGACCTAGCCGTACTCTACCTAGTCTCGTCCCTCGACAGAGGGATCAAAGACCTTGTAAAGGCAAAAGACATAGTAGCATACTCAAAGGCGAGGGGAGACTTCAACGAGGAATACTTCCTGAGAAAAAGCGAAGAAAACAAAGTAAAACACCTAGCTTTAACACTTCTAAGCAAGATGTAGGAGCCATAGGCGTTTCTTACAGCTGTATCCTAGTAGCGGACATACCTATACCTTTGAAATATATAAACCACTAAACGATTTTTGGGATGATGCGGCAAAGGCTCAAGAAGAAGTTAGAATTTTCGGAGTTTGCAGGCATCTGGAAAGATACAGAAGAAGAAAAAATCAATAAGATATTTGAAACAATAAGAAAAGCTTGGCGAAAAACAAGAATGTATAAAGCAAGCTGTCCTTAGAATCATATCCCTACGGATGAAAGAAAGATTCATCCCCCTTTATAAACAACAGGAATATAATTATCAAACAAACATTTTTTCTCATGGATAGATTTCGGGAAAAAACATGCATAGTTACAGGCGGAGCCCGCGGCATAGGCGCCGCCATAGCCACTAAGCTTGGCACCGAGGGGTGCACCGTTGCAATATTCGACATAGACGAGCAAGCAGGAGAATACAGGCAACGCGAACTCGAGAAAAACGGGATAAAGGCAGTCTTCTACAAGGTAGACGTGGCAAGCGAGGAAATGGTTAAACAAGCGGTTGAAGATTTCTACGGCAAGCACGGGAGAATAGATATACTCGTAAACAACGCCGGCATAGGGTTCTCCGGCAAAAGCATCGAGGAGCAGACCCTAGAAGAGTGGAGAAGAATCATAGACACAAACCTGACAGGCACATGGCTCTGCACAAAACACGTCGTCAGATACATGAAGAAGACCGGCGGAGTTATAATAAACATCGCATCAACAAGGGCCTTCCAGTCAGAGCCAAACACAGAGCCCTACTCAGCGTCAAAGGGAGGAATAATAGCGCTTAGCCACGCACTAGCAGTCTCCCTAGCAAAGTACCACATAAGAGTCATATCGATATCCCCCGGATGGGTAGACACGAGCCACTGGCAAGTACCACCCAGACAGCCACAGCTAACACCCCTAGACCACGAGTGGCACCCCGCCGGACGCGTAGGAAAGCCAGAAGACATAGCCGCCCTAGTAGCATTCCTGGCATCAGACGACGCACAGTGGATAACAGGGACAAACATCACAATAGACGGAGGAGTAACAACAAAAATGTTCTACCCAGACCTCGACCAGATACAGAAACTCCTGGCAACACTCCTACAAGACGAGGAAACAGCCCAAACACTAACAAAGCTAGCAGAAAAGCTCCACACAAACAAAGATATCCTAAGAGAAATCAGAAACAAGTACCTCTCAACATCGTAACACGTGGCCCCACTAACTTTAATCCTGTCTGCGCCACCTTGACACAAAAATTTAAGCATACCTGTGCCGTTTTAGAAGTAGGGACAAAGGGATACAGAGCAATGGAGAAAAACAACATTATAGAAGAGCTCAAAAAAAGGGAAGAAGAAGCTAGACAAATCAGGAGAAAACAAGCAGACTGGAACTATATCAACAACCAACCAAGCTAAAGCTAGCACTCGTCCACTACATCGAGACAGGCGACCTCTACGTCTCTGCAAAGATTGCCGGCATAATTCAACGAGCAACGCATAAAAGCGAGGAGCCCACATGTCAACTAAAGCGCGCGCTAGGTTCCCGGCAAAAGACCTTGAAAGGCTGGGACTATGAGCGACATATTAAGTGAGCTCGAAGAGCGGGAAAAAGAAGTAGCCGAAATGAGGAGACAAAACGCAGACTGGAACTACATAAACACGCTCCCGCCCAGAGTAAAGGCGGCAGTAATCCTATTCATAGAAAAAGGAGACCTAAGACTAAGCCAAAAACCCTCAGGCCTAGACCTAGAAGACTTCATCGAAACCCTAAGAAAAGCAAGAGTCCGGATAACCTAGCCTAAAAATCGCCCCCAACAAGCCTAAGCCATCTCCCTATTACCGTCGCTTTTAAATCGTGGTTCCATGAAATCAGTCTCACTAGAAAAGTCCTCCGGCCTAACAGGCTCAATAATGATCCTCTCCCCATCGATTCTCACACGGACAAGCCTGTACCTCGCATACTTCTCTCTCCACTCCTTGGGCAACATTAGCCTACCCTTCCTATCCAAAACCCTAATATACTCCACAAAAACCACAGCTGTCCCTCTCTATTTCTATAAAAATCTTTGCTCAGCCGATTCAGGCAATCCATCGCTAAAAATTTATGGAAACAATCAAAAGCTAGCCACGAACATCATGGAGAAAGCAAAAAAGATGCTAGCCCACATCGTACTAAAACTCATTAACCTAAAAATCCTAAGGCAAAGATGCCTCCACTCAAAGACAATCCAGAGACTCGTATTAGAAGCATTAGCAACAAAAAGCAGACTAACCGAGAAAGAGGCTCTAGAACTAGGAGAAAAAATAAAGGAAGGAATGTTGCAGGAGCTAAGAGAAAAAGGGCTCATCTAACCCTCAATCCCGATGGTAGCCTCGCTAAAACATTCAATAATAACATTGTTATTATTAAGCATAATATAGTTATTTTTGGATTTCTCTGTTCAAAATAACAAGAATAACAAAGTTATTACAAATAATAATAAAGTTATGCCAACCTTACCAATACAAATCTTGTCACCAAATTCCTCCTCCACACCTACGCCAGCCGGCTAACTAGACCTCGGCCGCTACGAGAATCGCCGAGAACAGCCCACCCATCGAGCCTACGCCCCACGTAAAGCTATTCGTCCAGAAGCTCCAAGAATCAAGGGGCACACCCCGGCCAGTGGCAAAGCTACTCTCCTCAAGGCCACTCGTCTCCCTGCTACCAGGCGTCTCGGGAGACTCGGGACCAATGCTCGACGCGATGCTCAGGAACACACTAACGCCTACAGTTATAGCATCCGGGGAAAAGGTAAACATCATACCCTCAACAAGCCAGCTAAGCGTCGACTGCAGGCTACTCCCTGGACACACCGAGAAATGGGTAGAAGCCTACCTCAAAGAAACACTAAAAGGGCTAGACTACAGGCTAGAATTCATCCACAGAGACCCGGCCACCCAGTCCCCAATAGACACGCCACTCTACAGAGCAATCGAGGAAACTGTATCAGCTATCGTCCCAGGAGCACAGGCCGCACCATACATGTCTACAGGCGGCACAGACTCACGCTTCTTCCGCGTAGCCTTCAACACAGTTGCATACGGCTTCATACCCATCAGGGCAGACCTCCCGCTAAGCCAGCTACTCAAAATGATACACGGAATAGACGAGCGCATCTCAATAAACAACATACAGTTCAGCCAAACCATGCTAAAACAAACACTAGAAACATTCTACACAATCGTCTAGAACATCAAGCAAAGCCAGGAGCCGGCACCATGCAACCAAAAAATAAGAGTTCAGGCGCGCTGTCGACCACGATGTAGCAAAAGCTTTATACATTCAATCCACTAGTGATAAAGATAGCCCCGAAAAGGGCCATCTCGGTGAAAAAATGGTTAGACTTGTTATACCAACAGAGGAAGGGAACGGCCTAGATGCCAGGCTCTCACAGCACTTCGGCAGAGCCCCCTACTTCGTGGTAGTCGAGATACAAGGAGACAAAGTAGCCAGCGTCCAGGCAGTGCCAAACCAAAGCGAACACTTCGGCGGATACGGGCTACCCCCAGACCTAATACTACAGCTTAGACCCGACGCAGTCATAACTTTCGGAATGGGACCCCGCGCGATCAGCAGATTCCAGGAGGCAGGAGTCGCCGTCTACAGGGCACAATCAGAAACAGTCAAAGAGGTTGTCGAGGCTTATCTACAGGGAAAACTAGAAGAACTAACAGAGGGCTGTGGAAAATCCCGCCACGGAGAAGAATGCCAAAAACACCAATAGGAGCACAGGTATCCTAGATTCTCTTTTAGCTTGTTGTCTGCTGCTGGGCTTCTTGTCCCTGCTCTTTCTGCTCCTCGGCTTCTAAGCAGAGATCCTCCCTGCACCTAACGCTTGACTCCCTAAGCATATTGGCGTTGGCTTTCGCCCTGTTAATCAGCTCTATAGTGCTCTCTAAGAGCCGTTGCCTCACTTTGAGAAGGTCTAATAGCTGTATACTGAGTTCTTGAGAAGCCCCCTTCTCGGAGAGCTTCGACACCTTCTCAATACACTCGTCCACGTGTATAAGGGCCGTCGTAATGTGCTTCAAGGTGCACCAGACACTTTCCCAGGCCGTTCTCAGGTCCCCGCCCCCCTCCTCCGATGTCACTTTTTCCAGCGCGAAGAGAACCTGGCCCAGAGTCTTCCTATCCTCGCGAAGCCTACTAGTAATGTCCAGGAAGACGGGAAACTGTATCTCCGAGTCTGCCTCGATAAGGTGTTGCTCACAGTGGTTTACGTGGCCAATCGCGTAGAGGAGCTCCTCCAAGAGAGCCTCCTCCCACACAGGCGAGCCAGATTTCCTGGAAACAATGACATCCCCATTATTGGCAACATATTTTCCATTATCCATGCGAAATCTAAAGGATTTGATATATCAAAATAAATATAAACTTATCGTACATGTAGAGTCACGCATCCTCAAAATATATGAGCACACGATGCACCCACCCCAATAACTAAAAGTAACCTCGTTACTGAGCCTATCACCTCAGGGCGCCTGGAAGGAGTAGCACCTTCAACCTCTAAGCCTGAAAGACTAGCTCCCTCAGCGCACGCTCACCCAGATCCTAAAAGATTACACCTGAGTGAAGGCCCTTGACAGCCTAGACATCTTAGCCCTTATCTACGGCGGCGACCTTGTAGAGGCAGTTAAAGCTTATAATGAGGACACAGGGCTTGTATTCTCGAGGACGAGGCTGAAAACCTATGGAATCGACAGCTGAAAACGCTGAGCTTGCCAAGCAGTTCGGCTTCACCATAAACAAGCGGGCCCTAGCCAAGGCTCTAAAAGAGCTCGAAGAGCTCGAGCACGAGGCGAGAGAGATAAGAGCCAAAAGCGCGGACTGGGAATACATAGAGAAACAGCCAGACCCACTCAAAGCCGCACTAAGGCTCCTAGTCGAAATCGGAGACCTGAGGCTAGCAGCACACATCGTAGGCATCCCACTAGCCGAGCTAGACGAGCACAGAATCAAGGCGAAAATCCCCCTAGTACTCTAGAGAAGCCGGCTATTTTTGAACCCTTCTCCTGGAACCAATACCCCCAGACGGCAAGCCATCCCACAAACACCGCAATGACTGCCAAGGCACAAACCGTTTAAACAGACCGAACGACCTCTCAAATCTAGAACCAGACTGGAGCCCCCAGCATCAGCCTGAGGAAAAGGACAACTAGAGCAAAGAACACTCAAGGCGCAGGAGCTAAAATTGCGATCCCTTGCTCTAACACGTGATTAACTTTTCCTCTAGTTTGTACGCCCCGAAGGCTGATAGGAAAAAGGACATGTCAAGTAGCAGCCTGAGCATCACTAAGACCCATATGCTCTTCCTGAGCCTCCACGCTGGTTTTCTCGAACTCTTCAGGCGTCAGGCGCAACCTCTTAGGACTCCTCCTAATCTCCTCGAAGAAATCCAGAGGCCTACGCAACACTATGCTCTGACCCTCCACTGTCAGGATCAGCTTCTCCCCTTCCTTGAGCTTCAGCTCCTCCACTACTCTTTTGGGGAGGTATACCGCGTAGTTCCTACCCACCCTCACAACAATCCGGGCCACCAGCCACAACCAGGTATAACCTGGAAAACCTGGATAAAAGCATTCCCCTCCAAACCAGATACGAGCTAGCCTCTCAAGCCCATGCTTTCTCAAAGACATTTGTCCATTTTCGAGTCTCAAATATATGTGTCTTAGAGAAACACATCCCGCTCCCCAAAGCAACTCTGTAGCCGAACTGCTCTTTTATAACCCTCCCAAGGTACACTTTAAGGTATCGCGAAGGCTCTTTTATAGTGAAGCATTTCTTCTGGCAGGAATATTCCCATAAAGCTACTATTCCTTAAGAGAAGGGAGACCTAGCATTACAAGAGAGCTGGCCCCCCATCACGAGAAGATCCCTTGTGACTATTACATAGTTGAAAGCAACAGATTCTTTAAAAAGACCGAAGCATACAATTCAAAAAATTTATAGGCAACGAGCGCTAAAGATAAATGGTTCTAATGCTATCAACCAATATCCAAGACACAGCCCGCATCGAGGTGACTACACAGAATGCTTAAGCCGGAAACCGTCGGGGCCGTAATTGCCCTGTACACAGAAGACAGGGACGACTTCGACGCCGAAACCATAAGAGGCATCATAGAGAACGCATACAAATTGATGGACGAAAAGAAACATGTATCCGTAAAATTAGACTCAATAAAAAGGATCCTAGAGGTGTTCATCTCTCAAGGCTACATCCAGAAAAGCGGAGACAAATACCTCGTAACCACCCAAGGCAGACAAGCCTTCAAGGACATGTGGAAAAGCCTAGACCCCCTCACAGAGGCATACTTCGCCGGCGCATACGCATATTACGAGGCGAAAAAAGAAGAGGCAGAAAACCAACAGCACAACACTCGGCCCAGCCACAGAAAAAAAAGACAACACCAAAAACGTGATGATCGACCCCACGTTGAGCTATGACAACGTATTGCCGGCACTGCTTAGGGATGTTACTTCGCCAAACCAGTTTGGACGCGTGAAGATACACCCGATACTCTTGGTAAGTAAAGACATGCGGTACGCCTTAATGCTGATCGTCGCGCGCTAATCTCTGGAATAAATACCCGTATTGACGGTTGTACTGTATGAAGGGCTTCTTTTTCCAGATGAATAGGACACAAGCTGGATTTTTATGCAGGCCCCGCACACCTATTGTTGCCCAGAGAGAGGGTCACAAAACATGAGAGTAGTCTTTAAATCTGGCATAAAGGACCTGTTCGACCTCATACAGGGAGAATTCAAGCTCGCCCTCAAGGAAGACAACACCCAGAAAGCCAAGATCGAGTACGACGAAGAAAAACTCATCTTTCTCACAGGCACCGGCAACAAGTGGTTCACCAAAACAGACGAGAAGGGCGACGTCTACCTCGGCTACGAGGGCACACGCAAAGACTTCATAGAACTACGCCCCTTCCAAAACCTATACTGGCTCTCATCATCAGAAGACAAAGCTACACTAGGCTACGTCGACGACTGGACCTTCATCGAATATGTCGACCCAATTCTTGGAAACGTCTATCTTATCGAAAGAATCCCGAAAAGGATAAGAGACTTCACCCTCAAACTCGTAGAATACAAGACATCCCTCCCACCAGAGTGGGACGTCCAATGGTACGAACTCATCGAGATAACAAGCACCAAGACCATCAAGGCAGTCCAACCACAAAAAATAACAGAACTACTCCAGTCCCAAGACGGCTACATCGCATTCATAAAAAGCCAAAACTCCACACCACGAGTCATGGCCCCATGCAAAGACCAATGCGAAGACATAAAAGACTGATAAGCGCTGTGCAAAAGTTTTATACAGAAAAATTTTAGTAACTTTTAAGTTAATTTAAAAACGTGTCCGAAGATTTCATGAAAGATATAAAATACATCATGGTAACATACTATCCAAATCACTGGAATAACTTACCAAACAACGAAACATCTTACACTAGGAGGCTTCTAAAAGGTGTGCAACCCAATGAGCTTATAGAATATGCGAAAACCCTCTTCATTAAGCTTTCTGATGAGCACGCAACAGCTGAAAAAGCGTGGATAGGTCTAGTATATGGTTATGATACAAAGAGGGAGAAAAACAAGATTTATTTTAAAGTCAAAATTGAGAGAGAAATTCCTCTGCATCAACTTCCACCGGAAATTCAAGCACTACGAAAATCTGGATGGTATCTTAAAGAAAAAGTATTACCCATTGAAACATCTCACGCTAGTTCTCTCGTTCCACCATTCTTTTCCGAGCTACTAGCAACTAATAACTGGGAGGAGTTTGAAGACGGGGTATCCTATCTGTTGAAATTGATAGGAATCAATGAGATATTTAGGTATGATAAAACGGAACAAAAAGGTCGCCCAGACGGATTTTTCATAGTCAACAATCTCGCCGTTATATATGACGCAACACTTGACACAAAATTTGAATAAACTAAAAATCAACAGATCGAGAATTACGTCAATATGCTAAGAAAGGATTATATAGACTATCAAAGAGATAATCTAAATCTCACGAAAAATATCTCTAGATGTACAAAACAAGTGTGGATAATTACAAGGGGGACATCAAGAATCAAATGGCTTTTTGACGATATAAAAGTTAAAAAAGTCTCCGTGAGCGACCTCATCAAAAACTACAAGTGGAGACTCCAACAAGATCCCCTAAGAGAAGAAGATCTAGTAAAAGAACTCGTATTCTTAGGCGAAAATACTCCTTAACTAGCCCTAGGAAATGGTTAGAGTTGCCGTAGTCTAGACCAATGAAAATGCCCTAGAGCCAAGAAGCTCGAGATACTCCATCATTGCTTTGTCCAGCCTCTCCCAATCCATCACCATGAAAGGTGGGCTCTCTGGTTCACCGTACTCGTTGAAGCCGGAGATACTACCAGTAGACGAGCTAATTTCTTGTATAAGGTCTCGTAGACGCTCGAGAACTTCATCGTATGAGAGGCCGAGCTCTTTGTTCTCGTCTAGAATAACCTCTAAGGTCTTTAGGATTTCGCCCTTTGTGTAATGCTTTGAGCCTAGATAAAGCAAAAAGAGGGAGACAAATTCTGTTACGAACTCTTTAAGCTTTTCTTGGCCGATCCCAACATTGGATTCCTTGACTACATCCATAAATTCGCTTGTAACATACCACTTCTCCCAGTCTGTATATACGTTTCTTTTGCTATAAGATGGAATAAGAAGTACTAGGCGTCTCTCATATAGTGGCGAAAAGAACTCGTTGACAACATTTGTAACAGTCTGTGTCTGCGCGGTAGCCTGAAATGCTACCCTAACCATGTCTAGAGGTTGCATCCCATATATGTCCTTAACCTTACCCCACAGCTCCTCCGCGGTATGATACGTCCTTCTCTTCTGGGGCGGCTCAGGAGCCTTACCAATTTTAGCATCAATGATCGAAGTTGTTTCAAATCCTAGAACCCGGTCAATGCTCTCTATAGGCTTACTATTAAAATAAATTCTTCCAAGACTCTCATCATAAATAGCCCCATAGTAAAGTATCGGCGCCAATCTTTTGTATCTCTGCAAGTGATCTTTAACAAAGTCGAGGCTTTTTTCGAGTTTACTCATATAAGCTTCCTGGGCAACTGCTACACCTTTCTCTGTTAAGGCTAAGAAATACCAATTGGCTTCAGGCATATAAACGGTAAAAGCACTACTTGTATCAACGAAGCCGCTCTGTAACAAGATCTTCTCAATTATATCGCTGTAAGGCCAATACTTCGTTCTAATCGGAGAATAGTAAATGCCACCAGATCCCTTTGGTATAATCTTATAGGGTATTCGGACTCCTATATACAAATCTGATAAAGCCTGCAAGACCTCTTGTATGACTTCTTCAGAAAAACCCATCGACTCAAGCTCGGAAACAAAGTTCTCTAAACTCATCGCAAAATTATACAAGAATAGCAATATTAATTTTTCCTCTCGAAGCCGTGCTAAAAATGCTTCTCGTTCATTGGCCAAGAACCTCCATTATTTTAGTGAAAAACTCTTCGCTGTTATTAGCAGTTATCCGGATTTTCCCATCTATGCTTACAAGTTCTACTTTTTCGCCCCTCTCGAGAAGACTCAATGCTTTCCTTGCCGCAGAGGCTGGAGGTAAGAGTTTCCCGTTCACATAAAAGAGGCACTTTATCCCATACCTTCTACAGACCTCCGAGAGTAGCCCTGCAATTGTTCCCGAACCAATCTCCGGAGTCTGCTTAGACTTGTTTTCTTCCACAATGTAGTCTACACAGCGCTCCAGCACAGCGCCATGCTCGTCTAATAAGCGCCGCATATAGCCCACAAGCACCTTTATCTCCTCTAGACCCTCGCCAAAGAAATACCTATAGCTCTGAGTCCTAAGCTTCGCATCGATCCACTCGACACAGTTCTCAAGAGCCTTCCTCGCCTTCCCCTCGAAAACCAACGTCCCCAGGCTCTTCATCCTCCGGTCCACGCAGTCAAGCAAGAAGTGCAGAGCTGCGGCCCTCAAATAATCCTCGCCGAGTCTCCCCCCAGCGCCAAGGCACTCAAATAGCCTCCTAACTCCAAGCTCCAGAGCAACCTCCAAGTTAAGCTCCTCGCTCAGCTTCTCAGTATAAATCTCCAAGCCGATGTCATGCTTGCCACACTTGCCAGTATCGATCAAAACATCTACGTATCTCACAACATCTATGGGCAGGCCAATCATGCTCCCGCATTTCTGATGAACCTTATGGGAAGGCATCAATACGTACCCCTTAAAGGAGATGGTATTAATAGTTTTCAAGTTTCAACGTATCACTAATAGATTAAGTTTACTGTGTTGCCTATGAAAAAAGAATGCATCATAAATCCAGTAATATATTTTTCAAAGCAATAAATAAAAAGGACTAGGGAGAGAGAAAACATGTTTCGCTTATTTAAAAACGAGCGCGTGCCAACAGAATTACAACGAAGCGTTGGAAAACTTCACATGCCTAGAGAGCAACTACAAGCAACTGAAACCAATGACAATCAACTGAGGGGTAACTACGAGGAGCTCCAAACCAATTACTCTGACCTGCAGAGCTCCTACTAGTGGCTTGAGAGCAAGCTTACCGCGTGGCGAGCAACGGGTTTAATAGCGATCATGATCATCGCGGCAATAATAGCCGGGGAGGGTTTGATGAGAACATTAGCAGCCAAGAAAAAAGCGGGATCGCAAAGGGGGTGAACGTTGAATAGACGGCTAAACGTTAATATACCGAAGAAGTCTTTATTTAGCATGTGAAGCTACATTGGCTAGTTGCACTGGCGACGATCGTTCTCGCTTCCAGCTTTTTGGTTCAAGCCCAGCCGGTTGTTTGGAGGGTTTTTAGTGATCCTTCGCCCAGCATTGATAAGGCTTTGTGCACTTGTCTTTCCGGTGACAACGTCTATGTAATTGGTGTTGAAAACGGTTCGACTGGTAGGATTGAAGTTAGAGACAAAAATACTGGAAATCTAATTAAAGTTTGGAGGGGTAAAGGAGAGTTTTACACTTGCACCGTTACTGGTGGTACGCTTTACGTTGGCGGAGGCAACGTGCTAGCAACTTTCAGCCTTGAATTGTACGAGAAAGGGCGGGTTAAGCTGGACTACGCTGTCATGCAGGTGGCGACGGACGGCGAGTACCTCTACATAGCTGGGTGGAAGCGTTTACGGGGAAACGATACCGCTTGGGTTATCGAGAAGAGGGATCCCGCCCTGAAGCTAGTGAAAAGGTACCTCTACAACCCCTCAATCGGGGACGAGTGGGCTTGGGGTGTGGGTGTGAACCCTGCTACGGGGGAGCTTTGGGTTGTCGGGGAGCTCTATAATGCGTCGTCGAAACGGCTTGCAACTCGTGAGGGGCGCGCGCTGATCCTAAACCGCGAGCTTGAGCTCCAAAGGGAGCTAAAAATAGGTGGTGAGGCAGCGTTAGCCGTAGCGTTCGACGAAAATGGTTCAGCGTACATTCTAACTGCCGGTGACATATTGAAACTGAGCAAAGCTGGAGAGGTGCAGGTAGCCAGCAGCGAAGGACTTCGCCCAGGCTGGCTTCTGCAACCTGAGCGCTTTTTCAACTATATCCTCTTCAGGAATCTCGCAGAGGTTTCTTACTCTTTCTTCAATGATGATGACCTATACAATTTTACTAACCGTGCAGATTTCCCCCTTGGATGCGGGATAACGCTTCAAGGGTACTTTTACCTCTTCAGCGGGGAGCTCGTTGATAACCGTTCTAACCATGCATTATATGTTTATGATGAAAATCTTAAAAACATATTCAGTTTCACGTTGGGAGGGGAAGCCGAAAGAGATTACGAGTTCCCTACCGGCCTAGCGGTGACCGACGGTCTCAACTTGTACGTTGCCGGCAGCGATTGCGCTAAGCAAGGGAGAGAGGGGGCCAAGTACGATTGCCGGTGGGTGGTTTACGCGTTGCGCCCAGCTTTCCCTGTAAACGTGACGTCAAACGCGCCTACGCAGCTGGCTGGAGCTGGATGGTACTCGCCTAGGGAGACTGTTAGGATTACCGCACCTCTAACGGTCGAAGAGCTTCCCGGTGTTCGCTACGTGTTTAGAATGTGGAAGGTCGAAAAGCCTACTGGGAGCGCATCACAGGCGAACCCCTCGCTCGAGCTTATCGTCGATGCGCCAGTCAACTTAACAGCTGTGTACACGAGGCAGTATATGGTCGAGGTTGTATCGCCTAACATGCTCTTGCGCAACCTGGTGCGCGGGGAGGGCTGGTACGATGAAAGCACAATGGCTACGCTGAGCATCAGGAATGCCGAAGTGTACTTCTCCGGTAACGTGACGCAAGGATACTGCACCTGGGGCTGCAGCAGAGCTTCGTTCGAAGGTTGGTACAAGGACGGCAAACTGTTTTCGAACAACCCATCAATCGTCATTCTACCCGTGAACGAGTCGGTGAAGCTGGAGGCGAGGTGGAGGATTCAGCACTACGTTGGGGTGATTACAGACCGCGGCTCAGCGGAGGGGGAAGGTTGGTACGACGATGGGAGCTACGCTACGGTGAAGCTTACCGCGACTGACGTTGATGCAGGGCTCGTGACGTACCGCTTCGAAAGGTGGGAGGGCTTAGAGGCAGGAGACGTGGTTGTGGAGCGCGGCACCGTGAGGGTGCTTGTAAACCGGCCTAGGAGCCTGGTTGCCGTTTGGAGGGAGGACTACACGCGCGCCTACCTGTTGCTCGGGCTACTGTTAGCCGTTGTAGCAGTAGCCGTATTTGCAGTGAAAGCTAGAAAGCGCGCTCCAAGTGCTCGATAACTTACCTCGTTAAGCTGAGTTGGGAGTTGAGCGTAGTGCGCTTTCGCAGTTTCACTCTGGCCCCCTCCCGCCGGCTTAGTCGAAAAATTCAGCCGCAGAAGCGCGGAGCTGGGGGTAGGAAGTCAAGTTCTTCATCCTAGACATTTATAGCAAGACGCTACGTGTGCTTGACGACGTAGCGAGCGAGCTGAGAATCTCCTCGCTAGTAAAAGGGATTACGGGGTGGTAGGCGGGGAACCTATTACGCGAGCTGAATGCAGGTGAAAGTGCGACCTTCGCTAAAAGAAGTGGGAAAGGTGTTGGGGGGTGGAGCGGGATTACTAGCAGCTGAAGTGTTATTACTCAGGTCTCGAGCTTGACTAGACGTTGTTGAAGAACGAATATATACTCCCAATGGGCGCGTAGATTGCTTAGCATCTCCTAAAAATTAATTCTTTCTCGTACACGTTGCTGAGGCGGAGCTCTACATTCTTCCTGAGAAGCCACAGGTTGCTAGCGTAGTGATGATAGCGTACTATATTCTCTGAAGAAATCGAAGAGCACTCAGAAAGGAGCCTGCTAGATTAGGGAAAACAGATTCTAAGAAACTTTTGGGCGTGCGCCAAGCTAACGAGCACGCCGAGAACCAGTTCGCCACAATAACTGACATCTAGCATCATGTCATAATCTTCAGATAGCGCGCTAACAGCAAAGCTTAGGCTATCGTTGCGCCTTTCTCTAGTCTGTTAATCAAATCATAGATTCTCCAATAGGAGTTCCTCACCTGTTCAACAATAGTAGCTGCTAGCTTCTCAGCGAATGTGAATTCGAATACTTCCTTAGAACCCGCTAACCCATTCACGCCATACTCCAGATACTCTCTGATCGAAGTTAAGAGCCGCAAGAGCACAGCGGATCTAGCTAACTCCACTCTTATCGACTTAACTTCGTATTCCTTCAAGTCCTGCGGGCATTGCTTCAGCTTCTCATAAGCTTCGGGGATTTTATCACTGACATCGTGTGGTATCCTCCCCTCCCTAGTCTTATAGCTTATGCCCAGCTTGTCGAGAAGAGCCTTAATCGAGAGCTCCATGCACATTTGGGCTTCGAGCATTGCACCGGAGTAATCATGCTCTTTGAGATGGTTCTCTGCTGCGTAAAGCCTCGCTCGGGCATCCTCTATTCTGCCAACAGCCATAAGCGGTCATCCTAGAGTTTGCAAATTTGCTCCAATAAACCTAGCGCGCTATCTCTCTAAATGTTTCTGGGTCCAGCTTGTTTATTGCGAAGCCTACCAGCATCTTGGCTGGCTTCTTTTTTGGCTCCCCAAAGACCTTTTCGACCCTTATTTTGAGCCTTAGGGGCCAGATGGGCTCGCCTCTCTCCTTTTCCTTGGGCCAGAGAGGCTCCCTGCTCTCGAACTTGCCCTCCACGGTCCCATAGCCAAGGACGCCTGTCTTGACGGCGTAGAAGACGACCTTGTCGCCCGGCTGTACCTTGCCCCAGAGCGGCCTAGCCCTCTCCCTGACGCCCCAGACGCCCCTCTCGATTCCAATCATCCAGTTGTCAAGCGTACCGACAAGAGTCCAGTAATTCATACAACTTCAAAGTTTTCACGTTGGACATCTATTTATTTTTATTTTTTAGAACTTTTTCAAAACATTTTTTCTTAATAAAAAAGGAAAAATTAGCTTATTTCTTCCCGATATAAGAAGAGAATCGTCTTTTTCTTGTGTGACTTTTCAGAAAGATAAATTTCTTTAACTTCAAGAAGACACTCCTTGAGTTGTTCCAAATCAAAAATGCTCTCAATATCGTCTAAAGAAGTTCCGTCCAATTTCACTTCATCTACAGTAAATGATGAACCATTATCTATTACTACAGAATATACATCCTTCTCCCTGCGGATCCTTACCTTGAAGCCCATCAAGATTCAGATTATCTTTATGGATAGTTTTTAATGTTATTCTTACTTCTATAATTTCTACTTTAAAAAGATAATGAAAAAAGATTTATTCATATACCGCTCTATATTGTGATGTCTTCATTCCTCGAATCCCCCAAATTCCCCGTAGACATTGTAAACCAGGCCGCAGAAAAAGAGAAAAAGGGCGGAGGACGCCCAGAACACTGGGAAATGGTCTTCTGGTGGACGAGAAAACCCCTAGCAAGCGCCCGCGCAGTGCTCGCGGCGGCCGCACTCCCCCCAGACATAGATGTACACACTTTTGTCACGCAGGTCCTCAAGGCAAAAGTAAACCTTAAGGGGCAAGTCGAAAACGTCCCGCACAGGGAGAACCCGTCGCCGCCACCCGAGTGGAGGGAGCGCTTCGCCAAGATGAAAGTGCTAGACCCCTTCGCGGGCTTCGGCTCTATACCACTAGAGGCGATGAGGCTCGGCTTCGGCGAAGTAGTTGCGGTAGAACTGCTCCCGACAACTTATGTTTTCCTTAAGGCTGTACTCGAGTATCCAAAGTGGGCCGCAGAGAGAGGCCTAGGAGAACAGCTAGTCAGAGACGTTGAGAAGTGGGGAAAATGGATAACAGAACAGCTCGCCGGCGACCCAGACATCAAGGAGCTATACGACCCCGACGTTGCTGTCTACATAGGCACATGGGAAGTAAAGTGCCCCCACTGCGGCAAATACACGCCCCTCATAGGCAACTGGTGGCTAGCAAGAGTATCCAAGGGCTCATCAGAGGAGACAGAGGAGGGAGAAGAGGAGGGAGCCAAAAAGAAGATCTTTAGCAGGCTTGCATGGATGGACTGGGAAAACGGGGCAATAAAGATAGTAGACCTCAACAAGGAGCTAAAAACAAGCGAGATCGAGGCCAAGGTCAACAGCAAGCAGGGCTACGTCGTGGTCAACGGCACCAAGAGGACGGTCAGGAAGCCAAATATATACGCGAGACGCGAAACAGGTACATGCCTCCACTGCGGAAACCAGATACGATACATCTCGCTGAAAACCGGAAAACACAGCATAGAGAAGCCAAAAGGCGCAGAAACAGAGTGGTACATAAAACACGCCTTGAAACAGTGGAACCAACTACTCGAAGACTACCTCAACGGAAAAATCGACCTAGAAAAACTCCTCCAAAGCCCAGCAAGACCAACCCTCCTCGTAAAAGTGAAGGTGAAAAGGGGAGACCTCGAATTCGAGCCAGCGACCAAGCAGGACACAGAGAAGCTGAGGAAAGCACTAGAAAAACTCAGGGAGATGTGGAGTGACCCAGATATACCGAAAGAATTGACGGAACCATATTGTTCGTCAACATATCATACTATAGTATGGGGTTTTGATAAATTCTATAAACTTTTTAACCCGCGACAGCTCTTAACCCTCGTCAAGCTAGTTAAGCTCGTCAGAGAAGCCGGCAAAAAATAGAAGAAGAAAAGCTAAGAGAGGGTTGGAGCAAAGAGAATGCGTACAACTATGCAGAGAAAATAACTACATATTTAGCTCTAGCAGTACTTAAACAAGCTAATTACAATTCTATTCTAACTTCAACAGAGCCTACTCAGAAATTTATTCGTGAAACCTTAGCCTTCAGAGGAATTGCAATAACTTGGAATTGGATGGAAGTTGTACCTATAAGTAATTTTTTAGGTTCTTTTACTAAATCCCTGAAATCTGTTCAAACAGGAATTGATACACTTATCGACATTTTAAACAATGTAGGAACAAGCATCAAAATTGATCTTGACGACGCAACTTTTCTTACTAAGCTGAGAGAAGAAGTGTTTGATCTGATAGTTACTGACCCTCCTTATAGAGACGATGTACCTTACGTAGAACTTAGCGACTTTTACTATGTATGGCTCAAGCGTGCTCTCAGCGATACATATAATGGAAAACTAGCGCCACGCTTCTTGAGCGAAGCTTTCTTCAAGCCCATCGGAGCTACCTTCAGAGAAATTAGGACTCAGTGGGAGGAACTTGCGCCGAGGGAGGTTGGGCTTAACGTTGGTAGGCTGAAACATTTTAAGGGTGAAGTGGCTAATGAGGAAGACGCACGTAGGTATTTTATTGATCTTCTGTACAGGGCTTTTATGTCTATGAGGCGGGTTTTAAAGGACGATGGTAGTTTGGTTACCTATTATGCTCATACTGACCCGGAGGCTTGGGAGGAATTGATATCTGCTGGATGGAGGGCTGGCTTCCGTGTTTCCGCGGCTTTTCCCGTCTCAACGGAGTCTGCTGAGCGTGTTACTGCGAGGGGGAAGGCAGCTCTTGACACGTCGATTGTGGTGGTCTGGAGGCCTGGTGTTAAGGGTGAGGCTTTGTGGGACGAGGTTTATAGGGATGCTTTGGTGGCCGCTGAGGAAAGAGCTCTTGAAATGCTTAGGGCTGGTCGTACGGGAGTGGACTTGTTCGTGGGAACTCTGGCTGCAACTCTTTCCGCTGTGACTTCTCGTGAGAAAATTGTTGGCATAGATGATATTGGTGGGTTTGTTAGAGAGCGTGCTTACCCTGCGGCTGCTAGGGGGCTGGCGAGAGCTGTTTCGAGGCTTGTTGGTGGCAACGAGGCGGGGGAGGAGGTTAGGGATCCTGGAGCGCTTTTCTATATGCTTGCCAAGGTGTTGTTGCCTTGGAATAGAAGGGCTAGGGGGAGGGTGATGGATAGGAGCACGGTTCACATTATTGGCTTTGGGACGGGGCTCGACGACAAGGAGCTGACTAGCATGAAGATTGTGGAAAAGGTTGGCAGTGAGTTCCGTCTTTTGGAGCCCCGTGGCGAAGAGAGGGGCGAGTTTGTGGAGCTTCTACGTGCTAGGGAGCTTGACCCGTCTAGGCCGGTGTTGAGGAGTGCTGTTGATGCCCTGCACTTGTTGGAGTATTATGCCGCTACTTTTGATGTCAAAGGCTTTAGGGAGCAGTACGAGAAGCTCCGCTCTGTTAATGCCGTGCTCGTAGATGAGGCTTTGAGGCTTGCAAAGGTGTTTTCTGGCCGTCTTGTCCCGAGTGTTGACCCGGAGAGGAGGCTCTGTGAGAGGGTCTTGTCATATGTGAGTGGTGCTGGTACGCTTGAGGGGTGGTTGGGTGGGGCTTAAGGGGTACTGTGATGTTAGGGGGGAGCTGTTCGACGAGAGGCTTGACGAGCAGCTTGCTCCGTCGCTTTCAGAGGTTTATATGGGTAGGGGCCACGAGGTTTACTCTGACCCTGTGCTGTTCTTTGAGTCTACGTATTTCTCGGACTCTATGAGGAGGGTTCTCAGGGGCATTGTGGAGGCTGTGGAGGGCAAGGGTACTAGGAGGGTTTTCCCGCTTTTCTCGCTTTATGGCGGCGGAAAGACGCACTTGTTGCTCGCAGTGCTCCACGCTGTGAGGAAGCCAGAGTCGCTTTCAAGGGTTGATAGGGATCTGGCTGTTCGCTTTGTTGAGGCTGGGGCGAAGCTTGTGGTGCTGGATGGGGATTCTGACGAGCTTTGTCCGAGCCCTGCCAGGCCGCTGGATGTGAAGCATTACGTGGTTAGGAGTGTTTGGGGCTCTATGGCTCACCAGCTTGGGAAGTATAGGTTTTTCGAGGAGGAGGATAGGGGTGGCTTTGCGCCATCTGTGGAGGCTATCAGGAAGCTCCTTGGGGACGAGCCTGTAATCATCCTTATTGACGAGATTGCGAAGTATGTTGCGAGGTTTAGGGGGAGCCAGGACGAAAAGCTTCGGGACTATGGGAAGAACGTTGTGGCTTTTGTTGAGAGCCTTGTGAAGGCTGTCGAGGGGACGAGGTCTGTCGTAGTTATTACTCTTCCGGTGGAGGTTAGGGGTGAAGAGGAGCGCTACATGGAGGCCTACGAGGAGGAGACTAAGATGCTTAGGGACGCTATTGGGAGGGTTGCATCGGCATACGATGTTCCTCTTGATGCGGGGGACGTTGTCCGTGTACTGCAGAGGAGGATCTTTAAGAAGATTGATCGTGACGCTGTCGTGGCGCTTAGAAGTAGATACCTGGAGCTTTACAGCTCTGAGGAGCAAGTTTTCGGAAAATCTGCGGTCGAGAAGGCTTCTAGGATAGATGAGCTTGCGCCTTTCCATCCAAGCTACATTGATGTTCTATACGACATTGTTACAAGGCACCCCGGGCTCCAGAGGACGAGGGACGCACTTAGGATTACTCGTGTAGTGGTAAGGGAGATCTGGAATAGTGCCGAGGATCCTGACTTTGTTATGCCTTGGCATATAAATGTTGGGCGTCTTGATGCGCTTTTGCTTGGACAGAGTTTCTCGAAGTTTAAGCCGATTGTCGACAGGGACATATATGACAACGCCCTGAAGAGGGGCCCGCTTGTTCACGCGGTTGCGCTCGCCATCTTTGTTAGGACGTATGTTTATGGCCTCGCAACGAGGCCGGAGCGGGTGTTCCCTACTAGGGAAGACGTGGCTTTCATGGTTTATGAGGAGTCTCTTGCTAAAAAGACCAACTCGAAGCCAGCCGACGTGTTGAATGCCTTGGATGTTGCTTCACGTGAATTGCTGTTTATACAGGAGAAGGACGGAAGGTACTGGTTTACCCCTATTTCTCCAATAATAGCGATTGTCCAGGACGAGGCTAGGCGTGTGAGCGAGGTTGAGGCTAGAAACCGTTTGCTCGATGCAATTAGAAGCCTGTCACAGAAGCCCCCACCGACTACTGGGAAAAAGAAGCAGGAACAGCAGAAGCTCTTTTCTCTCGTCGATGTAAGGGACAAGCCACTACCCACAGATGAGCCAAAATATTCGTTGATAATTGCCCCCCGGGTACTCTCACAGGAAGACTTGAGGAGGCTGATTTTTGAGGACGAAGGTGGCCGCTCCAGGGTCTATAGGAATACTGTGGCGGTGCTTTATCCGAGCGATGGGAGGAGGTTTAATAGGCTATTGGAGCTTGCTAGGGAGCTTATTGCCTGTGAGAATGTTGCTGAGATGCTTAATGAGATTTATCAGGATGAGGATATACGGGAGCTTCAGACTAGAAAGCTTAGACAGTACATGAGGGACAGGGAGACACAGCTCTACCAGGAAATAATTAACGCGTTTGACACTATAGGTTATCCTAGCGTGAGCGAGCGCGGCGACAATTATGCAAAGACTTCACCTGTGAGGCCAGAGGCGACTTCTCTGGCGAGGATCGCGGAGGAGGCTCTAGAGAGTCCTGATGTTGGAAAGGCATATCTGACCTCCTTAGGGTATGATGTTTTCGAGCACTTGTTGAAGGGGATTAGTGTTGATATTAGTGAAGGTAGTAGGGAGCTTACAGTGAAAGAAATTTTGGGCTACTTCTATACTCACCCCGGGTTGCCTTTTGTTCCCAGGAACCTGGTGATTCAGGCCCTAGTTGAGGGCGTGAGAAATCTCAAGATTGGTATCCAGAGGGGTGGCCAGATTTACTGGGTTCGCATTTATAGCCCTGAAAATGTACCGACGATTATTGAGGGGGCTCCGCCCAGCATGCTGGAGGACAATGATATTGTGCTTCCTTGGAGGATTGCGGCTGAGCGCTTGTTGGAACAGTTGAAGCCTGTAAGTGAGAAGAGGGATGGCAAGGTCATCAGGATTCGGTACGTGTTATTGGAAGGGGGTAGGGAGCATGACTTGAGTAGTCTTAGCACGGAGGATGCTGCGAAGCTTCTGAAGACTTATCCTCTGGTTAGGAAAGAGGAGGAGATCACTGAGGGGATCGAGGTTACGCTTCGTCCCAGCTTTGTTGAGGATAAGCCTGGCTCCATGGTTCAAGTGTTTGTGGACATAACTCCGGTGGGCAAGGTCGACGACGTAGTGAAGATTAAGGTAAGTCAAGGAGAAATCGAGCCCGGCCAGGGCAGGCCGCCGTTTACTGCTGTTTGGAGGCTTCAGCTACCGAATAAGCCGGGAACCTACGAGTTTGAGGTGTCCGTAGAGTATAGGAGACCTGTTTCTGGGAGGCTACAGGTAAAAGTGTTGGGAGAAGAGAAGGTAAAAGTTGTCGGCCTAGTTGTGATGGATTTGTTGGAAAGTGAGGATATAGTCAAGACTTTCCCAGATTTGGTTTTTGAAGATGGCTTTGCGGCTTTGAGGTCTGGCGAGCAAGAGATCACTTTGAAGACTAGGAATACTGATCCAGTCGTGTTTATAGAAATGGTCAAGGAGGCTATGAGTCTCACCGGTATTAGGAGACTTGAAGGCTTCTCTGCTAGGTTCAAGTTTAAGCAACCAAAAGAGCTTTCCGAAGTTGAAGATATTCTTTCAAGGTTTAGGAGTGTAGAGAAGATTGTGACGAGCATATGAGTAGGGAGCCTCTTAGACGTGTCTCTTACACTGAAAGGAAGTCGAAGAAGGCTGAACATGGTGGAGTAGTTCAGGTCTGTCATTTTTATCCCTATACTTATTCCAAGAAGCCAGAGGTTTCCGCGGTGTGTCCGTGGAGCGAGCTAGTCCTATTCGCGGAGTCTCTTGGTGCGCGTTTGTCTGGCAAGAGGTCGCTCCGCGTGGACGACGGTGTTTACAAGAGGCTTCTTGTGTATGGTGTCGTGAGGGAGAGGATTAGGGATCCTTCGAAGGCTGGAGAGCTCCGCGAGATAGTTGCTGGGCTGGACGAATACGAGCTGCATTTTTGGTTCGCGAAGTTTATTGCTGCAACGGAGAGGGGCAGGCAGGCTCTCAATAGGCCTGCTAGGGCGTTTAGGGTTTTGTACGGGCTTGATTAGTATGGCTCTCAGCCTTGTCCACGACGTTTTGGATCTTTATTCCCGGTATAACCCGATTCTGTATCTTGGCCTTCAGAGGGCTAGGCCTCCCGTTTATCCTTATCTGCATCAAGCCGAGTTCCTTGCACGTACAATGGTTAGGGTGCCGGTCCGCGTGTTTGTTGCGGACGAGATAGGTCTCGGCAAGACTATTACAGCTATTTCGACTGCTAAGAGGCTTTCCGATCTGGGCCTTGCCAAGAGGGTTCTCATATTGGTTCCCAGGATACTTGTGAGGCAGTGGCTCCTAGAGCTTGAACGCTTCGGTATAAGGGCCACAAGGATCGAGAGAGCGAACTTTCAGAGTCTTTCTTCGAGCGGTTTTCCAGAGGGTTTCTATGTCGCGTCGATGGATCTAGTTAAAAGGGAGAGGTACATGGATAAGATTCTAGGTGTTTCCTGGGACTTGCTGATTGTGGATGAGGCTCACCGGGTAGGCAAGTCATCTACCAAAAAAGAGACCCAGAGGTACAGGTTTGTCTCTAGGATTGCGGTCGACAAGTCCAAGCATATCCTTTTGCTTTCTGCTACGCCCCACCGTGGAGACCCTAAGGACTATCTTTCCAGGCTTATGCTTTTGGACCCCTCCTTAACGACAGATTTTCAGAGGCTTGACAATGTGTTATTTTATAGTGCTACACAGAATGTGCTGGTCTTTAGAAGAACAAAGCTCGACGTGAACAATGTCTATGAAGGTGAGAAGGTCTTTCCAGGGTGTAGCGTTTCAGCGGTGATTGTCCCTGCTACCCGTGACGAGAGCGAGTTCCATAGGAAGCTTATAAGCTTCCTCAGGACGAAGATCCTCGACTACCATAATATGAGTGGAACCGAGCCTAGGGCTCTTGGTCTTCTCAATGCATTGATCTTTAAGAGGGCTTCATCGAGCCCGGCCGCTGCTATTAACACTATGCAGGTTATCCTCGAGAAGCGAGCATACTGGCTCCAACATAGGGTTATTGCCGAGAAAGATTTAAGGAAAAGGATTAATCTTGCCAAGGCTCTACTTGGCACTGGTTTTGAGGAATATGAGGAAGATGTTGATCCAGACAAGGTTATTGAAGAGTTTGCAGAAAGGTGCTCTATCCTGTTTTCTGAAAATGATGTGAGAGAGCTTCAGCATCTTGTCCAGCTCGCCAAGGCTTCGATGACTAATGATAGCAGGCTGAAGGGCGTTGTCAGCCTTGTTGAGCAACATGTAAGCATGGGCGACAAGGTAATCTTGTTTACAGAGTTTAAGGATACAGCTCACTACGTGTTCGATGCTCTGGTGAAGGTTCTCGGCAGAGAAAACGTGAGGTTGCTCACTAGTGACGAGGCGACCAGGGAAGAAGAGCTGATGTCGATACGTTCGTGGCTCGAGGAAAACGGGAAGAGAGTTCTAGTTGCAACTGACGTGGCATCTGAGGGCCTTAACCTCCAGGTTGCCAATGTCCTGATAAATTATGAGCCTCCCTGGTCCCCTATAAAACTGGAGCAGAGGATTGGGAGAGTTTGGAGGCTGGGTCAAAAGAAGGATGTAAATGTTTATACTGTTTTCCTTGCTGTCGACAGCGACAAGGATGTCCTAGACGTGCTATACAAGAAGCTCATTGCAATGGGGAGGGCTCTGGGGAAGCTCGAGAAGCCTCCAGTCGGAGAAGAGGCATACGTTATCGACTTCGAGGAAAGGAGAGAGCCGCAACCTGTTACTCTATCTGTTAAGAGTGGATCAAGGCTCAAAAAGGTAAGCGAGTACACGCTTAGAAGGCAGTACATCGAAAAGGGCAGAGAGGGCTTCGAGAGGCTCGTAGACTCTATTGCAAGAACTATACAGCAGCTCCAGAAGGATCTTGAAAAGGTTAGCGGTAGTAAGAGGCTTACACGTGAACAAATAATGCAGTTTATGGAGAAGACGACGGGATTCACTTCTTCTAAGGAGGCCTTTAGTTATATGGCCAGACTCGTTGAAGCTATTGGTAAAAGGTACCCGGACTTGGTGCAAAATAAGGATGGGAAAATCTATGTAAAGGCACCTGGAGGGGCCCTGGTTCCCCTTGACAAGGCACAAGAAGCTATTATCACCTTGTTGTCGAACATTGCTTCGCGCGAATCAAAGGCTAAAAGTGCTGTGCCAATAATAGTGTCGACGGGCGAGAGAGACCAGGAAGTAAGAATATATGTGGTAGGAATATCTTTTCGCGGCGGGCCCACTCTTTATAGGGAGCCTGTCGCCATTTCTGATGATGGAAGAATCTTTAGGGGCAAAGAGCTCTTAGAGATCCTGGCAAGGGCTATCGAAAACAAGTACTTTGATACAGTAGATACAGATGTCGAGAACCAGGTACCAGCAACAGACAAGCACATGTTGACACTTCACATTCAGGGGCTCGCTAGAGATCTGGCAAATGACTATGAACGGTACAGGAGCCAAGTTGCCCAACAAAACCTGCTAAGGGAAAAGTCTCCTCAGAGACTCATTGAAAGTCTAAGCGTAGAGGAGCCGAGACTCATAGGAAAAATATTCTTCACCTCGAGAGCTTCACGTCTGTCAGAAGAGTCTCTAAGCCTGGAGGAGAAAGCCGAGATAGAAGCTGAAGCTATGCGTATCGCAATGGAACATGAGCGCCAGCAGGGCCGTGAACCCCTTGATGTACACGAAAGAGAGCACTACGACATTTTGAGCCAAGACCCTGTGAGCGGCGAGGTGAGATACATAGAGGTAAAGGGGCACGCTGGACCCTCGCTGATTGTCGAGCTTACTGAGGACGAGTACCGTTTCGCCTCCCAGAACAGGGACAGGTATTGGATATACATTGTCAGGAATATTAAGCTTGGAAGACCCGAGCTGATACCTATAAGGGATCCTATTTCAAAGATAGATTTCCGGCCTGTTGGAGCCCTTAAGTTCGTTGGTGTTCCTAGGGGCGACTTGTATGGTACAAGTTGAGGTCTTACAGGGCGACTCGGAGATTGGGGGCAACTGTATAAGGATACGGGACCGAGACAGGGTTCTCGTATTTGATCAAGGGCTAAGGTTTAAATGGCTAAAAAAGCTCTATGGCTATAGGCTTAGGCCCGCGGGGCCAGACGAGCTTAGAGAAGTTGGAGTTCTGCCGAGCAGGGACGAGCTAGCGGAGGCCGAGGCGCTCTACATAACCCACTTCCATTTTGACCACTTGGGGCTTCTTGGCGATCTTCCGGACGAACTAGTCATAAAGGTGCCGTCTGTAGAGGCCTTAATGCTTATCAGTGAATGGTACGAAAATTCTCCCGACTGGACTGCATATGTTCCTCCGAGATACGCGGCGAAGATAGAAGAGTCGGAGCATAGAGTCGTAGATAAACGTGGTGTTATGGCTCTGCGTGTGCCTCACAGCTCCTACCCCTCGGTTGCTTACCTCTATTTTGGGAGCGACGAGAACATACTTTATACTGGGGACTTCCGATTCGATAAACTCCAGGGAACCGCTCAGCTCTATCCACACACTCTTTTTGACTACTTTGAGGAGAACCCTGATATAAGGATTGACAAACTCATAGTTGAGGGTACAAACTTTGGCAGGCCAGTGTGGCCCCTATCCTGGGAAGACTCTCTACCATTGCTAAAGAAGATACTGTCTTCAAGGGTTCCACTATTTATAGCCCTCCACAGGCTCGAGTTCGACCTGTTTATGGCCCTATATGCACTGCTTCGTGAGACAGGTCGAAGGGGTATTATCGCCTCGAAAAAACTCCTAGACGTTGTCGAGCTGTGGACTTCGCATCTCAACCTGGAGACGGAGGGAATATTCCGTGCGCCCACACTTGCCGAGAAGCCGTCCCTAGTCGAGCTTGCCGGCTACGATGATCTACGGAACCCCAGCGCATATACGGTAATCGCAGACCTCTTCGAGGTGGTAGACTTTGCTAGGGGGGCTGCAAGGGAGATAGAGCTCCAAGGGGGAATAGCCATCCTTATGATCTCCGAGCACGAGGCGGAAGAGGGGGTGGAAGAGGCCGTTGCGCTCGGCTGGCTCCGCCGCCTGGGGCTTCAGTCGTATAGGCTGAGGGTTTCTGGGCACTATTATCCCCACGAGTTCGCTAGGCTTGTTGGGCTCGTCAAGCCGAGGGAGATAGTGCCGGTCCACACGGAGGAGCCGGAACTCATGCTTAGGGTTTTTGGAAAGGTTTCTCAAAGGGAGTAAGGAAAATGAGAGAACTTTTTCTCTTATCCTCTGTAAGTCTTCACTTTGTCATTTAATAGCGAGGTACGTAGCTATACTAGCAATATATCAAAATAACTTTCAGTGTTATTTTAGAAAATTATCTTTACAATAATTACCTTGAGTAATTATGGTGGCAAAGTAATGATAAAGGACAAATGTTACATCTATGGATCTATACATATCTTGTTACCTCATCTTGAAAATGCATTGGACAAGGTGGATGTCGTTTTGCTTGAGGGTTTTTTAATACGGGAATGGGAGAAATTGGTGAGGAAAGATCCTGTGACAATAGTGTCTATTTTAGGCGTGCTTTTTTCGTTATTAGTTGAGAAGATAGCTTTTGGAATAGCAAGATGGTACTATAAGGTATTCCGTGGTATAGAGTTCAAGGGGGATATGTTCTCCGTGGCGACGCTGGCAAAGGAAAGAGGAAAAATAATTGAAAGAACAGATTCTGACTTTCATGAAGTATATGCTTTGAAAAAGAGTGTCTACGTGGAAGTTTTCACTGTTTTTATTTTATTTTTAGTGGGGATTCCATTGCTTGTATTGATCTTATTGACGCTATTCATTGAAATTATAATCACAGCTAATGGTATTTTTTATTGGGAATATTTTATTCAAATTTTCCAAGTGGGGATCCAGTCTGGAATTTTAGTGATGATGCAACCGGAGCAAGCTTTCAAACTTGCTACTTTACTAGTTACAGGTGGCTTGCTTCTCAGCGGGCCGATTTTTGCCTACAGAACAATTGACATCCGTGATTCCAAGGTGGTGGAAAGAGCAACTGAATTGGTCAATTCTGGTAAAACTGTTCTAATAGTGAGAGGAAAGATGCATGTAAATGGCATAGTTAGGGAATTAGAAAAGAGGGGCATTTATTGCAAAGAGATTAACTAGTTGTTGATGATTAGAGTCTTCTGCGCTAATAGCCTCGGACTGCCCTCCTAGTCCCCCGTAGGCAAAAATCCTAAAAGATGCATACCGCCTGAAAATTCAGAGATTATGCTTTTTGTATATTATTGCGAATCCTTTGACTCCTTGGAAGGAGGTTCCGAGTAAGAGGCTTGCCTTTGTGAGGCCTATGTTTGGGATGACTGCTGTGGCTTCGCCGTGGTTTTGCTGTATGTGGTCGAGGGCTTTTCCGAGCTCTGGTAGTTCTTGCTCGAAGTCGTCTATTGGGAGGTAGAAGATGCCCCACTGGTCGCCGTCGTAGACGTGCTTCATGTATGGAGGGTCTTTTCCCTTTTTGTCGGGGCCGCGGTTTTCGCTCGTTTTTTCCTTACTCATATGTTTCTATCTTTATCTCTTTATTTAAGTTTATACGATTAATTGTTTGGCATGGTGATTTATCGAGGATCCGAGGTATAGTTGGGACTTAGCTCGAGTTCTATTTTTTCATTTTCTGCGAGCTCATATTGCAGTATGGCTTCGCTTCTGCTGAAGTATCGCTTTACGTTAAGGTAGGTACATTTGCTTAGCGCGCGAAGAGTGGGGCGAGGCGCTCAATGTTCTCGACAGCAGGGTGGGCGAAAAGATACTCGGTCTTCTGGGGCTCAGTGTCTAGAGAGGACAAGGATACCCGTTTTTAGGGTACTGCGGTCTTTTGAATAAGGGAGGATAGATGTAAAAGTGGCAAGAAGGCTTTTAGGTCTTAAGTGAATTATGTTGCTAGTAGCATGATAAGGGCTAATATAAGTAAGGATCTTGTGAGGAGGTTTAGGGAACTTGCGATGAGGAGGTTTGGATACGGAAAGGACTCTCTGCAAAGAGCAGTCGAGGAAGCTATTGCGCGGTGGGTTTCATGGGTGGAGGAAGAGAGCTTAAAGTTTGAGGGGGACCCCGTGGAGGCTATTGACGGGATGCTTGCGGACCTTGATGTAGATTCGGTGGAGCTTCAGCATAGGCTTAAGGAGTTCTGGGCCTCAAAGGTGCTCAAGGATGTACCTGGTTGATACGAACATCTTTCTCGAGGTCATGCTTTCCCGTAGGAGGATGGACAGGTGCAAGCGCTTTCAGAGATGTTGAGGGACGGCGAAATATTGGGGGCCGTGATCGATTTCTCGGGTTCACTCAATAATGGTGCTCTTGGACAGGCTTAACAGGTCCGAGAAGCTGAAGACTTTTCTCCTGAGCTTGACGGGGTACAGGGGTCTAGCTGTGCATTATACGTCTATTGCGGAGGAGGTTAGAGCGGTGGAATTGGCGCGGGAGAAGAAACTGGACATAGATGATGCACTGCAGTACGCTGTTGCTCTCTCTATTGGTGCAGATGCCATAGTTTCATTCGACGAGGAACTTCAATAACTTGGAGATACCGAGACTGGAGCCGGTCGAAATCATTGATAAAAGGAAGAGCCATTAATGAATTGAAAGTACCTTTTCTTAGCAAGCTTGGGTACTCCTAGACCTGCAACATAAAATTTGTGGAAATATGGACATGCATCAAACGATTTGGAGAAAGTGACAGGCCTTTCCTCAAAGGCTTTTTGTTAAAGGCTGTCCATGCTGTCTTCTGCTGAATATTTGGGAGGCTTTGCACGCGCTTCTTCGTGTTTCTCTTTGAAGATTTTGTAGTAAAATATTTTTGATCATTTTCCAATTTTTATTTTTGTGGTGAAGGACGGCTTTGGGGTATCCTCGATAAAGCTCTATCCAAAAGCTTCACGTAGACGTGGATCTGTAAAGTCTATAGTTGTTCTCCTCGTTATAGCTTTGCTGGTTTACCTTGGGCTTCTCTATTATTCTGGGATGAATGTTGAGATTAGTGTTGATAAGGTTGGGTTCTCCAGTCCGGGCCAGTTGCTAAACATTTTGACTAGTCGCCGCCTTAGTATAGATGTTTATCTGAACGTTAAGGGTGGAGGTGTTTTGCCTGTAGAGGTGAAGAGTTTTTCTTCTGATATTTATCTCGAAGGGCAATATGTTGGCTTTGTGAATAGTTCCTAGCCGTTCACTATCGAGCCGGGGGAGTCCCGTCCTGTACACTTGGTTTTGACTCTAGATGCTTCCTCTACATCGGCCCAAAGCCTGGCGAGTATTGTGCAGACAGTTATTGCCCACAACGGCAAAGTCAAGGTTACACTTGATGGTAAAGTCGAGGTTTTGGTTTTGTTTTTCTCAGTAGACGTTCCAGTGAGACGTGAGACATATGTCTCGATCGCTTCTTCTTCTAAGTCCTAACAAACAGTTTGGAATAAAACTTTGTGTAAAGCTTGGGAAAGCGTCGATTTTTAGGTAGTGGTGTGCAATGTTTACAGGTTCCAGGGCCTTACTGGAACCCTAGAGGTTGCCTTATGGGAGGCCTAGTGCTTAGCGCGCGCTCTATGGGAAAACAGGAGAAAGGCTCGTGAAAAATGCTAGTTCTAGATGTGCGTGCTTTTACAGAGAACTTACATATAGCTAGATACTCCTAGAGATTAGCTTGGGATGGTTAGGCGAGGATCTTTAAGGTTGGAGTTTTGCCTCTGCATGGTGACTACTTGGAGATGTCATGGGAAAGCCTTAAATCCTTGAGTCGATGCATTTTTCTTGGGCGATCCTCTTTGAGGAGGCTTGCTGTCTTGGCTGTTTTCTTTTTGCTTGTTCTTGGTTTGTTTCTTGTTTATCGTTTTCTTGTTGGTGGTGGGCGTGGTCCCGTACGGGCTCCTGTGAATGTTTCTGTGGCTACTTCTACAGGTAATGTGAGTGTTGTTGATTCTGATGGTGACGGTATTCCTGACGATGTGGAGAGGGTTTATGGGACAGACCCGTATAGGCCCAACTATCTGTTTGCATACGCTCTGGGGAAGCTACCCGTAGAGGAGGCTCTCCTCTTCAAGAACGTTGAAGACTTTAATGATAGTTCTAGGGGGCTCGTAGACCTCTACGCCTCGCTGCCCAGGGAGAAGAGGGGCTCCATCGACGTGGCCATGCTGCTAGGCCAGATACTCTCAGACAACATTGTCTGCGAGGCTGAGCGGAGGCTCTTCGAAGCCAAGTTCGTTAACCCCTCACGCCTAGAAATAGTCGGGCTAAACTGGACGCCAACGAGGGTCGTCCTAGACAAGGTATACGACATAAACGTGACATTCACGGCGAGGGACGACAAGACACCAATAGCCTACGCGGAGCTCAGATTCATACCCGTGGAGTACTACTACATGATTGAAAAATACGGGATGAGGCCAGAAGACTACCCAAAAGTCTTCCCACCAGAAAAGGAAAGAGTATACAACCTCACGCCCATAGACGGGAAATTCGACGGCCTAGAAGAGAAATTCTCAGTCCAAATAAAAGACATAGTCGGAGGAAGAGAATACAAAATAGTCGCCCTCGTCAGAGACCTTGCCGGGAACGAGCACAGAGCAGAGCTGGATTTACCTTATATTAGGCAGTATGAGAATTTTGGGAAGGTGCTCTTTGATAAGGGAGTAATTGTTATGGCTGTGTATTTGCCGTTTGATATGTCTTCTATTCCTCGTAAGGACGATGACCCCTTACTGGGAAGGTACGATACTATTAGCGATATTGTGTTAATGAAGCATGTTGACTGGGCTACTGGGTATGGTGTAAACGTGTTCCTGCTAGACTCTCAGAATCATTGGTGGCCAGGCGTCATGGTGAAGGTTTTTACTATTTGCAGGGCGCTACTTTCGACTGGTCAGGTTAAGGTTGCTTGGCTTATGGGTCCATCTATAAGACATTTCACGTATGGTAAGCAGAGCGGAGATATCCCAGAGTGGGCTATAGACTTGAGTCTCCCAAGGAATAATGAAACTTTTATTTGGTTTGTTCAGATGTTGATGAGGTTTGCTGATAATGAAAATTATTTGAGAATTGATGGGAAGCCTGTATTATATATTTGGGATGAGGGTGCTTTCTTCAATCAGGCAGGAACCTATAGGGCTGTTAAAGCAATGTTTGGAGATAAGTTATACATTATTGCTGATTGGTTCCCCAGGATCCCTACAATGCCCTCAGATGAATATTTCCAGTTTGTTTTAAAGAAGTATCGTGGGGACGGTTTGAGAGTTGTGGATGCATTTACTGGGTGGATAGGTTTGCATCAAGTGGGATTGAACACAGAGGAATATGTAAATAAATATGAGTTCTATTACGCGAAACAGCTAGATGCATGGTACTGGTTTACTAAGGATTGGGGGAAGGACTTCATTGTAACTGTTGCGCCAGGTTTCGATAACTCTTACTCTTGGGGTGGACCGCAGGTTCCTCTTCCTCGTGGTGCAGACCTGTTCAAGAAAAGGCTGGAGATAGCCTTGAAGTATCTTGATCCTAGGTTGCCTATTTTGAAGATTGACACTTGGAATGATTGGGGAGAGTGGAGCTATTTCGAGCCGACTGTCAAGGAGGGCTTCGCCTATTTGGAAACTTTGAAGTCTCTATTGGAAGAATACATAGAGAACAGGAGAGGATAAACCACTTTCTAAAGTGCCTTATGGTTGATTAGGCTATGCAATGCATGTGTTTTCAATGTAATCTATCACCATTGGTATCTCGTTTCCCTTATTTTCACATTTGTGAATACTTTGGGAAAAGGGTTTTTAAGTCTCTACTTCTTCTTATAGTTTTCTCGCAACTTGTTTTGTTTGTTCTAGTCCTATTCTTTACTCGGGAGCTCGCGTGTTTATGGTGAGATATTTAGGTAAACCTGATATATAACTGCCTTTATGTCTACTTGATATTAATGAGCTATGTGACTGTCTCTGCCAAGATTCCTAGGCGTCTAAAGGAGATGCTTGAGCGGTATGGTATCAAGCCGGGACCCGTGATTAGGAGGGCTCTTGAGGAGGTTAGGAGGCGTGTATTGGAGGGGCTTGAGGAGAATGGAAAGGAGCTGAGTACCAGGCTAAGCCACATAAGTGATGAGGAGGTAGCATCTCTTATTCGTGAGGATAGAGAGGGGAGGTAGAGATCTGCCTGTTTGATGCCAGTGCTATAGTTAACCTTGGCTAAGAGGGGCTTACTTAAGCCGCTAGGAGAGGGTTTAAGTCTCGACCTGGCATTGTACGAGGCACTTAATGCGGTGTGGAAGGAGCATGTGTTGCAGAAAATGATTGATGTGGATACTGCTAGGGGCCTCGTAGAAATCTTGATGGGTGCGTTATGCGTGGTTCCCTTAGAGAGTATTAAAGGGGTTGAGATGGAGGTGTATGAGTTGGCATCGAGGGAGAGGCTAACAGTGTATGATGCCTCTTATCTATACATTGCGCGCAGAGATAAGTTAACTTTAGTATCCGATGATGATAAGCTTCTTTCGAAGGCTTCACGCTACGTGGGAACAGCTAGAACCATGGATATTTTGAAGCGGTTCTAATGTGTTTTTGCCAATCTTCAATGTGTTGAAGGTATCTAGCTTGGTCTAAAGGGGTTTAATTATAGAGGACTATTTGTTAGAAAAAAGGTTTGGTTTGGGTTTATTTGAGTATAAGCATTAGGATGGGTAGTCCTAGGGCTAGGTAGGCGATGAAGTATATGATTCCGAATATTAGTCCTAGCTTCCAGTAGTCGGAGCCCTTGATGTATCCGCTTCCGTAGTAGACTGGGGCTGGTCCCGTCGCATATGGGGATATTATGCCCATTAGTCCAAGCGTGTATGCGAGGCTGTATGCTGCAAGCGCGGGGGGTATGCCGAGCTGGATTAGTGTCTTTAGGAATATTGGGTAGAGTGCTGTAGTGTGTGCGGTCAAACTTGCGAAGAGGTAGTGTAGCCAGTAGAACGCTGCGATCATTACTATGAGGGCTGTTGTGGGGTCGACGCCTTTGAGGGATGATGCTAGGGCGTTTGCTATGTAGCCTGTGAATCCTACCCGGGAGAGCCCGTCGGCGAGGGAGACCAGTGTTGCGAACCATACCAGTGTGTTCCAGGCGGATTTGTAGCCTAGGACGTCGTCCCATGAGAGGATCTTGAATAGAAGCATGAGTGCTACTACGAGGAGGGCTACGGTTGTTGAATTGATGAAGCTTCCTCCATAAATCCAGAGTAGCAGTGCCATCACAACAAATACTAGAAAGACTTTTTCCTTTGTCGTTACGGGCCCCATCTTTTTGAGTTCTTCGGATGCCCACCGCGAGACCTCTATTGAGGATTTTATTTCGGGCGGATAGAGCTTGTATATTAGGAGGGGTGTAAGGACGAAGAGAACTATGCCTGCAACAGAGAACCCTAGGAACCAGGTTAGCCAGTCGAACTGTATGTTGGCGGTTTTTTGGGCTAGTGATGCCGCTAGGAGGTTTGGCGCTAGGCCTGTCAGGAACATGCTACTAGTTATGCATGTTGCCGCGAATGCTGTCCACATTATATATGAACCTATCTTTCTTTCCGTGCCTTTTTCAGGTGTTGACCCGTAAATTGGTGGTATGTTTGAGACTATGGGATATACGGTGCCTCCGCTACGTGCAGTATTGGACGGCATGAATGGTGCTAAGACGAGGTCTATGGCTGAAACTGAGTATCCGAGGCCGAGAGAGTTTTTTCCCAATACCTTTATCAGGTAGAGCGCTATCCTTCTACCGAGACCGGTCTTAGCGTAGCCGAGACCGAACAGGAATGCGAGAAATATTAGCCATACAACGGTGTCGCTGAAGCCTGAGAGAGCCCACTTTATTGAGTCATCTGGCTTAGTATAGACTAAACCAGAGACGGCGGCTATTGTGAGGCCGATAAGGCTGATAGCAGCATTGGGTAAAGGTTCTAGAATGATGCCGGTAATAATAGCCGCGAAAAGGGCGAAGTAGTACCATGCATTAGGGCTTAGGCCTGGGGGAGTAGGTATAAGGGCAATTATCAAGCCTACAATTATCGGGGCTAACATTTTTAGCGTTTGTTTTGTGTTGGGCACTCAAGTTCACCTTTTTTACAAGGATATTTTTATTTTCCTTATTTAAAAACTTTTTCGATATTGTTGATATATCTGTATCTAAAAACTATTTCTCCGAAAATCTTCTCAATGCCTCTTGTACTATGCTTTCTCTTTTTCGCATAGCATTGTTAACAATTTCATCCGCTAGATTATTACCGTAGGTGTCTATGGTGACAATCAATGGTCCAAACTTTTCTACCTCTAGTATCCACAATGCTTCTGGTACACCCAGGTCAAGCCACTCTACGCCGGCAACCCTCCTCACGGCGCTAGCACCTAGAACTCCACAGCCACCCGGGAATATGGCATAGACAGCTTTGTATTTCTTGCATGCTTCCGCGGTTTTTGGCTCCATGCCGCCCTTTCCAATGATGATTTTGACTCCTGTCCTCTCTATGAATTCGTACTCGAAGTATTCCATTCTTCTGCTTGTAGTGGGACCTATTGATACACATTTCCACACGTCTTTTTCCCTAACCATCACGGGGCCCGCGTGGAATATTGCTAGTCCCTTGAGATCTATGGGAAGTTTCATGCCCTCAACTATGACCCTCTCATGTACAGCGTCTCTAGCCGTTACAATAGTCCCCGTTATATAGAATACGTCTCCAGCCTTCAGAGACATGAGGGTAGCGTCGTCCGTGACTGGTGTTCTCACAATTATGTTCTCTTTCTCATTCAAGTTTATCACCCCTATGACTAAAGAGCTCATAAGAAAGGTCTTGATAGATCCTCATATGACCCTTCCTCAAGGCCCAGCAACCAGTACTGACAGCTACTGCAAATGTTGCTGGGTGTCTCCCCGCATACTCGATATGGACACCCATAACAGATGTTCTGCCTCCTAGGCCCTGCGGACCAATGCCGAGTTCGTTGAGCTCGTTTTCAAGTATCTCTTCAAGCTTCGCTATTTTTGGCTCTTCGTTCCTTGTACCTATTGGTCTAAGCAAAGCTCTCTTAGATAACGAGGCTGCGATATCTATTGTTGCCCCTATACCTACCCCCACCAGTAATGGAGGACACGCCGGTGGCCCATACTCGGATATTGTGTCTACGACAAATTTTATGAGCCCCTCCCATCGTACACTTGGGTCAAGCGTGGTTGCTCTTCCAGGTCTACTGGTTCCGCCCCCTGCGAGGTATAGCTTTACATCTGTATAGTTTGCATCTGGTATTATTTCTGTCTCTATCCACGGTAGCCTGGAACCAACATTGTTACCAGTATTCTTGTCTGTCGCACTATCAACGACGTTTGGTCTTAGGAATCCTAGCTGTGTGCTACGTATAGTAGCCTCCTTTATGGACTTTAGGAGCGCTGATTTGTAGGGGAAGTTTTCGCCAAAGGAGATATAGAACTCTAGTACGCCTGTATCTTGACATAGGGGGGCTTTTCTCTGCAAGGCAAGTTCGATGTTTTTAAACATGGCATCATATATAAAAATGGCCTGAGGAGAAATTTCTCTTTTTCGTAGCTCTATTAGCCTCTTGTAAGTATCGTCCGGCAACTTCACAGCTACTAGGTTTATGAAGTTTGATAGGAGCGTGGTAAGCCTGCTCTCGGTATTTAGTGCCGTGGACATGCGTCATCACCTTTGCTGAGGAATATTTCCCAGCTGATCCATGGGTTTTATTAGGCCTGAATCTAATAGAGCCTTTGTCATTTTCTTTGGTCTCTCTACTAGTTCTCGTATTTCTTTCTCTAGCTCGCTACGTGAGAGCTTTCTTCTAGCTAGTCCAAGCTCCATTGCTCTCTCGGCTACTGCGATAGCTTCTCTAACGTAGAGTTCCGTCTCCTCCATTGTGCCTATGATTCTCTCTTCGTGCATGCCTGTTTCCTCGGTATACTTGGCTATGGCTGTTGCGGCCGCTAATAGTAGTTCGTCTGTCATCTTCCTCGCCCTGACAGTTAGCACTCCCCTGAACACAGCTGGAAATCCAAGGCTATTGTTTAGCTGGTTCGGCAAGTCCGTTCTTCCTGTAGCGACAATCTTTGCTCCAGCCTCTTTGGCTTCCCATGGCCATATCTCTGGAACCGGGTTTGCGCCAGCAATTACAATTGGATCCTTATTCATTCGACTGATCCATTCCTTCTTTATTACTCCTGGACCCGGCTTTGAAAAAGCTATGACAACGTCTGCCCCCTCGAATGCTTTGGGGATTTCCTTAATGTTTTCCGGGTTTGTTTCTACGGCTATTTGGTATTCCCATGGATTTTCCCTTTTCATTTGTTCGAGGTCAGGCCTCTCCCTGTGTAGGACACCCTTGATGTCTATAGCTATAATGTTGTCTGGTCTTGCTCCAAAGGCTTTGAGGTACTTATAATTGCTTATATTTGCGGCTCCAGTACCGAAAATAACAAACCTTGTGTTCTCTATTTTTCTTCCAGTCAGCTTCAGCGCGTTTAACAGGCCAGCCATGACAACTAAGGATGTTCCTTGTTGATCGTCATGCCATACGAATATGTCTAGCATTTGCTGGAGTTTTTCGAGGATATAGAAACATTTTGGAGACGCGATGTCCTCAAGGTTTACAGCCCCGAAGCTTGGCTCTAAGGATTTCACAATATATATGAATTTGTCTGGGTCTTTTTCCCGTATCACGAGTGGGAAGGCATCTACGCCTCCAAGATATTTAAATAGCATCGCTTTGCCCTCCATGACTGGGAGCCCGGCGGCGGGACCTATATCTCCTAAACCGAGTACCCTCGAACCGTCGCTGATAACTGCGGCTGCATTCCATCTCCAGGTATATTCAAATGATAGGTCTTCTCCACCCTGATAGATCCTCTTAGAGGGTTCTGCTACGCCTGGCGTGTACCAGATTGAGAAGTCATCGAGTGTAGTTATTGGAGCTTTAAGCGAAATCTCTATTTTTCCTCCATATTGTCTGTGAAATTTTTCTGCAAGGGCTGCCCAATCTTTTTGAACTTGTGACATGCTTATTCGTCACAATATATGTTTTGCTAAAAACTTTTAAGTATTTCTAAAGACTAGACTCATACATTGGTAACTTCATGTTAAAGTCTTGGTTAGCGGCAAGCTTTAAACTTCTATATTTAGGATCTCGCTGTGCATGCAGAGTTTCCGCTGACCATACATACTGCTCCACACTAATTATGTCTCTGGAGACTTTTTCCCAGACGTAATAATAAGGGTTCCCGGAAATAATGTCTTCATGGAAGTAAAAAGAAAAAATATTTTTGTAAAATCTAATAGGGTAGTCTGTAGTGCTTTATAACGATGTCGGCGATTCCAAGTTTCTCGAGAATTGTTAGGGGGGCTTGAAGTGTCACTTGAACCATGCCTGGTAGCCTGCCTATCTCGACGGCTCCCGTTATTGTTACGCGGTTCTTCACTTCCTCTATGCTCATTCCGAAGAGTTTTGCGATTCTCGCGAATCCCCGCTCGGCTGCATCGTTTATTGTGGGTCCTGAGCCTATGAACTGTACGGGTGCTGACTCCTCTAGCTGTACGCCTAGCTCTTTTGCGTAATTTTTGAGTTCTTCCCATTCTTCTTTTCTCCAGGGCTTGGCGAGGGGTGGGAGGTCTTCCTCGGGAGGTAGGAGTATTGGCCCGTCGAGGGCGAGTTTCTTTATGACTTCAACTTGGACAACTGCTTCTGCTGCTACGTCGGTGGTGTGGCCGGCTACTTCGCCGTCCCCCTGCATAGCGTGGGCGTCGCCAGCATAGATTCCGGCACCGTCAACCTTAACGGGGACGATAAGTATTGAGCCTGGCCTTGCAGAGTCTATGTCTAGATGCCCATCGGTTAGGTCCCTCTCGTATTGCTCCTTCGTTATGGAGTAGGGGTGTGGTGCGTTGACTAGAAAATAGCCGAAGTCGCCCGCGTTGTGGGAGTCTGGAATGTCGACTGCTGGTGTAGAGCCTAGCTGGCCAAGGAAGGGTCTCATCCTAGCAGGTACACCCGGCATATCGCCTTTTCCTAGCACTAGGACGGGGACCTGCCTTGACTTTGAGGGCAACTGGGCGTACTCCCAAGCTTTCTTTGCGACTTGTGCTGCCTTATCGGCGTCAACAGTCACGCCAAAGCCCTTTGAATGGTTAAGTAACATTGTGTAGCCGTGCACCATTCTAAAGGGTGAAGCTGGAGATCCGCATTTTTTGCAAACGATTGCTTCCTGCCCTATTCCCTTCACCTCGAATTCTGGCCAGGGCTCCTTGCAGACGGGACACTTTTTAGCCACATAGGGGTCGCCAATGAAAGCCCCCTCTACTGACCTGTCTACGCCTGATGAAGATGCTTTAGAGAGTATCTTGAGGCTCTCGAAACGTATAACTACTGCGTCTCCAATCTTGGCTCCCTCTACGGCTACTGGGACATTTACCTCGTGGCCGCCCCTCAGGGTTGGTGTAATCATTGGACCCCAGCATCCAGGGGTTGTGAGGAACCTTATCCTGCCGCCGTCAGCTACGGGACCTAGCATTTTGACGTGTGGTCCGATAATTCCATTGGTGAAAATGTCATTTAAAATTTCAGATTCAGACATTCTTGTTCAAAGAATTAGATTAAGTTTTAAATATTTAAATTTATTTGAAAAACAATTCATCTTAATTAAAGCCACTTATTTGGTTATACCGGCAAACCCTTCGTGAGAGATTATTAGTTTATCTCCCTTTTCACAGGTCTCCCACGCATGCTACGAGTTTTCCCTTAGATTCAAAATGCTTAGCGTGTGCTAGGATTTTTGAATACAGCTAAAAAGACCGAGTATATAGAAGGTTTTCTGGCTTGTCAAGCCCCTCTCTTACAGTTATTGTTTTGCTGGTTCTTGTCTTGTGGGGTAGAATGGGACTGGTGGTCGTGGGAGGTACTCTATTCCTGGTCTTTGCTGTAGAGCTTGTGGGTATAGTTGCATGAGTGTATAGATTTCTGGCGGGATGTTTGTGTTTATGTTTAGTCCTAGCTGTTTTGCCTGGTCGGCTGTTATTGGGTAGTCGTGTGTGTATCTGCCTTCTGTGAGGGTTCTGGCTATTTCTCTTGCTTTTTCTTGGGGCATCTTGTCAGCGAGTAGGGAGACTATGAAGTCTTGTATCTCGTTTATTGCTTTTTCGGCTACGTCTGCTAGGACTAGGAATTCTTCTTTTGCCTGTTCGCCTTTGAGCTTTGCGACTTTTACTAGGCTTGGTGCCGGGTAAGCGGTGTTGCCCACGGGTATCTGTGGGTCTAGGGGTCCCAGGACAGCGTTGGGGTCCATGATTATCTCGTCTGCCGCTAGGGCTATCAGGGTTCCCCCGCTCATAGCATAGTGTGGAATTATGACTATCTTCTTGGCTGGGTGCCGTTTGAGCGCCATTGCTATTTGTGACGCTGCTAGTACTAGTCCGCCCGGCGTGTGTAGTATGAGTGCTATCGGCTGGTTGGGCGGGGTTGTCCTGATAGCCCTTATGACTGCCTCTGAGTCTTCTATGTCTATGTATCTGTAGAGCGGGAAGCCTAGGAAGCCTATTTTTTCTTGTCTATGTATGAGAGTGATGACTCTCCAGCCGTACTTCTTCTCTATTGCCTGTATAAGCTTCAGCCTTGCCCTGGTCAAAGCGTTCATCTGTAGCTGTGGATGGAAGACAATGTAAAGGAGGAGGATATAGAACAAAAGGCTCATTATATCTATATCCATTTAACCACCTTACAACAGGAATATTCTACGCATAAAGCTTTAAGCTTATTGGTTCCGGCACAACAGTGACAATAGGAGGCGCCACAATCTATAATCCTTGAAAGGAAAACAAGCACAATTGTTCCATTTGTGAGGAGAATGGTTTCTAGACGCGTGCTGAGAAAACTTTTCATTTCAGTCGTGGTAGGTAGTTTTGTGCGAGCTTTAGTATCTTGTCTCGTTCTTCCTCTGGTAACGAGGCCCAATAATTTGGTCCTATGATCTTTGGGACTAGTCCTTGGAAGGTGCGCTGGTCGAAGGACAATAGGAAGCCTAGCTTGTATTGTTTCATTGCTAGGATTGTGGTGGCGTCTGTGTAGCTGAAGCCTTTTCTGCGTATATTTTCTTTGAATAAGGCTAGTGCTTGTTTTTCCAATTCTTCTTCGAGGTATAGTACTTTGACCGCTCCGGTATCTATTGCCGACTCGATGAAGGCTTTCGCTGTTTCCTCCGAGACCCTGTACTTGAGGATAGTAAGGGTCTCGTCTAGTATGTGGTTCGTCACGTATCCCTGGCCCCACTTGTCTTCAAGAAGGTGAACTATAAGAGCTAGTGAATCTAGGTGATGTTCGTCTCTGAGGCTATAGAAGGCGAAGAAGATGCCCGTGTCTATGAGCGCAGTCACTTTTCTGCACCATAGACGTATTCGTCGACTTTCTCGGCGTTTGTTTCGCCTATGTCCCTAGCATAAGCAAGTGACGAAAGGACTTTGCTGGGGATGGTCTTTGAGTGTTCAAGCTCTTTTTCTGCAATTGTTAGTGCAAACCTCAATGCCTCGGCAATGCTCTTTTTGCCTGCCAGCTTGGCTAGGCGTTCAAGCCTCTGTTTGTCCTCGAGGGATACCCTTATCGTCGTGTATTTAGACATGTGATAATGTAGTAATAGCTACATATATACTTTTCGTCTCATGTTATAAACGAAAAAGTAGTTTCAAAAGCATGCATAATTGTAAGGAAGGGGCTCACTAGAAGGCGTGACTCTACTGGTAGTAATAGAAGCTGAATGTTTCCAATTATCTCGGGCTTTTTGGCTCATTAAGCTTTGTCTCTTTAGCTCCTCTCCGCAATGCTTACATCAATATTTTAAAGCATCAACATGAGAAACGTCAACCTATAGAACTCTGATGATCTTTGCTTCACCTAGGACGCATTACTCCATTTTTATAGCCTCCCGGCTTACTGGGAGATTAGCGTGCAAAACTCGTTTTTGAGGTTATTTTTATCTAATTGTATATTTCAAAGTAAATATTGAGTAAAGATGGAAACCATAAAAGAAAAAGTTAAGGTTACTAGAAATTTTCGGGTCACGATTCCTTCCAAAATTAGAAACAAGATTGGTCTTAAGGAGGGGGATATTGTAGAGGTTGTATTAAACGAGGAAAAGATTATAATTAGGAAGTCACCTGAGCGCCCAAGGATTAAGCTTGGTAGGAAATTAACCCTCAGGGATATAGAGCTGGTTATAAAGAGAGGGGAGGGTTTGTGAAGAAGGTGAAGAAAGAGAAGTTCAGGAGACTGCTCAAGGAAGCCCTAGAGGGTTGCGACATCACAGTTGAGGAATGGGTTAGGGCTGTTAGGGAAGCTAGGAGGGAACATTAATGCATGAGTGCCTGCTCTATGCCTCTGCACTCTACCCGTTCATGCTGAAGCTGAGGGATAATCTCTTCGGCTACTTTGTTCTCATCGCGGTGTGGATCCCACTGCGTATGAGGTTGGCAAAGCGATTTGGAAAGAACACACGTTAAAGGCTTTGAGGGGACTCAGGGACTCTTTCAGCATTGCCTGTATAACTCCTCGCTACGATAATTATAGCAGCAGGTTGTTTAGGTGCCACTTTTGGATTAGCGCGAGACTACAGGACCCTAACCAGCTTTGCTCCTTCCAGGAGTGAGAGCTCCTCCTTTGTAAGCAGGTGTATCTCGAAGGGGTACCACCATGGCACGCCTTTTTCCTCCATCACCTTCCATAGCCTGCTCAGTAGCCTGGATTTCTCCCGCGATGCTCTAGGAGGCTCTTCTAGGATTATTGCGATGTCTACATCGCTGTCAACCGTGAGCTTGCCCTCTACCGCCGAGCCGAATACGTAGACCTCTGCACCTTCCCCAAAGACGGTTTTAACAGCTTCTACGAGTATTTCCAGGTAGTCCCTCCACTTTAAGAGCTAGCGGAGCTTCCACGTCTGTATCTCGATGGCAAGATCCTCCCTAGGAAAAGACATTGTCCTCAATCACCTCTATCGGTTTAAAAAGATTTTCAACTTAGCATGCGTTTTGGCTGACCGTCTGGGGAGTCAGAAACCTCAGATCCAATAAAAACGCGAGCTCCAAGTGAGTTGCTGTGTCCTGAAACGTATATTATTGGAAGCCTATACAAGTATATGCTCCTTACAAAGTTTTCCTAGGTTAATTTTTTATGTGTTTTAATATATTGGCTCAGATGTGAGAAGTTTACGGCCCCTATTGGAGGCATCGTTTAGCATTTTTGTCGGCATAGTTGTGGGTCTAAGCATAGTGGCTGTTTCAATAGTTTTTCGAGCGTTATGGGAATTTTCTAGCAGGTTCCTATTCTATGGCAGTCTGTGGGCTTTGCTTTTCGGTTTTCTTGCCCTTGCCTGTGGATTAATGGTTGTTAGGCTTGTTGCGGGCGGGGAGAAGGGGGGTTGTGGTACTCATCGTGTTGTCGAGTCGTATAATTTTGGCGATGGCTTTCTGGGTTTTAGGGACTCTGTTGAGAGGACTCTGGCCTCTGTTGTTACGATTGGTCTAGGGGGTAGCGCTGGAATGGAGGGTCCTAGTCTTCTCCTGGGTGGTGGAGTTGCTTCGAGCCTGTATAGGCTTTTTGGTCTTGAGATTGGTGAGGCGAGGGTGTACATGTTGGCGGGGGCCGCGGCCGGTTTGTCTGCGATTTTTAGGGCTCCCCTGACTGGGATACTCTTTGCACTTGAAATTCCTTTTCAGAGGGACTTGGCCAAGGAGGCGTTTATTCCGGCTACTTTTTCATCGGTTAGTGCCTATTTGCTTACTGTGATGCTTCTTGGCACGGAAAAAATTTTTCCGGCGATGGGTGGTGGCGAATATGTTTCCCTCCAGGTTCTCCTGCACTCATTCGTTCTGGGAGTCTTGGCTGGGCTTGTGTCACTGTTTTTTGTCTGGCTATATGAGGGGCTTGGAAGATTCAGGCTGGAGGGTTTTAGCGGTCCCCTGGTCGGGGGACTTTTGCTTGGGCTCACGGGGATGGCTGTGCCCGGAGTTCTGGGTCTAGGCTATGACTCTATCCATGCTGTGCTTAGTGGGGAGGCCTCGTCCTGGAGCGTTGCATTCATTTTGCTTCTATTGTTTGCAAAGGTATTTGCGACAAGCGTTACGCTCAATATGGGGGGCTCGGGCGGCCTCTTTGTTCCCTCTCTTTTTGTCGGCGCGATGCTTGGTGCGGCATATAGCCGGGTTACCCTGGGAAGGGATAATGCCGTCCTAGTAATGGCTGGTATGGCGAGCGTGGTGGCCGCTGGGAATAAGACCCTGCTGGCAAGCATCGCTCTCGTAGCCGAGACGACCGGCGCATCCTCGATTATCCCCTCCTTGGTCGCGTCGACTGTGTCCTATTATGTCTCGGGTAGGTCGTCCTTCTACAGGGATGTTCAGCCCATACGAGAACTAGAAGAAGAAAAACCCTTCTTCAAGATACTTTCCGACCTAGGCCGGACAAGGCTACTCTATAGAATACGTGTAAAGGACGTAATGACAAGAGATGTTTGCCTGATTAGTGAAGAAGAGATGATAAGCAATGCGATAAACTTGCTTAAAAAGGCTCCGGAAGAACCATGCTTCGTTGTCGATTCTTCGGGGAACCTACTTGGGGAAGTAGTTCTGCCAGACCTGCTTGCATTGCCGGAAGACAAGTGGGGCATGTCGTTGGCATTCGCGCCGCTCAAAAAGCCCGAAGTAGTCAGCGAGAATACGCCTCTAAAGGAACTTATTGAGAAAATGGTTGAAACAGGAAAAAGCCACTTCCTAGTCATGAATGATGAAGGAAAAATCTCCGGCTATGTTTCGTGGATTATCCTCTTGACAAGGCTTGACGAGGTTATTAAAAGCAGTGGAGAGAAAAGACGGTAAGTTGTCGGTTTGAAATGTTCCAAAACTATAACATTTATGTAATAGTTTAGGAATAATTTTTATGATGGAAAACTTGCTTCCTCCAAGCGGCGATGAAAGAGAATGGATATTGCGGGAACATTTACAACGCTTAGTACTTTATGCTATGGCACGCAGTGGTTTATACGCGAAATATACTCTTCAAGGTGGGACAGCTTTGCGCCTAGTTTATGGTTCTCCTAGACTGTCACTGGACCTAGACTTTACATTTGAGGAAGATATAAATGGGGCTGTTAAACATTCAGAGGAAATCAAGAATCAAGTAGAGAGATTACTTGCTTCCGAAAACATTAAGGTACATGTGTCGGGTTCCAAGTTGGATGTTGCCGGGGGCTTCTACAGGTATTTCCTTGTATTTGATACGCAGAGACTTCTAGGTCGAAAGACAAGGATAAAGGTAGAAGTTCTTCGTAGAAGGTATAGTTCCGAATACTACGAGTTGAAAACTATAGGAGTGAGTTTCCCCTCTTCGACAGTGGTAGGTGTAAGGGTAAAGAGGCTCGGGTGCATCCTGGCTGATAAGGTGTGCTCCCTTGCAGGTGGCTGGCACAGGGGCTTTATAAGGTGGCGAGACGTGTTTGATATTTATTGGGCTAGGGAGAAGGGGGCAACCCTAGACAAGGGGTATCTATTTGAGGAATTTGGGAGCTATGTTGAGCGACTCGATGATCTATTAGGTGCTACGAACTTTATTCGGGGAATTCTTGAGAAAAAAGATTACAAACGCGTAGTGGACGAGCTCTCCAGGCTTCTGAACCCTTCGCTTGTTGACTACGTTCTTGTGGAGAAATACTTGCTTGTCACACTTGATGTGCTAGGTGAAGCTGTCGAGGTGCTTAGGAATGAGGCTAAGTGAGTGGGTAAAACTAGTGGAGGAACTCAAAGAAAAAGGATACAAAGTGGTCCACGTTAGTGCTCTTCGTTCAATGACCGGGCTTGGCGATGCTTCGCTAAATGTGGCGCTCTGGAGGCTCCAGAGGTTGGGGCTCGTCCATAGGGTTGCTAGGGGCTGGGTATGCCTAGGCAAGTGTGAGGTATGGGAGGTTGTAAGGACAGCTTTCCCCTCGGGCTACATATCGATGGAGTGGGCCCTACACTACCACGAAATTATTGACCAGCCCTCGCAGGTAGTCACCGTTGTCTGGCTGGGAAAGCCCAGAAAAGTAAAAAGCCGTGTCTACGCGTTCGAGTTGCACAAGATAAGCAGGAAACTTTACTTTGGCTTCGATACAGGCAAAATGATCGCAGAGCCTGAAAAAGCCCTATTAGACACAATATACCTCCGAGGCTACGTCCCGCCAGAGCTCAACCTCGACCTCCTAGACTCTGAAAAGCTTCTAAGCTATGCGGAAAAGTTTCCAAAAAGATTGAGGAAAAAAATAGAAATCTTGGTTACCAAAGCTGGCTTGTAAAAACATTCCCAATTAATACTCACTTATGAACCAATCTTTATATCGGAGTTCTAGAGCATTTTCATCGATATCGATGGATCACCGAAGGATTGCCCATATTGTTACCGTGGGGACGAGCATTGTTAGGAACTTGGCGCAAAATGCTTCTGGACAAAGCGTCTCTAGCGACATTTTAGAGAAATTCAAGAGGTGGGCTCAGGCTTCTCCCAGGAGCAGGGAGGACGCTGAAGCTGGTGAGAGGGCTTGTAGCGGCTGCGAGGAGTTCGAGGCTGGGCTGAGGTTTCTTGCCAGCAAGCCGTATGAGGTGAGCGCTGAGCTTAACGCTATGAGGTCTTACCTCGAGGAGGGAATGGTCGACGCCGTTGTGCTTCTTTCGTCTGATACTGGTGTGTCTGAGTTCTCTGGGAGGCTTCTTGAGGCTTATCTCTCCTCGGAGGGGAAACAAGTAGAAACAATTAGGGTGCCGGGCCTCGGCCTGGACTTTCAGGAGGGTCTGATTAACCTGGTGGACACGGTTGCAGGCGTTGTGGCAAGGTATAGAGGTCTAGGTTATAGGGCATGGATAAACCTTACGGGGGGCTTCAAGCTGGAGGCGGCTGTCCTGTATCTTGTCTCCTGTCTGTCTAGGCTGGGCGTCGAGAAGGCCTACTATATACATGAGGCCATGAGGAGCACTGTGGAGGTCCCAGCTATACCTGTAAAGCTTGAGGACTCCATGCTGAGAACTGTCGAGCAGCTAGGCGATCAAGAGGTCGAACTAGAGGAGGCACGTAAAAGGATAGGCGATGAGATGCTAGACGTCCTCCTTAGGAGTGGGCTTGTCGAGAGGCGTGGCACAACTGTGAGGATAAGGAAGTGGGTATTGCACTTGGTGAGAGGATTCTAGCAGAGAAATGTGGATCACAGCGCGCGCTCAAAATTTATTTCCGAAAGTTATTATCCATATGGTGATGATTTTGAGGTATCAAGTAGAGGTCGAGTTTCACAAGGATTATGTCAGGGTGGAGGGCGACAAGATATTTGTAGGTCTCAAGTCGAGGCCGGAAAGGGGAGAAGCAAACATGGAGCTTATTAAGAAGCTTGCAAAGTACTTTGGGGTTTCATCTTCTCAGGTAAAAATTGTTTCTGGCTGGAAGTCTAGGACAAAAATAGTAGAGATTGGGAGTGTAGAAGAAAAGGTTTAGGAGAGAGTATACAAGCCTAGAGTTGCATCGTGTCTGTCTCTTTTAGCTTTTCATTGACTATTTTCTTCAATATTGCCATGCTTGTCGGGTTTGAAGAACAAAGTTTTGGAAGTAATAATCACAAGTATAATACTAGAGTATAATGATTTAGAGTATGTTATTTGTTGAGAGAGAAAAAGATTAGAAGTACTACATTAAGCCTTGAGAAACAACAAGCTGGAACTAGTTCTTGCACGCTAGCATGGCGCCTTTACATTTCAGCCAGAAGAAAACATCGTACTCTATTGTTTAACAGAGATTGAGGAAGACATTGAGAAAATAAAGCCTAGAATAGAAGAGTTTTAGGCTTTTTCATGTAGCCAGCATGCGACATAGTGGCCGGGCTCAACTTCTATAAGTGGCGGCTCGGCTGTCCTGCATTTTTCCGTGGCAAATGGGCACCTGGGGTGGAACCTGCATCCCTTCGGTATGTCTATTGGCGATGGAGGCTCGCCCTGGATTGTTAGTCTCTGCCTGGTTTTCGCATATTTGGGGTCGGGTATAGGTATTGAGCTCAGTAGGAACTTTGTGTATGGGTGCAGGGGGTTCTCGAATATTCTATCCGATGGCCCTAGCTCGACGATTTTTCCTAGATACATTACTCCTATCCTGTGGCTCATGTATTTGACTACTCCTATGTCGTGGGATATGAAGAGGTAGGATATCTTCCTTTCTCTCTGTATGTCTTTAAGCATGTTTAGTATAGATGCCTGCACAGAGACGTCTAGGGAAGATGTCGGCTCGTCTAGGACTATGAAGCTTGGGTTCAGGGTGAGCGCCCTGAGGATAGCTATTCTCTGTTTTTGTCCACCGCTGAGCTCGTGGGGGTATCTGTATAGGTGCTCCCTTCCCAGGCCAACGCTTTCTAGTTGCTTTACAATGTATTCTTCGGGGTCTCCGACCGGGATATTGTGCTCGAAGAGTGGCTCAGAGAGTATCTCGAAAATGGTCATCCTGGGGTTTAGAGATGTGTTGGGGTCTTGGAAGACTATCTGGGCATTCCTCCTGAACTGTTTTAACTCTTCACCCCTAAGGGACATGACGTCTTTTCCATTGAAGAATATTTTTCCAGACGTTGGCTCTAGGAGGCGTATAACGGTTCTGCCTAGTGTCGACTTTCCGCACCCACTTTCACCCACGAGTCCAAGGGTTTCGCCCTGGCTTATAGTGAAGTCGACGCCGTCGACGGCTTTGACAGTCTTAAATAGGGAGCCTCTTACCTTGAAGTATTTCTTCAGGTTTTCAACCCGTATAAGTTCCGCCATTTTTCTCACCTCTTTGCATGTAGCCAGCAGTGAACAACGTGACCGTTACCTAGATCTATTCTGGGAGGGTCTTCCCTTCTGCAGATCTCCATAGCGAATGGGCATCGGGGGGCGAAGGGGCAACCAGGCTTCATGTCTATCAAGTTGGGAACGGTGCCCGGTATTGATTCTAGCCGCTCGATTCGTTTCAATGGGTTTGGGACGGCCCTTAATAGGAGTTGGGTGTAGGGGTGCATTGGTGCCTCGAATATAGTGTTTACGTCTGCTGTTTCGGCTATTCTGCCTCCATACATGACATAAACCCTGTCAGCTGTCTCTGCTACTACTCCTAGATTGTGTGTGATTAAGAGGAGGCTCATCTTGTATTTTTCTTTCAGCCCCCTCAACAGGTCTAGGATCTGTGCCTGGACTGTTACGTCTAGGTTGGTTGTCGGCTCGTCTGCAATTAGGAGCCTCGGCTTGTTTGCTATAGCTGTGGCAATCACAACTCTCTGCCTCATCCCCCCGCTAAGCTCATGTGGGTAGTTCTTGACCCTGACCTCGGGGTTCGGAATCAATACGTCTCGGAGCAGTTGGACAGCCTCTTGATAAGCCTCGTCCTTAGTTATTGGTCTATGCTCAAGAATGGTTTCAGCTATGTGGTCTCCTGCAGTGTATAGTGGGTCTAGTGAGCTTGAGGGGTCCTGGAATATGTAGGCAATCTCGTTTCCCCTTATTTCCCTGATCTCTTCTGGCGACAGCTTTAGCAGGTCAACAATTGTCCCGTCTCTCTTCCTGAACAATGCTTGTCCAGTCTCAATGCGCCCAGGCGGATCTATCAAGCCTGTAATCGCCTTTGTGAAAACAGACTTCCCACAGCCCGTCTCTCCAACCAGGGCGACTGTTTCCCTTTCGAACACGTCTAGGTAGGCCTGCGAGACAGCGTGTACAACGCCGGCATACGTGTAGAACCTCACCGAGAGGTCTCTTACCGCTAATACCTGGTTTTCGGGCAAAGTGCTACTCATTTTCTCACCTCTATCTTGGCTTTTAACTCTATTGAGCGCCTAGTCTTCGGGTCGAAGACGTCCCTCAGGGCGTCTCCCACTAGGTTCCATCCAAGAGATATTAGTAGCAATGCTGTCCCGGCCTCTATTACTATCCACCAGCTTTTCTCCGGGAAGTACTGCCCCGCCTGTGAAATAATGAGGCCCAGATCGGGGACAGGTGGCTGGGGGCCCAAACCCAGGAACGATAGGGCCGCAGAGCTAAGTGTCGCGGTCGCAAAATCGAATGTAACCATGACTAGGAGTGGAGACATGATGTTGGGGAAAATGTGCCTGGTGAGTATCTTCCACGTTGAAAGCCCCAGAGCCTTTGCGGCCTCTATGAAGCCCTGCTCCTTTACTGATAGGACGGAGCCTCTCACAACCCTTGCGTATGGGGGCCACCACACGAGTATAAGTGCGAGGAAGACAGAGAGCAGGTTTGCGAGGTTAGGAGCGTCCTTGGGGTTAAGGGCAAATAGGGAGGCAACTATGCTTGTTGCCGTTGGGTTTGCCATCAGGAAGTCTCTAAGAGAGAGCCGGAGCGTTAAGCTGAATGCTATAGCTAGGATTAGCCCTGGGAAAGCGAGCATCATGTCGGTAAACCTCATTAGGATTTCGTCTACTAGTCCTCCGAAATAGCCCGAGACTAGGCCTATCAGAATGCCTATAAGAGAGCTAGTTACAACAATTATTATGCTCATAACAAGGGCTATCCTGAAACCCCTTACCACTAGGCTTAAAACGTCTCTTCCATACTGGTCTGTACCAAACATTGGCAGACCTTCACAGTTCCCAAAACACGGTGGATGAGGCAACTTTCCAGCTAGCTCGGGCTTGTTGAGTATCGGGTATACGTCGTACGGTTCCCATGCAATAAAGGGGCCAAATATCGCTAGAAAAAGTGTAATGACAACAAGGGCTAGACCGGTGAGCCCTATCCTGGAAGAAGTGAAGACATAGACGGAGAGCTTTGTCTCAACGAGTTTGGACCTGTTCTTTTCGAGCCATCCCGGGCTTATCTTTTCCCTTAGACCTGCATATTTGTCTATAAGCCAGCTTCCAAAACGGTAAACAGGGTTCATGCTTCTCGACCTCTAGTATCTCACCCGGGGATCAATCAAGGCGTAAATGAGGTCTACTATGAGATTCATGACTATGTATATTATCGAGAACAGGAATGTTCCAGCAATGATTATAGGGAAGTTAAGCCTAGTTATCCCCTGATACATGTAGAGCCCCATTCCAGGAATATTGAAGACAGTCTCAGCTATAATTGCCCCGGTAAGTAGCCCGGCAAAATCAAGTCCAAGAATGGTCACTATTGGTGCAAAGGCGTTCTTCAAAGCGTGGCGCCATATCCGCTGGTTTGTCAGCCCTCTAGCCTTTGCAAAAAGGATTGACTCCGATGTGAGGGCGTCGAGAAGACTGTTCCTCACTATTCTGGCAATAAATCCCCCTGACAGCAGGCCAAGAGCCAGTCCTGGAAGCCACATCCTTACCACCGTATCGGAAACAACACTAAATTCTCCACACATTGGGGCGCCAAAGATTGGGACTTGCCCAACTGCCCATACCACATAGCCCAGCACCGGCACTGTGTCCCTTATAGAGTCTAGGCGGGCGGCACAGGAAAGAGAATAGAACGGTACTCCAGCGAGCAAAGAGGCTCTGACATATACATAGAAGGCGAGTATCAAAAAGTAGTATAGCACGAAGGCTGGAATAGAGCTACCGAACAATGCAAATATCCTTACAAAAAAGTCGATGACGCTGTCCTTCTTTGCGGCAGCAACTATGCCTAGAGGTATCCCTATAGCCACCGTAAACAGCATCCCAAAAATCGCCAGCTCAACTGTTATGGGGAATCTCTGTGCCACTTGCTGGACAACTGGGGTTCCACGCACCGGGTCAATAAGTGTGCCACTCAGCAACTTTTCAATCAGGAAGGCGAATTGCTCGTACCAGGGAGCGTCGAACTTGTATTCCTTTTTTAGCTTGTCGAGGGTTGATGGATCCATGAGTTTTTCTCCTACCCATGCCCTGACGGGGTCAGTGGGTATAACGTATGCAATTAGGTAAGTTATCAGCAACGCCCCTATCACGCTGGGCAGAAAGGTCAGCAGTCTCCTTAAAAGATAACTTCCTAGCCCCATTTTTCAACTCACCAAAAAAAGAAAAATAGTTTTTAAGTTTTTAGGGCTTGAATCCGTATAGTTGTTGCCATAATGTCGCGTTCCAGTAGTATGGGTTGTATTTGAGCAGGATGTAGCTGTCTTCCTTGTAGTCTGCAACATAGTATGGACCAGTTGATACAGGCTTTGTTGAAAGTAGCTTGAATGTCGGGTCATCTTCGCCTACACCCACATATTTAGCCCACGCCGCGGGGTTTCTACCATTGTTTGAGTCCGCTAGAGCCGCCTGGTAGTTGTTTCCAAGGGCATACTGCATCGGTATAATTGAGCCGACGCCTGTGACGAATATCTGGAGTATTGGGACGTAGGGGAAGCGTAGCTTGAACTTTACTACGCCCGCTGTCGGCCCGCTGTACTTGAAGAAGCTTAGTAGCTCGTTTAGGCTGTGGACTTCTGCAGACTTGCCCATGTAGAATGTTACTAGCCCGTTTGTCTTTGCTAGGTTGTCTAGCTCGCTCTCTGTCATAACGCTTGAAGCATTAACATCAATATAGCTGTCGATCATCCATTGGGGCCCACCTGGCAGGTTTAGTCTAACTGCGCGCCACACGCTGAAGAGCGCGTCTACAGCTGTAATGGGGTAGGTCTTGTTATTCCACGGGTCGTATGCCTTAACGTTGCCCCTCATTACGAAGTAGAGCTCCGTAAGATCCTTGCTGAAGGCCCACGCGACTGAAAGCTCTGGGATAGGCTCGGTATCTTCTTTCCACATCGTGACTAGCTTTCCATAGGTGTGCCAGAATATTTCCCAGCCAAAGCTCTCGTAGGACTTTGCTGGGTCAAATGTGTCCGGCCAGCCGATATCTCCAATAACCATTGTTTCTGGACTGTTCTTGACGCCCGCTACACCGGTGTCAGCGACTGGGGCGTTGGGATCCTCCCATACCAAGTCGTATCTAGCAAAGGTGGCCACGGGGTAGTACATGTCGTGTACCCATGATCCATAGTTTTCGCCCGTGATTTGTTGCCCAATCATGAGTAACGTTGCCTGTTTATTGAAGTAGATTGTTGCCGCCTGGAGCACTGCTTCCCTGATCGTTGGGTCTACTATTCTCTGGGCGGCCTTGCATAGGGCACTTAGCGCAACATCTTTGAGTCCTCCTGTTCCCAATGTGACCATGTTTACTGGGTTTGCCCAGTTGCTGTTGGTTGTGTCCCAGTCAACCACGTAGCCAATAGTGATTATTGGCTTGTTTGTTGGACCTGTGTATTTTGCGCCGGTACCCTTCTCGCCGGCAACGACTATGAACTTCTCGGTCTCTACAGTCATGTTTACGTTTGCAAGATACTTTCCAACGTCTCCTGGAGCGACGTTGCTATTGACCTCTAGATTCTTGAACTCTGCGCCTCCCCAGACAAATGGCATCAAGTAGTCGTCTGGGTCGAAGTAGTCGGGGATCCATCCTAGAAGCATGACTTGGTACTGGAAGTGGTCTACGAGGTCGAGGTACTTTGGCCACGAGTAAGACTCTACTGTCACTTTGAATCCTAGCTGGCTCCATGACTGCTGGAGCAGTGTCGCTATTTGCTGGCGCGCAGTGTTGCCCTCGTTATAGATAATGGTTATAACGTACTTGCTTGGGTCGAAGCCTTTAGCCTTAAGCTGGGACATTATCTGTTGTGCCTTATTCATGTCGTACTCATACTTGTTTATGCCGAACTCTGTATAGCCAGGCATCCCCTTGGGTATTATAGTGTAGAGCCTCGTGTATAGGCCTCCAAACACCTGTTTCAGTATGACGTCGTAGGGCACAGCATATGCCAGTGCTTGTCTAACCTCCGGAATATTGAGGGGTTCCTTCATGGGGTTAAGTCCTACATACTGAATTGTAAGTTGTGGCTTGTCTGGTCTCCTCACCAGGTGGAGGGTAAAGTTACCTACCTTTGTATTGTTTACATCAGGCCATCTCGCCGGGGTTACAGCAGCTATATCAAATACCCCAGTTTTATACATGTTAATTCTTGTTCCCTCATCGTTGACAATTACGTAGAGTATTTGCTTGTGGAAGGGTCTAGCCTGTGCAACTGGTCCCGTGGGTGTGGGACCCTTTGGAAGCAAAACTATTACCGCAACAATTAGAAGTATTACAGCAATGATTACAGCGTATAAGGTATTTTTATTTAAGCCTTTGGATTTTGTTGTTTGCACACATTAAAGGATAAGAATAACTATTTAAAGTATTATCATTGACAAACTACAAGCTATCTTTAAAGATTTTTTATTAAATAAAGAAGTCGTAAATAAATTCTTGAACAATTCCCTTAAGGAGAAGATGCAAATATGTCAAATTCCTTGAAACAACCGTTTTAATTCCTTTGAGAAATTTAGCTATCCTTTATAAGTTTATTTCTTTACTTTTTTATTTGGTTTTAAAGATAGAAATCACATGAATTATAAACGTTCAAAAGTTAGGGCAAGCCTAAAACAGCTAGTTGAAAATACCTCGTTGCATTTTGAACCTTGCAGTTTAAAGGGGAAAATGCAAAAACCACGGGCAATACATGGTGAATATGCTCAAATTTTTGTAAAGCAAGATTATCATGTAGTATTTACTCATGACTGGTTCAATAGGTCGACAGGCAACTATGGATGCGCCTATCTTGTAAGATTCGAGGAGCCAAGAGAGGTTAAGGGTTCTTTCTGGGATTTTCTACACAACCGGAGTTACAAGGCAAGAGTTTGGACGAGTAGCCTGCACGTATTTTACGATGCAAAAAAGGAAAGAGTTGTCCTAGTGGATCCCATCGTTTCAGGTTCCCAAAAGAGTGAGGGTCTAGCGGATCATGATGGAGCTCCTATAGACCTATATGGGAAAGAGCATTTCCTTTTAGGTGAATTCTGGCTTGCTGGACTTGGAGGGAAGCTAAGGATATATGAGGCTTGGGAAGGAAAACGAGCCACAATTGTTGGCTATTTGGGTTCAAGGATTGAGCCGAGGTTCTCGGGAAAAGCCTTCAATGCCAGTGTTTTCAATCTTAGGTCTCTTTGGGCTGAGTACTATTTCTCGCGCCTAGTTCACCCTCTTAGTGGCCTAGCCGAAGTCTCCATAGATTCCTCGATAACCTACAATTACGACTTCCAGTCCGAAGATGTCTCCGCTAAAAACATTGACTGGCCCGTGTCACTTATCTTCAAGGGATTCCGCACGATTGGAGAAGTAAAAAACTACTTTTTTGGCGAGACACCTTTCGGGAACGAAATGAAGATGCTTGTGAAGACAAGCGCTTCCTGGACGGGAGACAGGGGAACAAAGGGACTCATCTATCTCCCTCTGATTAATGGGTATCTCTACGGACATATGCGTCTCTATAGAATAGGCGAAGACCTTGTAGCAGGTACCTCTCATCTTGACCAATTTCCCGTAGAGTCTTGGAGCGGATACTCTCTGCTTGCGAGGAAAATTTTTGTAGAAATAGCATCGAGCCGAGGGTTAAACGTAAAGGAAAGATTTTCCTATCTATATAACAGGGAGGGCCCAATATTTGAAGATAATCATCCAAGGTTGCATTCAGGCTATGTCAGCCTCATAAGAAAACACAGCTAGAAGATATGCAGTGAGATTTAACTAGCCGATGCTTGGCTTTATCCATATGCTGTATATAAATGTCTCGGAGAGAGTGCTACAAAAGATTAGCACGTGGAAGAAAGTCTGGCTCCCCTACGTCCTTTATACAAGCCTCCACAACCCAAAATATGTTTACCTCTTTGACTGCGTATTTTCAAGTAAACTAAGGAACGACTCATTGAGCCTCTTATTGTCTAGACGGATCGAGAAAGAGTACCTGGCAAGCTCTGAAAATATTCCCTTCAAGTTTCCCCTCTACCCTGACAAGGATTGCCAAAGAGATGTTCTAGAATATCTTACAAATATGTATAGAGAACAGTCGCTCCAAATGCATCAAAATGTTTCTTTTGAACAAACTGACTACTTGGCCGTAAGAATGCTAGGCGTACCTAGCGCTATGAGAAAATTAGAGGAGTATTTCAGGCAATTCTCAAAGAGAAGTCCTTTGCAAGGAATCTTGAACGATATCCAGAATATGGAGCTCGAGCATAAAGGAATCGCATACTCTTTGTTTGTTTTTGATGGAAAAATGACATATAATGTCATTGGTGAAAAATTGATACAGATGAAGATTCTAGAAAAATATTTGACAGGGGGACAGGTTTTGGAGCAACTTTTCCCTTAAACGGGAACGCTCAGTCAAGCGTCTAAATTGAACTAAAAAATATAAATACTTCCTTTTTCGGAAATATAAACATGCGTAGATATGTTTTCCTAAAGGTTAAAGGTGGTGTTGGCGGCTCATCACTAGCACTCTCGCTTGGCAAGTTTCTAGCGCTAAGAGGTTCAAAAGTCTTAATTGTAGACGCGGATCCAGTAAGCACAATATCTGAGCTTGTTGGACACAAGGCTAAGGGCATTATCCAGGCTGTAAAAGAAAATCTTGACTATAGGACATCACTAAAAACAATTGAGACTGGAAAGGGGACTCTAACAGTTTTGAGGATATATAGTGAAAGGATTCCCCTAGAAGTAGAGAAGCGAGACTTATTGTCTTTTAAAGACAAGTTCTCTGAGACATATACGAGAGCGCTTAATAGCGAAAATGTTGACTATGTTATTGTTGACCATGAGGCGGCCCTGTCTTATGAAGATCCACTATTCTCTATTGAAAGAAAAAATTTCCACGAGACATACAAGGGGATCCAAGAAGGGATAATAATGGTTCTCGAGCCGACCCCAGTGTCTCTCAGCTCTACAAAGAGGTATATTGATGCACTACAGGCTAAAGAACAGCTACCGTTTTCGGCCATCATAGTTAACAAAGTTCCCACAGACGAAGAAACTATGACAAGGGCTAGAGAGATACTGGAGGAAGCCATGGAATATAGTGGCGCCAAGGTTGGCGCGCTTATCCCTATTATTAATGACTATGTTCTCTATAGACCCGGGGCTTTCACGCTTTACCCGATTCCCGTAGGCGTCATGGAAATAGCGCTAGCCTTAGAAAGAAACAAAAAGATAATGTATACCCCTTCACATCTAGACGCCTTAAAGAAAGCAGTTTATATAAGGTCCACTATGCTTATTGAGACAGACTCTTCCAATATTCTCAAATGCATACAGGAGATACTAGAGGTTCCAAAGAAAATATACTCTGAGGAATTCAAGGCCTTAATTTTCTCAACACAGAGATTCTCGACCCTAATAGCAGAATCAAGCTATGTTGACTACTATGGAACAACATATTCCTATGAAGCAACCAAGCTAAAAACAGGGAGCGTAGAAGAAGTTATAAGACTAGCCAAAAAGCTGGCACAGGACTTCATTAGAGAGATTGAGGCAGACGATACAGAAAAAATTATAGTAATAGCAAGTACAAATGACCTCGAACCCATATACCCCTCACAAGAGGCGCCCCAGCTCTCTAGGGCATTTTGGAAGGAGTTCCTAGAAAGCCTTAAGCATGGAACAAAAAATGCTTCTATAATCCTCCTATGTGAGCCTATTGGAGCACAGTGCCAAGCATTGAGGGGACTGGTAGATATAGCTATACGTTCAGACTACAAAGAGGGGGTTCCAAAATGCACAGTTCTCCAATCAAAGATCCCTGGCTAGAAACATGAAGAGAATAATAAATTACCTCGTCTTTTTTTCGCCTTTCCTCGCGGCACTAATTGCAACTTATCTTACCTTCAGCGACGTTTGGCTGGTGTGGCTTGCATATGGCGTTTGGCTAGCAATGTTTACGGGTTTCTTCGTATTTCTAAACTACACACTTGTGACACTTCGATACAGAAAGTATGATGCAAGGTACGTAGGGAAACCCCTAAACCTTAGGATTGCGGCCTTTGTCACGTCATTTAATGAGGACAGGTATTATTAAGGACACGCTTCTCTCAGTTAAGGCCGCACTTAAGGGTAGAGGCGACGTGTATCTTTTGGACGACTCGACCAGGCCCGAGATAGTCAAAGAAATGGAGGAATTTTGTAAAGTTAATGGTATATATTATATCCATAGGACTGACCGCAGAGGCTTCAAGGCTGGAGCCATAAACAATGCCCTAAGGCTTGTTGGAGACAAGTATGACCTCATAGCTATATTCGACGCTGACCAGCGTCCAACCTCAGGCTTCTTTGATGCGGTAATTCCATTCTTTAGAGACGAGAATGTCGCATTTGTCCAGGTTCCTCAAAAATACACCGAGATAGACTCCTATGTCTCTCAGGGCGCAAAGTACCAACAGGAGCCCTTCCTAAGGATAATAATGCGTGGGAGAAGCGAGTCGTCGGCTTTTTCCCTGGGTTCTGGCACGGTTTTCCGGGCAAGCGTCCTTAAGGAAGTCGGGGGCATGGACGAGTCGAGCATAACTGAGGACGCGGCAACCTCTGTAAAGATTCACTCCATGAAATATCTCTCCCCCTACCTGGACGAGGAGCTTATCTGGTATGGAGAGCCGCCTCCAGACGCTTCTGCATATGTACAGCAGCAGAGCAGATGGTCTTTTGGCTATTTCCAGCTTACACCTAATCTTTTAAAGATGAGCCTCGACATTCAGGTCTTCTTTGACTATGCTGCTGGCTTTTATTATTGGCTGAAAGAGGGTATCCTTACATTGTTCGAAATAATTGCGCCAATAGTCTTCCTATTGTTAAGGAGACCCTACATCAAGCTTGACCCGTTCCTTTATGCCATTGTCTACTTTCCCTATTTGTTCTTCTCGACGGCCATATTCACCTATAGCATACGGAGAAAAACCTATGGTCTTAGGGGCTTCCTTCTCCACCAGTTCGTAGAATACATAGCCTTCTTCGGGTTAACGGTCTCATTTTTCTCCTGGCTTGCTAGGCGTAAACGTCCATTCAAGGTGACCCCGAAAGGCAGGGGGAGAAGAGCGTTCGGCGTTGTTGTACCCCACGTTTTCTTTGACATTCTCTTGCTTTTATCAATATTTGCTGGTGTCGCGTGGTACCCATCTGCACCAATGATTCTGCAAGCCGCGATACTGGTAAACCTCTTCTGGGCTGTTTGGCACTACTTCTTCTTGACGGGCTCGATAATAGTTGCACTGTCGGTTCCAAGAGAAAGAGAAGAAGCAAGATACGTTGAGAAAATAAAGAAATAAAAAGAAAACTCTTCCCGTTAAGCCGTTCAGGCTTGGTCAAGATTTTTGAGGTAGTCTATGTTTTCCCTCTCAGAGGGGTCGGGCTCTTTTACCGAGAACCATTCGTCGAGTATTTCTTTGGCTACCTCTTCTGAGAGCAACCTCGCGCTTAGCGCTAGAACGTTGGCATCGTTCCACAGCCTTGCGCCTCTTGCGTTCTTTGCATCTGTGCATAGCGCTGCTCTTATTCCCTTTACCTTGTTAGCCGCTATGCTTACACCTGTCCCCGTATAGCACATAACTATGCCCGTATCCGCCTTGCCAGATGCTACTAGCTGTGCAACTTCCTGCCCGACCTTTGGCCATGGATAAGGCTTGCCTGTCAGCGCCGAGCCGACCAGGATTACTTCGTGCCCCCTCTTTTTCAGCTCCTGGACAATGAAGGATACAATAGAGTAGTTGTCATCGGAGCCAAAAGCTACCCTCATCACTTAGACGTATAGTTTTCCCAATTTATAGCCTTTACTCCGAAACTAATGACTAATTTTTAGCCGAGTGTTTTCTCTATTATTTTTCCTCCAAGCCTCTTCGCGAGCTCAAATATCTTTGCCTCCACACTTGAAACTATTTCTCGCAGTCTCTCGTTGGTTTTAGCCTCCGAGTAGATCCTAAGCTTTGGCTCTGTACCGCTCTTCCTGACGAGCAACCAGGACCCGTCTGGATACTCGTATCTAAATCCATCAATGTCGATGATTCTAGCCGGCTCGCCTAGGAGACCTTTAAGCTCTTCTACCAGCTCTTCATAAAGCCTGTCCCGTATCTCTTCGGGGTCAAGGATATAGCTTCTCCTGTCCCAGGGATAGTCTGGGATATTTTCTTCCTCTAGCAACTTTGAGAGAGGCTTCCCGGTTTCAACCATGTTCTTTAGTATTATTGCTACTTGTAGGATGCCGTCGACCCAGTGTCCCCAGGAGGGGAGGATAAGCTTCCAAGGCTCGCATGCCACAGCAACGTTGCCGGGCCCTAGCTGCTTTACACGTTCATGGGTCTTTCCTAGGGGGTACCTCTCTAGCCTTACGCCGTGCCTCTCTACGACCTCGTCTAGGGCCAATCCGGTATCAATGCTTGCTATAACATGGCCAGGCTTGTCCTCGAGTGCCAAGTTTGCATAGTATGCTAGTAGCCTGTCCAGCTTTATGTATCCACTCTGCGTGTCAAGAACTGCAAGCCTGTCCCCGTCCCCGTCGTGTGCCAGGATAATCGATGCATTTACAACGCTTGCAATCCCAGAGTACTGTTCTAGCACGTCCTTCCTGGGCTCAGGTAAACGTGCCGGGAAATGCCCGTCAGGGTTACAGTTCATGGTTATAGGCCTAGCCCCCATCATCCGAGCTATCCTAGGCGAGACGTCAAAAGTAGCGCCATTTGCACAGTCGATAATTACTATGGGTCTCCAGGCAGTCCTCGACGGGGCAAATCTTTCTAAAAGCTCTGTAACATATTCCTCGACGACCAGGCTGTCGCGGGAAAACCCCCCAACTTCTTGCCAAGAAACGGGCCTGAAGCTTTTATCAAGTAAGAGCTCGATTTTCTCCTCGAGGTCCCGCGTAGACTCAAAGCCGTCAGGCGTGTATAACTTAAAGCCGTTATACTCGGGAGGATTATGGCTAGCAGTTACACTTATGCCGAGGCTTTTCCTCCTAGAAGCGGCGAAGCCAGCTATGGGTGTTGGGGCGAGCCCAACCTCATATACGTCTATCCCAGAGGATAACATCCCCAATGCTAATCCATACATTACAAGGTGGCTCGTGATCCTAGAATCATACACGATATGACTCGTCCCCGAAAGGCCTAGATTCCCCAAGACAAGCCCCACGCGGTAAAGCAAGATCGGGTCTAGTTCATTGGGAAACCTTAGCCGGACACCAGCTGTCCCAAATATCTTCACAAAACATGTATAACAGGTGCCTGATTTTTAGTCTTCCGGTCGAGCCGCCATGGACAACCAAAGCGGGTGCTCTATCAAATCAGCGCGCTAAGTAGAGCGTGCAGTGAAGTTCTGTAGGTATGTTTGAATTGTACACGCTGTATCAAAACATTGTCCTAACATTTGCACGGATCAAGAGAGTAAAGATAACACTACCACCTGAAGAAAAGTCCAGATAATTTGGTTTCCTTATATAGGATAGTTGGAGACCCGTTTTACCTCCTATCGTGTGTATTAATACTCATTATAAGTTTTTCACAGAGCTTTAAAGCAAAACTTCAGCTGGTAGTTATAGAAAACAAGTTACTGAAAAACCTTTTTATACTCTCTGGAGTAATTAAGGTGAAGAGTATGAGTGAGAAAGTGAAAACAAGCCTGTTTATAAATCGAGCTCTATGGGAGGAGTTTAAGCTCAAAGTAGGAAGCCGTGTTGGGCTGAGAGCTTTGAGCAGAGCTGTGGAAGAACTTCTAGAAGATGAGGTTGCCGAGTTAGTGGTAGCAGATGAGCTCTCAAAAATGGTAGAGACCTCATCACTCATTGAAGTCAAGCCTGTAAAGCCCAAGGTTCCCACTGACGCCAGCAAGGCTATAAGGGAGCTGAGGGAGAGAGAAAATGAAAAACCCAATAGTGTACCTTGATTCCAGCACAATCGTTAAACGTTACGTAGAAGAAGCTGGTAGCGAGGTTGCCCGCGATGTATACAACTCAGCATTGGCTGGCAACCTAACTCTTTCGTTTTCAGCCTGGAATATTGGGGAGGTGCTGGGGGTTCTAGAGAGGTATCGAAGAAGAGCGTGGTTGGACGATGAAAGCTATGTAGCTGCAAGGATGATGTTTATCGGAGAAACTATAAGATTGTTGAAGCTTGGAGCTTTGATCCTTGTGCCTATCCGAGTTAGACTGCTCGCAGAGGCTTGGAGGCTCCAAGAAAAATACCACATTTACCAGGCTGATGCACTTCAAGTGGTTTCAGCCAAGTACGTAAAGGCGAACAAGATGTATACGGGGGACAGGAGTCTGCATAATGTAGCTCTTGCAGAAGGGCTTCAGAGTGTCATACTTAAGTGAAAATGATGAATTCCCGGGCTTTACAAGTATTGAGAGGCCATTCCATGAGATATAAATTCATAAAGTAAGGTTTTTGAAAATTTAAAACAAAAATGGTTTAAAATAAAAATTTCCTTTTTACCTTCAAAAGCTTCTCAAAGGTTAGCAGGGGGAGGCGGTGGGGGAGGTGCAGTCGGAGCCGTCTTTCTCATCGGCAGGACCATGTTTGCTATGGCGAAGATAGCTAATACTAATCCTAGAACCAAAAATATTGGGTTCCCCGCCATTGAGAGGCCTGACGCTGTTGGAGGAGTATATTCATATCGCAATGTATTCGTATCGCTTATGAACTTGATGTTTTTTGCCTCTTTTGGCAGGTTAATAGTTGATGTGATTATCATTCTAGTATCTGTTGTAACCGCCCCAGCATAAGTGAATACTAAGGTGTTACCCGTCTGGGCTGAAAGTGTTACCTTCTGCTTTTCACTTGCAATCTTCATTTCCCAGTAATCCTTCTTGTATACTGCGGCGCCCTTTATAACGTACTTAGCAATGATCCTGTTGTTTGCCTCGTCGACCTGAATATTGAGATTTGTTATCTCGACATCAGTTCTTTTTGATTTGAAGAGTCTAGTTAGCATGCTCAGCATTGGGTACTGTTGTTTAAAGCTGGCGAAGGCAGTTGCAGACATGCTTATAACTTCCTCAACGTATGCATCCCCATTTTCCGCAATATTGTAGGTAGCCTTGTCCTCAAGCTCTAAGACCGCTATTGGCTGAACCTGTGCCCACGTGGTAAAGCCATCTAATAGGATTATCGCGAGGAGCATTAATATTAGAATAGACAAGTACCTTCTCATTTTTATCACCCCAGCCTAAACGTTTGAATGATAGATTCACATGTATTTATCATGTTCTGGTCGAAGACTTGGTAAAATATGATAAAGCCGTAACCCTGATACTCGAAGTACCTTGCAACTATGATAAAGTTTTGACCACTGAAACTATACTGATATGCAACTGCGTCAGCCTGGACACCTGATACTGACACCTTTTGTTCCTTTAAGACTTTCAAGTCACCCTGCTGGCTCATAGCGTTCTCAAAATAACTTCTCAACTCCTGTCTTTTGACGCCTTGAACCCACAAGACAACGATCAGGGCTTGGTCTTGATAGACAAAGTCGACCTCGTATGATCCATGCTGGGAAACAGTCCAACTCTTCGGATATGACATGCTCCACCTTGGCGAGGGGTTTGTATATTGTAGAGACCCACCTGTGCTAGGCTGGCCCGGCGAGCCTGAAGACGAGCCTTGTGATGGACTCTCAGACATGCCAGAGGGTAGCTTTATCCCCCACTTCGCGAGTGTGTCTGGCGGCAGGGTTTCGAGCTCGGGAGGAGTTATACCTAAAGCCTGAAAACCTTTAATATCTACTACATAATGTGGACCATTTATAGCTTCTTTTAACACTTTTACCCCTACCTGTACAGCCTCCTCGAATGAAACCTTCTGATTTAGTGTTGTTGTCTCTATCGGTATTATTTGTCTACTTTGTGGTAGCACTACAACCGTGAAGGCATGACCTGGCATCAGGACTACATATGCGTCGAGACCCTGAGCGATAGCCAGCGAGGCAAAGAAGATTGCCGTGTCTAGACACGTCCCCGCCCTGTCCCTAATCACATCCCTTGGATACTTTACATACTGTGAAACCTGTCCTGTCCAAAATGCCTGTGGCTCTGTCTTATATGATATTCCATTGTAGACAGAGAGCTCCCACATTCCTGACAAGCTTTTTAAGGCTTCCTCATCTGAAAGTGTTGCACCTGCGCCTCCAGCCAGCTTGTTGCCCATGTCTGCGTATTCCCTAACAACGGGGTCAGTGGGTGTTACAAATGCGGCTATTAGGGGATAGTTGCTGAATATGTCGTAGAACGTCCCGGTGTTTTCCTCTGGAGAGAGACTTGTAAATATAAAGTCATGTGCCCCGAGAATCTCTATTGATTTACTCTCAGTTATCTCCTTTTGGGCTCCCCTAGCATCGACATAGGTAATCTTGATGTTGACCTTTGAAGGGGTAGATGTCGTCAGCTTGGCGACCTCGCTGGAAACAATTGGGTAGTAGAGGTTTACAACAGTGCTTCCCGGCAACAGGACAGGGTATTTTCCGCCCTCAACCCAGTCAGAATATTTGTCAATGGAATAGGATATTTTCAAGTCATATATGGGTGATGTCCCGTTATTTGTAAGAATAACCTTTGCAACCCAGAGGCCTAGCTCAGGCCTACCATATACCTTATACGCAGCGCTTATAATGTGTCTCGAGGTTAAGATTTTGTATTCTAGCTTTGGTTCGCCAGACGGTCCTCCCGGTATCGGTATAAAGTATAGGGCGATTAGGAAAACTGCCAGTACTCCTAGAATTATGGACACAGTTCTTTTATCCAAATTTTCACCAAGCTTTCAGCGAGTATTTCTTCGCAAAACAGTTATTTAAAAATTCTGCTAAATGTTTTATTTTATTTTTACTATTAATGGGGGTTTCCGTTTAAAATGTATTTATACATGCCTAGTATCTTGTACAATAAGTATCTCAGGTTAAATAATGAATGTTCTCCTATCATCATAATATTGTGATGTTCATAAAATCTAAGTTAAACGTTTACTTTTAAGATAACAGACCACACCATCCAGAAATATATACGTACCCCACCATAAACATATAAGCGGAAAAATCGAGCATCTAAAAACACAGTCTTTGGAGTCCATTCTAGAACACATAAAAAAAGTTTCTAGAGCGCTTCTGATGTTTGTAAACTTAGAGGGGACCATCTAGGGGACTATATGGTGTTTTCTGCATCTTGCCTCGTATGTTTCTGAGCCGCCTACGAGGACTCTTGGGCTGTCTCTTGGTGCAGGCTTGCCGTTTATGAGCCTCTGGGTCCTAGTGGCGGGTTTTCCGCAGACTTTGCATATTGCTGTCAAGCTTACAACTTTGTCTGCGTAGGCGAGCAACTTCATTGTTGTTTCGAAGGGTTCTCCCTTGAAGTCTAGGTTTAGAGCTGAGACAACTATCATTTTTTCTATGGCTAGCTTGTTGAGTTCCTCTGCCAGTATGGATGGGAAGAATTGTGCCTCATCTATCCCTATAACGTCATAGTTTATGGTTTCGCTGGCTATTCTTTTTACTCCTTCCTCGTCGGGAGGAACCACCAATGCGTTGATCTTTAGACCATTATGTGATATGACGCTTGATGGGTGATACCTCGTGTCTATTGTTGGCTTGTATATTACGACTCTTCTGCCAGCTATCATTTGTCTCTCGATTCGCCTTATAAGCTCTGTAGTTTTTCCCGAAAACATGGGACCAGTTATTACTACCAGCATCACAACTAGTATGATCCAACAAAATTTATGCAAATCCTTTAAAAATTAGGGAAAACCTCAATAAGTTTCCAGGTTTAGACCCAGGAGTCTTGCTACGCCGGATAGTTCCTCAGTGTGGTCGCCTAAAACCAGTGCGTAGTGGTTTCCAAAGCTCCTATCCAATATTACTCTAGGCTGTGAAAGTTTGACCTTTACTTGTGTCCTGCAGTGCCTGTTACTCCATGGAGACTCTAGAATTGTGCCTGTAAATATTCGGAGAGTTTCTAGGTTAGGATTAACCCTGTATACTGTGACTTTTTCGCCTACGGGAAATTTTACCATTATTCCGACACCCCTGCCACTCTCGAAGTGGGTCATTAGAGAGTAGGACGAGATGAGGGGGGCCGTGCAGTGGGCGAAGAGGACACTGTCTCCACTTATAATTGCGGGGTTAGCCATGAAGACTGGCTGACCAGTTGACCATTCGCCTAGAACCATAGAGACGAGGAGAGGAACGTCTCCCTCGCAGGCTACTGGAAAGCCCATGGTATTTAGAAGTGAAAGAGCGAGGCAAGCGGTGGTGTCCAGTTCCTTTATAATGTCGAAGCATTTAATGGTCAAGCCGTCGAGGCTTTTTTCAGCTATAACTTGCTTGATGGCTAGGTACAACCTGTAGGCTTTCTGTATCTCGGACACTGGTATCTTTACTTCAAGTGCATTTTCTATTATTTCCCTGGGCACTTCTACTTCAGAGACAGAGTTGTAGGTTTTGACTAGTTCCTCTAGGGGGACCTCAACGAGTCCCGCCCCTAATCTCTTGTGTAGTGTTTCTGGCTCAACCTTGCTGTAGACAAGCCATGGGCTAATGCCACCTATCAGTCCAAGCCTTGCAACCCTTATCTTTTCATATGTCTTTTCTATGCGTCCAAGTTTCTCCAATAATTCCTGGATCTGCTGGGTGCCTTCCAGCTTTGCGACAGAGACATCTTTACCATTGTTTTTCAGGTATCCAACAGCCTCTATGACTGCTGGCAGGCTGTTGTACTCCTCGATGTATAGCAGGTAAAGGAGCTTTGTCTTCTTGGCCAACGAGATTATTGTGTCCTCTGTTCCCCCCGTAGCTACGAGGACAACTCTTGTCAGACATTCCCTTGCGTTTTCTCCTGACGTCAGTACACCCTCGTATAAGGCTCCATCTAACTTTCGCAACACTGGAGCCAAATATTGTGACTCTAGCCTGTTGCCTTGTTCAACGCCAAGGCTAGAAGCCGCGATGCTTATGCAGGGCGACATGTGGAAAATATAGGGCTCAAACCTATAAAACTTTATTTGTCACGTGGGAATTTTCAAAAATTAGGTTGTCTTCGGTGCCTTCTGGAGAGCAACTCCTCCCATTAGCATTCCGATTTCCTCAAGTGTAAAGTCACTGGTTTTTCCTTGTGCTACAAGTTTGCCTTCGTACATCACGGCTATTCTGTCTGACAACTGGAGTATTTCCTCCAAGTCTGCTGACACAAGTAAAACTGCTTTGCCAGCATTTCTTGCTTCCAGTAAGAGCTCCCTCACATATAGAGTGGAGGCTATATCCAGGCCCTTCGTTGGGTGGACAGCCACTATAAGGGACGACTCTCTGCTGAGCTCACGCCCCACGAGGAGCTTTTGCCTGTTTCCGCCGCTTAGACTCTTTGCTGGAGCAATAATTCTTGGAGCAACGACATTAAACCTGGCTACTAGGTGTTCGGTATACTTTCTTACCTTCTCCCAGTCTATGCGGGACCCCTTTAGGAAAGAGGGCTCCCACTGACGGCCAATAATACTATTCTCCATGACCGTGAAGTCAAGTATCAACCCGTATCTCTCCCTGTCTCCCGGGATATGGGAGAGCCCACTCTTGTACATCTCTATAACGGACCTGTTTGTTACCTCTCTGCCATTTAGGTATACTTTGCCCTTTTCAATCTTCCTCAAGCCTGTAACAGCCTCGATCAACTCGTTTTGCCCGTTTCCCTCTACCCCAGCAATGCCAAAGACTTCGCCAGCCCTTACCTCGAAAGAGACCCCTTTAACCGCTGGAACTCCCATGTCGTTGTTTACCCATAACTCTTCGACTTTGAGAATGGTCTCTCCTGTAATGGTCATGCGCTCAAGATGTGTCAACGCTTCTAGGTCTACTTCTTTCCCTACCATTAGCTCGGCGAGTTTTTCCGGAGTAGCATCTCCTGTTTTAAGTTGTCCAGCAACGGCTCCTTTCCTTAGCACAACTATTCTATCGGTTATCTCGAGAGCCTCTTTTATCTTGTGGGTTATGAATACGACGGAACCGCCTTGTTCCTTAAACCTCTTGACAAAATTGAATAGCTCTGAGACCTCCATCGGCGTCAGGAAAGTTGTGGGCTCGTCGAGTATGAGAACCTTTGTACCCCTGCTTAACGCCTTTATGATTTCTATTCTTTGTCTTTCTCCAAGCGACAAGCTTTCCACAGGAGTGTCTAGGGGTATCTTTAGGCCTAGCTTACTCGTGAGCTCCTCTATTTGTCGCCTGCCAAAGTCAAAATCTAGAGGTGTTAACGCCTGGAGAACGCCTTCGGAACCTTTTCCGGTTCCTAGGATTATGTTTTCTAGTGCAGTCATGTTTGGGACAAGTGTAAATACCTGGTGAACCATCGCTATGCCTCTGGCCAGGGCGTCTCTCGAAGAGGAGAACTTTACACGTTTTCCTTCTACATAGATTTCTCCCTTAGTGGGCTTAATGAAGCCCGACAGTATCTTCATTAGTGTGGACTTGCCGGCACCGTTTTCACCGAGAAGTCCCAATATTTCTCCGGGGTAAATCTCTAAGTCGACACCTCTGAGTGCAACTGTTCCATCAGGGTATGTCTTGTGTATGTCCTTCATCACAACATAGGGCTCCTTCATTGCTAGTAGCATTGTTTCCCGAATATTTATTCTTTCTGTAGAAATCTTTTTAATTACAGAGAGAAATAATAGGGCGTACAATATGCAGAAGTTCAACCTTGATGTTCGTGGTGTGGCCGAGACATTAATAGCACTCCTCGCCGGGCTATTGGCATCCTCGATACTCATACTGTCCTACGGCTACGACCCTATCAAGGCGTTTTACTGGCTCTTTTATGGCGGCTTCGGAAGCCTAGAAAGCATTCTAGACACACTTGGATATGCTACACCACTCATGCTTACCGGCATCGCATTTGGGCTCTGTTTTAAGGGAGGAATGTTCAACGTCGGCGTCGAGGGGCAAGCATACATGGGAGCAATAGGAGCAATCATATTCGGCGGACTCGTTCCAAGGCTTCTCCCAATCCTGTCACCCTTCTCCCTAATATTGGCACTGGCCGGATCTATGCTTCTTGGACTTGCCTGGGCACTGCCGCCTGCACTGCTCAAGGCTTATAGAGGAGTCCACGAAGTAATCTCCACAATAATGTTTAACTGGATAGCATACAACTTCGTAATGTTTCTTGTAAGGGGCCCACTCGTAAACCCATCCCGCCCAGAGATGTCTCTACCAGTAGTAGAAAACGCGAGGTTCAGCGTTGTTCCCGGGTCAGCCGTCCTAACCACCGCAATCCTGGTATCTATCTTTTCAGCTGTCTTGATACACCTCCTCTTAACGTTGACGAGGATCGGCTTTGAGATAAGAATCACTGGCTCAAATATTGACGCAGCTAAATATTCCGGTGTAAACTACAAAAATATCGTGATAACATCTTTCCTACTCTCTGGAGCCCTCAGCGGCTTGGCAGGTGGACTTGTAATCACTGGGAGGCCGCCTGTGTGGGCTCTCTACGGAACCCTTGGAAACATAATGAATGTCGGCTTTGACGGTATGGGGGTAGCTCTAATTGGCAGGAACCATCCACTAGCAATCATTTTGTCAGGAATATTTATTGGTGGCCTATGGAATGGGAGCAGACTGATGGAACCATACTCTGGTGTTTCCTCGGAGCTTAGCAGGGCAATTATAGGGCTGATTGTAATAGCTTTGTCTATACCCGAGCTATCAAAGAGGCTTTCCAGAATCCTCAAGGGGTGACGCTATGATAAAGAAAAGCCTTATCATAACAATTGTTGTCTTCGTTGCATTCCTCTTTTTACTTGAGTACGCCGGGATAAGCTCCTTGAAAATAATTGACACAGCGCTCCTAGCAATGACTCCACTGGCACTGGCAGCCATAGGCGAGGTCATCAACGAAAAAGCAGGCGTAACAAACATAGGGCTAGACGGTATACTCCTAATCGGCGCTACGCTTGGAGTATACGGAGCCGAGCTGGCTGGAAACGGCTACATAGGGTTGCTTTTCGGCGCCTTGGCTGGTGCACTTATTGGATTTATACATGGAGTATTAAGTACATATGGAAGAGCCGACCAAGTGGTAGCAAGCATGGGAATCAACATTTTCGCGTATGGTTTCGTCCCCTACTTCCTAATGGCAGTATGGCACATGCCCGGCATACGTGTACCTCCAAAAGAGGTACTCGTACAGCTGTGGAATGTACCTCTAGGGAACTTTTACTTTGTGTTTAGCGAGCTAACTATCCTGGCCTTGCTTCTCACATTCGTATTCAACTGGCTGTTGCAGAAAACAGCCCTAGGCCTCTGGATAAGGGCCGCAGGCGAGAGCCCTGAGGCAATCGATGCTGCGGGAATAGACGTATACAAGGTCAGGATACTGACAGCCACAATTGGCAGTCTCCTTGCCGGTCTGGGAGGCGCCTTCATGTCTCTTGTATGGTTCAAGGGAGTTGTCAAGGAGATCTCGGCTGGAAGAGGCTTCATTGCCTTGGCGTGTGTCGTGGCAAGCGGTTTAGACCCAATTCTAGCCACAGGCTTCGCATTTCTCTTCGGGTTCTCAGAGGCAGTAGCCTATACTTTTGCTGTCACGCCGGGGATAAAGGAGACCATTCCATATTACTTTGTATTCATGATACCCTACATTGTTACACTTGTCGTTGTTGCAGTGATGATAGGGAAGCGGAGATTCCCGAGGGCGCTTGGGGTACCCTATAAGAAAGAGTAAAAAACTTCAGCGTAAGTCTTATAAAGTTTATTAAACCTTATTATTTCTGTATGAAGAAAAGAAACGGCATAAAGACAATTTATGCAATAATTATTCTCGCCATCATTGTCGTCGCCGGCCTCGCTGCTTATATATTGACCCAGAGACCTGCCGGAGTCACTGCTAAGCCTAAAATAGCTGTAGTCTCAGACATCGGTGGCAGGGGAGACCTAAGCTTCAACGACATGGGCTTCAAAGGCGCAGAAGAGGCTGCCCGCGACTTTGGATGGGACGTTATGGAGCTAATTAGCAAGACAGAGGCTGACTACATACCTAACCTTGAGACAGCCGCAAAGGACCCGAACACTAAGCTAATTGTGGGCGTAGGCTTCCTGCTTAGCGAGGCCCTAGCCCAGGTAGCAGTAAAGTATCCCGACAAGTATTTTGCAGGCATCGATACATATGCCCAAGACGTAGTTAAACAGAAGTATCCTGACAAGTACCCCTTGCCAAACCTCATCGACATAAAGTTTGAGGAGCACAAGGGAAGCGCGCTCGTAGGTGCACTTGCATGCCTCCTAGCCATCAACTATGACTATCCACACGTAGGAATGGTTCTAGGAATTGAGATACCAGTTCTCTGGAAGTTCGAGATAGGCTACAAGTGGGGATGCAACTGGGCCATAGAATGGTACAAGCAGAAGTTCCCAGACCAGTATGCGTCAAAAATCAAGAACCCAGACAACATATTGGCCCAACCTGTTAAAGAGAGAGTCCTCTGGACCTACACGGGAACCTTTAGCGACATCACCAAGGGCTACGAAGCCGCAAAAGCAATGTATGCCAAAAAAGCCGTCGCTGTATACAACGTCGCAGGCCCACTTGGGCTCGGCATAAACCAGGCACTAGACGAAATAGCCAAGGCCAGAGGCCTCAACATGGGTCCACCATTCTGGATAGGGGTAGACGCTGACCAAGACTGGATCAACCCAGGCTTCGTGATTGCAAGCATGATGAAGAGGGTCGACAAAGGAGTATATTACGCTGCCTACCTAGTACAGAAGGGCAAATTCAAGGACATAGCTGTGAAAAACAACGGGATTCTTCTCCTAGGAATCGGAACAAAAGTGGACGGCGAATCAATGGAGGGTATATCCGTCAGTACACTCAACGACCTAGATGAATTCATAAAAATGGGACAGGCGGCTGAACAATATGTAGGCAAGAAAGTCTTACCCATGGATCCAGAACAGATCAGGGCCAAGGTAAAGGCAATGAGGGACTCTGTACCACAGTGGGTATGGCAGGCGGTAAGCGAGCTAGAGGCACAGATACGTGAAGGCAAAGTACAGGTACCACTCCCACAGACAGAGTCAGATGTAAAGGCTTGGAGAGAACAGCTCGGATAAAAAATATTTTTATTTTTAAATTTTCTTAATTTATGAAATTTCCATGTCAAGCAAAGGCACCGTGAAGAGATTCTCAGCATCAAAGGCATCCACCGAGGAGGGGCTCCAGTACCATATCAGGTGCAAGCCCGGAGACGTTGCAGAGTTTGTTCTTTTGCCAGGAGACCCTGAAAGAGTGCCGTGGATAGCTAGCTTCTGGGATGAACAAAGGGAAGTAGCCCGCCACCGCGAATACGTCACATATACAGGCAGATATAAGGGCGTCCCCGTCTCATGCACATCAACAGGCATCGGCGGGCCCGCTACCGCAATCGCTGTAGAGGAGCTACTAAGGGTTGGGGCCTCGACATTTATAAGGGTCGGGACGACTGGCGCGATACAGCCAGACATCGAGGTGGGAGACATAATCATTGCTACTGGCGCCGTGAGGCTCGACGGCACAAGCAAGCAGTACGTGAGGGTCGAGTACCCGGCATTCGCGCACTTCGAGGTTGTCTCCGCCCTCATCCATGCCGCAGAGTCCCTCGGAGCCAGGTACCACGTTGGCATAGTCGCGTCGACCGACTCCTTTTACACGGGCCAGGCGCGTCCAGGATACAGGCAGTACGAGCAGAGCTGGATGCGTGACCTCATCCCTGACCTGCAGAAAGCCGGGGTGCTGAGCTTCGAGATGGAGGCTTCAACCCTGTTTACCCTCTCGAACATATATGGGGCTAGGGCTGGAGCAGTCCTAGCGGCCGTCGCAAATAGGATAAAAAACGAGCTTGTAGAGAACGCAGGCGTGGAGATGGCAATTAGGGTTGCAAACGAGGCTGTAAAGATTCTGCACGAGTGGGACCAGATCAAAAAAGCTCGGGGCAAAAAATACATGTATCCGGGACTCGTCTAGGCACTCTCGGCAATAAAAAAACTTTATTTTTTAGGGCTAAATATAAGGAAACAATGAGTGGAAAAACTATCCGCCTCATGTGGGGAGCTTTACTGATCTATCTAGCTATAGGACTAGTATTGGTTTCTGGACAGCCCGTAGAAACACTTTACATAGAGGAGGGTGGGGTCCTAAGGGGCTTCATTTTCTTGCCTCTCTCCAGCGAGGGAGTGGCAGAGGTAAATCTCCCCTGTAGTGTCCCAACAGTTGCCGTTTACCCAGAGAAAGGTGTCCCAACATACACGCTTAGCGGTTCAACTCTACAAATATATGGGGACCCCAATACCAACGTAAACGTAACTTTCACGTGTGACCTAGGAAATGTTTCTACCATTTCTCTTACCTTGCAACCCATAAACCAGAAGCTTAACATCTACATTAGCCAGACATATACCGTTCTAGGCATATATCCAACCCCAGACGAGATCTCCTACAAGCCGGGCTATGTGTACCTCGGCTTCGGAAACCTCTCAACAAGTCTACAGCTCGAGCTGGCTGAGACCGGGCTACCGGGCGAAGGAAAGCCACCTGCACCATCACAAGCGACGACACCTACAAATGTTCCTCCAAAAGAAGACTATACTCTCTGGATCCTTGTACTAGCCCTAGCGCTGGCCGTAATTATTTTGGGCTTTTTGCTTACTGGGAGAAACAAAAAGGCCCCCGAGACACTAGTTGAAGAGGACCAGGCAATCATCGACTACTTGAAGTCCATGGGCGGGAAGGCCTATCTAAAGGAGATACGTGAAGCCCTTGGATTGCCGTCTACAACTGCCCTCAGGAGGATAAAAAGGCTTGAATCAATGGGCTTTGTCAAAACAGAGAAGACTCCTGGAGGTCTACTCGTTGTTCTGTTGAGGAAATAAGAAAATATTTATTATGCCAAAGCAATATTAACATAATGAGCCAATTTGTACACGAGATAGTTGTTGGGGAAAAGCATGAGGGATCCTATACTCTTGAGCTCATAAACATGCTTGGAAAGGGCGCACAGAGAGTAATCGTTAAGGCCCACGGGAGAAACATCTCGAAAGCAGTATATGTAACCGAGAGCGTTAGGCGCCTAACAGGGGACAAGATTGGCTACGGCAAGATAAAGATATATTCTACTGAGGTAGGCGAATTAAAAGAGGAAAAGAGCGTTCCAGTTATAGAAATAGAAGTCATAAACCTCGGAGTAAAGCCCCAGAGCTAGGGGCCACCTTTCCGAATTATATGTAGCCGGCCAACCTCATAGAAGCCTGCGCCCCAATTGTGTAGCGGCAAATTAGTCTTTTTCAGATCCCATCCACTCCTCTTCCCGAAAAAGCGCTCGTCAGCCTTGGCAGAGAGAACCTTGCCAAGGTAGAAAACAACGTCTTCCGTCTTTATGCTGGTGTATACACGGCACTCAACCACACCGATAGTTTCCTCTGCAACGGGGGCATCGACTTTTTCTCCCTTCCTGTAGCTGATAACCTTTGTCTTGTCCACGCTTCTACCAGAGACAGTCCCCGCATAGTAGAGCTTCTCGAGCGACTGTAAAGGCAGAACGTTCACAGTGAATTCCCCATACGTGTCGATAAGCTCCCTTGTATAGCTATTGACGTCAATGGCTACCCCCACCAGTGGAGGCTCTTCGCTCACAGGCGAGACCCAGCTAGCGGCCATAAAGTTGACTTTCTCGCCTACCTTTCCGCTTCCAATGAGGTATGCCGGCCTAGGGTGAAGCAAGAGGTAAAAGTTTTCAACTTCCATCATGGCTTTTCACTAAATAGGTCTTTTTGGATCCTTATCAATATTTCCCTAGAAAATTTTTATATATTTTAAGAGATCGAGCACGCTATATGAATTAGCCAATGCCCTGCGGTGCTTGCACTTCAAGAGGCATGCTTTCTATGTTCCCCAGAAAACGAGGATCGGACGCTCATCGTAGTTCAACAAAGACTTCACCTTTCATCAATTCTTTCGCTCATTTTTAGTTTAATTTATTAGACAGGTATGGACTTCCTGAGTTTCAGGGCAAGATTGAGGCTAAATAGTGCTTGGAACATTTATGACATTAAACTTAATACCCAGGTGAGACAAAACAAGATTGTAGTGTATGAGTATAGGCGAGACCGAGGAGAGCTCGTATATAGTTGCAAAGCTCTTGAACAGCCTGAAGGAGGTCTATACCTTCAAAGAGCTCGAGGAGATCCTGGACATGCCCAGCCAGCTTCTCTGGAGGTACACTACTTTTTCCCAGTTTCCCGAGAGGCAGACAGCGAAAAAGATACTTGACGCTATCCGTGAAAACAGGCTCATCGAGAAGGCCCTGAAGCAGGCCCTTTCCAGGGAGACAGGGGTAGCTGAGGAGTGGCGCCTCCTCTTTAACCCGAGGATATTGAACCTTGTGGGCTATCTTGCATGGAAGCATTTTAAGGACGACGAGGTCAATCTAGTCATGACGGCTGGGGAAAAGAATAGTGCCCTCGCAGTTGTTTTGGCAGAGTGGCTCTCGGCAGACGCTTGTGTAGCTACTGAGCATGCGTGGACAAGCTGGGGCAAGTTTTACTCCGCTCCCTACAACTCCTCTGAGAGAGAGGAGTATGTCTACCTACATGTCCCTAAGGAGGCTATAAAGAGGGACTCAAGGGTACTCTTCGTTAAGGGCACAGCTAAAAACTTTGAGTCTTTGTCGGCCCTATATAGCATAGCTGAGCAGGCAAAAGCTATTCCCGTGGGGGGCCTAGTTGTATTGGCCTACACAGACAAGTGGACAGAGTTCACGGCTAAGACCGGCATAAAGAAGTTCTATGTCGTTGCAAGCCTCCGCGGTGGGCAACTTGTTGTAAGCATTTAATGTTCAGAACCTCTTCTTTCTTTCATGTTTCCTTCCAAACAGACCATCCATAGGATAAGGAATCTCCACGAAAAGCTCGCTGACATAGGACACACATTGTTGATAACTTTGTAGTGCTAAAAATTGCTAAGGGTAGCTTTAGATAAAATTTATAGCATTCATGAAAAAAGAAAAGCGGATTCACAATGAAGGATAACAGCTTGGAAAAAATACTTGCATGGATGAACGTTATACGGGTCAAGTTCTTTGCAGCCGGCATACCACCTGTGATTCTCGGTTTTTCAGTTGCATACTATGTTGAGGGCCTATTGAGTCCCGACCTATTTTTGCTGACACTCTTCGGCATAGTTACTGCAATGATTGGAAGCTATACTTTCAATGAATACTTTGACTTTAAAAGCGGAGTGGATCTTGTTGTCAAAGATGAACATGTCACTCCTTTCAACTCTGGTAGCAGGGTTCTCCCCTCAGGCCTGCTGAATCCCGAAAAAGTTTTTGACGCTGGGCTCTTCGCATCTCTGGTCACGGTCGCAATAGGCCTGTACCTAACCTGGCTCCGCGGACCACTGGTTCTAGTTTTAACAATCTTGGGAATGATAGCTGCTCTAGGCTACACGGCTCCTCCCTTTGCTTTTGCGTATCGAGGAATAGGCGAAGCAATGATAGGGCTTAGCTATGGCCCATTCATTACGCTTGGCAGCTTCCTTGTCCAGACAGGCCGCTTAGACACAGTGGCACTTCTCGCATCTCTGGTACCAGGCTTCCTGATCACCGCGGTCATTTGGATCAACGAGTTTCCAGACTATGAAGCCGACAAAACTGTGGGTAAAAGAAACATGATCGTTAGGCTGGGAAAGAAGAAGGCTGTCCTCGTATATCCATGGTTTTTCATTTTGGCATATGCTACCGTTATTGCCGGTGTCGTTCTTAGAATGTTTCCTCTATATACACTGTTCTCCTTGGTTACGCTTCCCATAGCGATACAAGCTACTAGGAATGCAGTGAAGAATATTGATAATCCTCGAGGCCTCGTCCCGTCCATGAAAAACACTATTTTGGTTTTTGTTCTCACGACTTTTCTCCTATCACTTGGATTCATTGTAGCCAGGTGGATTTAGTGCCAGAACGCGCTCCCCATGTTTTACCTTTCTATATTCCTCCTACGTTGGTCTTGAGACAAGTAGGCAGTCTACTTGCTTTCAAGGAGTTGACGGGCTGGCCTGGATTGGACAGGTGGCTTCCAGAGGCCGGACTACTGTTGCGCACTGCCGCAGGGGCTATTGGCTTTGGCTGTTTCGGGATGCCTATACATCCAGTGTACGAGGTTACTGCCGCCTGTAATCTTAGGTGTAAGCACTGCCACGCCAGAGGGGGTAAACCATACCCAGACGAGCTAGACACTGAGGGAGCTAAAGAAGTAATAAGGAAGCTTGCCGAGGTTCCTGAGTTCCGCGTACTTGTCTTTACAGGTGGAGAACCACTTGTCAGGCCAGACATTTACGAGCTTATCTCTTACGCTAAGAGTCTCGGCTTCAGTGTTGTATTAGCTACAAATGCGATTCTAATCACAAAGAGCGTTTCAAAGAAATTGCGGGAACTGGGAGTTGAGGGTATAGCTGCTAGCATAGACTTTGTAAAGCCGGAGCAACACGACGAGTACCGAGGCGTGCCTGGGGCTTTTCAACGCGCCATAGAGGGAATAAAGAACGCGGCCAGCGAAGGTCTATATATCCACATAAATGTCACGCTCTCCAAGCTGAACCTCGACCAATTAGAGGACTTGATGCGGCTTTCTGACAGGCTTGGGGCCTATGTCGTGTTTCTCTACCAGCTGTTGCCGTTTGGAAGGGGAGAAGAATTAAAGAACTTGCTATTAACCCGTGAAGAATTTCTGCAGGTTATGGAGAGAGTAAAGAAAATACAGCGAGAAGTAAAGCCTGTAATCGTGCCAGTAGGTCTGCCCGAATACTTCGCCTATCTCCTTAAAGATTCTCCACTGTTCAAAATCTATTCCCCATTCTTTAAGGGATGTAGCGCGGGCAGTGGAATGTTCTACATAAAGCCCAACGGCGACGTCTGGCCATGTGCATTCGTCCCCATAAAAGCTGGAAACCTGCGGGAACAGTCAGCACTCGAAATATGGAGAAACAGCCCAGTATTCAGGGCTCTTAGAGACAGAAGTAATCTTAAGGGTCCATGTGCCACTTGTAAGTATAGGGACGTGTGTGGGGGCTGCAGAGCTAGAACCCTTGCATTAACAGGAGACCTATTTGCCTCGGATCCAATGTGTCCACTCGCAAGTCACGAGACACAATTAAAGCTGATAAGAACCCCAGACATCAAGACGATACAATAGCCATAGTATCTCATGTCTATTTTTTCGGAAAGAAAGTCTTAGCTAATTTACGTTGCCCCTTGTTCCCAGAAAAATCTTCGCAATTGTGGCCACAAGTACTAAAGAGAGTATTCCCAATAGGCCATTCCCACCCAGAAGTTCTCCAGTAGCATCCTCTAAATTATTCGTCAATATTGTTAATGCCCAAAGCGCGTTTAGAGCTCCATGCAGAGAGACTGAGGGAAGTATGCTCCCAGTCCTGGATACTAAGATTAGCATTATAAATGTTAGAGGTATGCATAACACCACGAAAATTGGAACACCGAGCCACTTCAAGTTTGGATAGTTGTGTCCTAGAAGCCCTATAGCTGTTGCATGCCACAGTCCCCAGACGGTTCCTACGATGAAACTGTTTCCAAGGCTTGGAGCAGAGCCTAGCCGCTTATAGAGGTAGCCTCGCCACCCTATCTCTTCGCCCAAAGCGTAGAGAGCATTGATGGTTAGGGCTACTAGGTAAGCGGAGACAAGCTGTACAAGCAGGAGTACTCGGGCGGCTTCTATGGATATTTTTCCCTGCTCTGCTATTATCCTTACAGGCTTTTCTAGGTCGATGACGTTGAAGGCTAGGCCTATGAGAAAGTAGATTCCTAGTGCAATGTAAACTATTAGGGGTGCCAGAAAATACCAGTAGACAGCTTTATCCCTCACGTTAAGATAGCTTTTAAATTCTCCGGATATACTCTTCCCAGACATCCGTAAGGCTACAGCCGCACCGACAGTGGGGGTATACATCCTGAAGAGGCCCCACAAAAGAGCTACCTGTGACAGAACAAGGGGAGATGGCACATTTTGCGAAATCGTGAATACGAGTACGTCGGCCAGGAATGCGAGCCCAAACGAGATAGCGAGGAACGCGACAACGTCCCTGTAAGCCATATATTCCTTAGGGGCTTTACGATTTAATTTTTTGCGGGCCATTTATAGTGTTTTTGGGAATTTCAATAGGCCAATTCTATCCTAGCTTCTTAACAAGGATTATATCGTCCTCGTAAGCATAGAGCGGCCCCTCAAGCTCCTCGAATTCTTTTTCTCCCCGCCTATACAGTGAATAGCCCATTTTCGTGAACATACCTATCGAGGCCAAATTGTCTCGCCTAGTGCTGGCCGCAGAATATCTACAGCCATGTTCCCTGAATATCTTTTCTGCCTCGGCTACAAGGTTTTTACCTATGCCCCTGCCCCTGTAGCCGGGGTCTACGGCTATAAAGCTTATTACGCTTATCTTCCCGTGGGTTTTAGTCTCCTTTGTGTATATTTCGGCCACACCTACGACTCGCCCATCCATAATGGCAACGAGAGTGTCTAGCCTGCCGAGGAGGAGCTCGCTCCAATACCTATAGGAGCCAGTAAAAGACTTTCTGAGTATTTCTTTTGCCTGTTTTAGGTCGCCCTTCTCGGCAAACCTTACCTGAAGACCAGTTAAAGCCACTTCTCCGACCCTCTACAAAATTGGGCATCCTGCTACAATAAGTTTATCGCCCCCTAAAATACTATTCTCCACATGGACTGCAAGGCTAAGGCATACATACTCTCCATTGGAAACGAGCTCTTAATTGGAAAAGTCACCAATACGAACGCGTCGTGGCTCGCCCAGAGGCTAACACTCCTAGGCTACTGTGTAGAGAGAATAATCGTCCTGCCAGACAACATGGACGACATTGTAGAGGAGTTCCATAGGGCGGTTTCCAGGGCAAACCTCGTCATATCTACGGGCGGATTGGGACCCACACCAGACGACATTACAAACATAGCCCTAGCAAAGGCGCTCAACAGGGAGCTCGAGACAAACCCCGAGGCGCTCGAAATGCTCAAGGAAAAATACGCTAAGCGGGGCTACCCCCTCACCCCTGAACGCGAAAAAATGGCAAAGCTACCCAAGGGCGCTAGACCCCTGCCAAACCCAGTGGGGACGGCTCCCGGAATAATGGTCGAGACAGATTCACGCCTGATCATTGTTCTTCCAGGGGTACCAGCAGAAATGGAAGCAATATTTAAAGACCACGTCGAGCCAATCCTCAAGTCAAGGGGGAGGCCGTACTTCTATAGGGAAAAAATGATTAGGGTAAAGGGTGTCCCAGAGGCAGACCTTACACCAATACTTAGAAGAGCACTTAAAATCGACGAAAAGGCATACGTAAAGAGCCACCCGCGCGGTCTCGAGGATGGGGTGCCAGTTGTAGAGATACACGTATATGCTTCTTCCAGCAGCGAGGAAGAGGCAAGCAATATTGTCGATAAGGTGGAAAAGTTCCTCATCGAAGAAATCAGGAAAACATTTGGACAATCGGCAAGCATATCTCCTCTAAACTGATGCCCAAGAAACCTTTTTCCATGATTCTCGTTTAACGTGGTTCACTTATTGGAACTCTCATATATAATGGATAAGACTTCTTCTATGTATTCTTTTTCGCTAAGCTCCGTAGGCTTAGAGTAACACATTAAATCGCCCAAAAGAACCCTCATCTTTACAATGTTCTTTGTGTTAAGTTCTCCGAAAACCTTCAGCGTTGCCTTTTGCAACAGTTCCCCGCATGTCTTCTTGAGCAACTCGGCTAGGGGCTCATAGTGGCTTGAGGCTGAGAGGGAATGTAGCAAGAGGTTTCTCATTTTTGGGTCAGAATACTTTGAAATATAGGACTCGGCGATGCATCTCAGAAGGTCTTTTCCTGCGATATCTTTCTCCAAGCAACCGCTAATTACTTCTGCGGGGAGAGCTTTCGTGTCTCACGGGGAATAGTTGAACTTGGGAAGACAAGAGTCGTCTTGGATGCTAAAAACGGGAAAGTGCTCCTGGAAAACCCCTAACGGAGAAACTCTTCTTTACGCTCAGATGAGCTTAGGCCTCAAAGCCTGAGGACAGAGGTTCAGGGATCGAGTGATTTCTCCTTGCTCTCTAGGATTTTAATGAACTTTTCATGAATTAGCTTGGCTTGTGGTTTAAATTCTTCCGGCATATATGGGTCTTCTAATTGACTTCTGATCCTCTCCTTTGCCCAAGCGTAATCTCCTCTCTGCAGTGCGTATTCTATTTCCTTTTCGAGTGCAATATAGTGAGTTGTGTAAACTAGTGTTCTGGGAGAATCAACAATTATCCTCCTGTGAATTTTAAAACCCCTTTTCTTCCATTCATTTATCTCAACGAGCTCGTGTATCAGAAGATATTCGTTTTCGAGAACATCTCTAAAGTTAACCTTGTCCTCAGTGTAGGTATCAGTAGACATGTAGTCGACAAGATCTTGAGCAGAGACATCCAGGTGATAGTTAAGTGACTCTAAAATCCTCCGGGCTTTCTCAATTTTACTCTCAATTTCCTCAAGCATTGATCTCGCCTCTAACGTGCCAGTAGCAATGAGCTCTTCATTTGTTATCCCAAAAAAGTTCACCTGATTCATGAGCCTTCTGTGTGGAGATTTTTGTCTCGCTGACCATCTTTGCAAGAGAGACTAATTCGTCGGGACCAAGCGTCTCAGCGCCCTCTATTTCTGGAGGTTTTTCTTTCAGGCTGATGAGTCCCGCGTGGGGTATTCCTAGGGAGTGTATTCTTTCAAGGGCTCTCTTGGCCTCGTTTTGCTCAATGCTACCTAGCTTTACCTCGTAGCCTGCGATGGGCCTTTTACCCTTAAGTACAATTACGTCTACGTCTCCAAACGGTGAAACATAAAACCCTGCTACACCGGAGTACCTTTCAGCCATTAGCTCGGCAATACATGCTTCTGCCTCTCTTCCCAGTGCCGTGTTTGCCGCCTCCGGGGTAGCCTGGTAGCCCTCACTCACCGAAAATTTTTGATCCAAATAGTAGACCAGCGACAGTAGTGGTGAAGAGTGCCTGTAGTAGACCTTGGCTCCTCCAGATCTCCAAGCCTTTAACTTCCTGACTAATCCCATTTTCACCATTCGCTCAAGTATACCCACAACAGCAGAGGCTCCACCCTCCACGAGCCCCTTAGGAGCCAAGACGCCCGCGATTTCGGCCGGCTTCCAATAACCCTCTGCGAGCAACCTCAGCACTGCTTCATACAGCGTTGTGAGTCTCCTCTCTTCCTCCACGAACACCTCTCCAACAAGACCCATACTTGCAAGCGCCAGCCTCCCAGCGTTTTCAGCAATGAAAACCGCAGGGGGCAGGCTTAGGTCAACAAAGGGGACAATCCATGGATCCCTAACAATTATTGCCCAAAGCAGTGCTTTTTCAGGATTAAGCCTTTCCACAAGAGAAGAAACTGCATCCGCATAGCTTACAACATCGACCCGGAGAGGATTCACCAGGCCCAGCAGGGGGCTCCTCCTGGAAAAAACCTTCTCAACAACACCAAAACTTGACCCAGAAAGCACGAGCCTGCCTAAAGGGTGCGCAAGGGCCAGCATGTCCCAGTAGTTTTCAGGAAGCCTCTGGAACTCATCAATGACTACGCACTCCCCCCTTCTGAGGGCATCTACGACACGCTGAAGCCCCTCCTCTAAACCTGTCTTCTCGATGCCCCCATTGCTTTCAAGAAAAATCTCCCTAGACCTCGTTACAGTTGCATAAATGCTCCAAGAAAGCTCCCTTCTAAGCAGAAAAGTTTTACCAACCTTTCTCCTACCATATACAAGTAGCCAGCCCCTCGCCTTCTTAAGTTCCTCAGCTTCTCTCCGCCTAAGCACAATTTGCTCCATGTGAATATTCTGGTAGGAATATTCGCATCTGTTATAAAAATCTTTCCAAAAGGTGCCTGTAAAAAAAGACTTTCTAGCTTACTAAACTGTTCCAGTTGCGCTAGGAAGAGACGCCTACTCTTCTTTGAACTGGCTCTCCACTTCTCTTCTGAGGGATTCCTGGAGCTCCTTGATTTTCCTCGCTTGGTCCAGTGCCCTTTGCACCCAGTCTTTGCTTGCCTCAATGCCCTTGGACACGAAGAATGCTACAGCCTCGCTTCTAGTCCTGAATATGCCCGCCTGGACGAGCTCGTCTATAATTTCGAGGTCTTTCCTGTTTATTCTCGCCGAGACAATGTTGGGGGTCTTGCCAATTGTTTTGAATGTTTCTTCTAGGCCTTTCGTGACGGAGTCTATTGCTTGACCTATAATCACGCCAATATTCTCTAGGCTCTTAGAAATCGTGCTGAGTGACTGCGATATTTGTGACTCGAACTGTGAGGGCTTCGAAAGCTTCTGCGAGATTTTCTCTAGGGAAGACTTTATCTCCCTGAATTTCTCCTCGAATATTTTTTCGAGCTCTCGCTGTGTAGCCTCGTCGCTTGTCTTGGCTTTCTCGCGGAACTTTTCGAATGACGCCTGAAAATCACTCATCATGCTTGTGGATTCCTGTTTCCAAAGATTGTATGCTTCCTGGGTTTTTCCCTCCGCAACCAGCCTATCTATACTAGCGAGCAAGTCGTTTAGCCTTGTTTCAATGTTTTTCAGCATTTGTTCTAGTTCGTTTTTTAGTTCTTCTCCTGACATGTATTTTCGTATAAATTATACACAAATACCTATATAAGTTTTTACGTTTCCTTTATCCTCTCTATCTCTTCTCTTGTCATCGGCACCCACTTGTCGCCTACTAGCTTCACATATCCCAGCGTATATTTCTCGTATAGGTCGAGAACCTTTCTCCTCAGCCACTTGTGCGGTATAAAGGTGGGCGTAGCATTGATGTTGTCGAAGTGTAGCATCTCGACGTGCCACACTGGCTCCGCTTTTCCCTGCTTCCACACGCCCCTCTGTGTAGCAAGGTATATCGAGTGCTGTATCAGTGATGGCTCTAGCCTTATTAGTCCCCTGGCTATTCTCTGCGGCAGGGTCTCTATGTGTTTGTCTTCGTATCTTAGGAGCCTAGGGTCTATTCCGACTGCTAGGAGCATTAGCTGTACCCCGTTGCACTTGAAACAGGTTCCGCATGGCTTTACTACGCCGTTCTCTATGTGTGTGGAGTGGCAACTAGTTATAAGTGGGATTAGGTCTGGATACCTGTCTTTGAATATTTTCAGCATGCTTATGGGCGTCAGTGGCCTCAGTGGGGACCACTGCTTTATGTCGAGCCCCTTGGCCTTGAAGTAGCCTGTCATGTAGTTGTCGAAGTCTAGGCTCTGGTCAAAGGTTGCATAGTAGTGCCTTATGCCCTTGTACTCGAATGTGAGGCCGGATGGGTCGTCGAACTCGTTGCCCATAACTATGTTGCCGACCCCATGTTTAAGCGCTATTGGTATAAATGAGAGGATATAGTTAGCGTACCAGAAGAGCCTTACGGGGTAGATTTCCCTGTTTTTCCTCCAGTAGTATGGGACAACTATCTTCATGTTTTTCTCGATAAAGGCAAAAAGCCTGTCAATGTTGCTCCAGACCTTCCTGGTGTTTGGGTCCCTCCTCGCCAGCTCCCTGTACGCTGTTAGGGCTGTCCACCAGTGTCTCCCAGACTCGTTGAGGAAGAATGAGTAAACATTGCAGCCCATTTCTCGGAGCAACCCATACGTGAAGAGACTTTCCTTTCCACCTGACGACATTACGCCGCAGCTCTTCTCGTCGAGCTGGACGGGGCCAATATCTTTGCTAGTTATTTTCTCGGCCGAGACGTGTGCCTTCGGCTCTGCGTCTTCCGGGGTTACGTCTTCTGGATTGGGAAGGTACTCTTCCCTTATGAGCCCAGTCCGGTTGACTATCCTATTTACAAATATGTCTCTTGCCGTTACACGTGACATGTCCTCGAAAAACTTCAAGTCTACCTGGTCGAGCTCGAGGTCAAGCTTTATCTCGTCGCTGAACAAGGTATAGTTTATGGCTGGGACAATGCCGGCAACATTGAAGAAGGCTGATAGGACCCTTTGGTCGATGTCTTCGGGATAAACGTTGACTAATTCATACTCTTTCCTGAGCCCGTCGAACTCCAGCGTGTATTTGACGCTAGTCCTTCTACCCTTTACCTCGGCTGGACCAACGATGATCCTGTCGAAGCACTTCAGATTTACCAATCCTCTACACCTTTAGCTCGGGGAAATCTCTCAGCATCAAGTCGACGATTCTGCCTACCCCTTCCAGTAGCGGGATGACCGTTGGTATGCCTGTCTCCTTCTCGATTCTCTCTTTTTCTCGGAGCGCCTCCTCTCTGCCGAGGCCCTCGGTGTTGATCGTTATTGCATATACCCTTCTATCCGTTATGAGCTCCACGAGCCTTAGGAACTTTTCCAGGGGAGGCATGGGGTACTCTGGGAAGCCGTCTAGATGCTTCCTTCCAGGGGCATGCTGGAGAACGACTACTTCAGGCTTCAGGAGGTTGAGGATCTCGTAGCTACCTGGAAAAACTGGATGCAAAGGCGACCCCTGGCCGGGCACAACGATTACCTTGGGTTTTTCCTCTACGTATGCCCTCAAGACAGTTTCCTCGAGAACCCCCGGGATAAAGTCGTTGATTACGCTGTCGAGAACAAACACGTATTTTGCACCCTGCATCCACGCGGTCTGGCCGGTCCCCACGAATACGGCCTTTACACTCCTCTTATTAAGCTCGTCTGTAATCATGTGGGCTACGGTCCTCTTGCCTATCGCTGAGTCAGTCCCGATAACTACGACCTTGAGGGCTTTGACTTCTCTTATCCTGCCAGTATAGAAGACACGTTTATTATAGTAGATCTTCCTGACATCAATTATTTCTGCGCCGTGCTCCCTTGCGAGCCGCATTAACTCTGGGTCATCGCTCAGAAACTCGTGGAGACCAGAAACTATGCTTAGACCCTTCTTCAGGGCCTCTTTCACTATGGCCCTATAGTTTTCTGGCAACTTTCCGCCGGCTGTAGCGACGCCTATTATTAGAAACCTTGTGTCTGGGTGCTCTCTTAAGGCTTCCCCTAGTGAAGAATAGATCTTTATCCCCCTAGGCTTGCCGTCCAGCACTTCTCCCGCGTCCCTTCCAGCCAGCGTGCTGTCAATAACTCCAACGATTTTGTATCGAAGGCTTTTCCTCACGAGGCCGTGCGCCGTCTTGCCGTCTGTCGAAGAATACAAACCCTCGGCCAGTACTACTGCTTTTCCCTCCTCCATCTCCCAGTAATCACCGCTACGACTGGCCCGTCGACCTGCTCCCGAGACAGGAAGTCCCTCACAGCCAGAAGGGAAGAAGACGACGCTGGGAGAGCGTTTACCCCCTCGACAGCCCTCAGCAACAGCGACATCTCGACCATCTCATCGTCCATGTAGGCGTAGGCGACGCCTTCAGAGTGGTATATAGCCATGAGTGCTTCCTTTGCGTTTAGGGACTGTATTGCGACCAGGGGCTCGTTGACAGGGGTCTCCCTTGCAAGGTACGTGTTCACTGGCAGTGGGTCTATGGAGCCCATTAGCCACGAGTATACAAGCTGGTTAACATGTATAGTGCTCGCCGCTATGATTCTAGGAATCCTCGTCGTGTCTCCCGCCTTGTACATCCTCCTAAAACCGTTATAGACGCCTACCAGCGTGGTTCCGTTGCCCACAGGTATAGCTATCGCCGCAGGCGCGTCGCCGAGCTGTTCAACTATCTCACGGGCTATCTCAGAGTAGGCGTCGAGGCTCGCGTGGTCATTTATGCTCCCAGGGTTAGCGTCGTACCATCCATTCGCCTTCGCGGCCTCGACACTCAGCGATACGGCTGTCTCGTATGGGCCCTCAACAAGGACTACCTTTGCTCCGTATCTCTTCATCTCGGAGACCCTGCTGTGCTTGTACCCTTTGGGTACATAGATAACAGCCTTGACGCCGGCCCTCCGTGCATAGTACGCTATGGCTGCACCATAGTTCCCACAAGTGCCAACAGTAATCGTGTCATAGCCGTTTACCAAGGCCTCCCTCACGTGTGAAATGGCCGCTCTATCCTTATGTGTGCCTGTCGGGTTTGCACCCTCATATTTTAGGTAAACTGGGGCACCATCAAAGCCCAACAATTTCTTGATAGAAGTCAGCCGAATAAGCGGCGTCGCTACCAGTAACAGTTTACTACTCGATGAGTCCTCCTCCACCTTCACCTTTCACCGTCACTATTACGCTTCTTGTACTCTGGGTTAAATCTTAGTCATCTTTCATTGGTTTAATAACTAATACAATCATTGGAAAAAAGGGTGAAGTAAACGTCGAACGGTATAAATCCAAGTAACAGGATTGCATGTTTTAACTTTCGCCCTATATACTTCAACTGAAAAACATGCAACACAGAGTAGCAAACACTTAAAAACAATGCATGAATAGATTGGTAAATATGATTGGAACCATAACCAACACAATAACGGTTATCCTCGGCTCGCTCGCCGGGCTCCTCCTCAGAAGAAACATATCCCCAGAAAAGACAACCTTCATAACAGACGCCCTCGGCCTATTCACGGTCGCAATAGGCATACAGATGTCCCTCCAGACAAAAAACCCAATAATACTCGTAGCCTCCCTACTGGTCGGAACCTTCATTGGAGAAATAGCAGGCATAGAGCACAAGCTCGAAAGGCTCTCAGAAAAAATCTCGAGGTCCAGCTCCCAGAGCATAGTCGACGGAATGCTCACAGCCTTCCTAACATTCTGCGTCGGGCCAATGACTATAGTAGGCTCAATAAAGGACGGCCTCGGTGACCCAAGCATCCTACTCGCAAAGTCAGTAATGGACGGGGTAGCCTCGATAGCCTTCGCGGCAAGCCTAGGCATAGGAGTCCTACTAAGCTCAGTGCTCGTCCTAGCCTTCCAGGGATCCCTAGCAGTATTCGGCGCACTCACAGGCACAATGCTACCGCAAAAAGCAATAGCAGAACTTACAGCGTCTGGAGGAGTCCTCCTAATAGGCGTAGGCATCAACCTCCTAAAACTCAAAAAGATACGCGTAGCCAACATGCTCCCCACACTACTCTTCTCCCCCCTACTAGCACTATACTTCTAGCTCCAAACATCCGAAAACAAATTCTAAATTTTTGAGCAAGACATGAACTATTTCCCCGAAACATACGACACGTTTTTAGGAAAAATTTCAGAACCTATAGTCTTTTTCTGCAAAAATTTCATAAAAAGGGCAGAAGAACATATAAACACCAAGAAACTTAGAAAGCCCAGGGGCTCTAGAGGGGCAACCTCACCCGGGGTAGCGGATGAACGTGTGCGCCCCTCTAGCCCCCTAAAAAGCTACATTCTAGCCTTAAACTTTTCCATGAACAAGCCCTTAAAACCTTCCTCGAAAACTAAAAAATGTATAAGTTTAGCGCGCGCTCTAGGACACCTGCCCTTATGTCCTCTCTTGATTTCCTCCCTTTTACTGAGCTTGCCCCTTTTTGCTTGGCCTGGCGAATAAGCGGATGACCATAGTGGTCCTCTTCTTCTTGGACATGCCTGCACCCATGCAGTATGTGCAACGCCTACTAAAGAGTTTCACAATACTGTAAGTATTAGCAGGTATGGGGGGTTAGCACTAGGAAAAGGACAAAGGGAGGAGTATTCCCGCAATAAAGCGTCTTTAGACATAAGCTGGGGGGCGCATCAAGCCTCCTAATAGGTGGTAGGCCTGCCGGAATTCTAAGGCGCGCTATCCGTTTATCAGTTGTCTTGCTTGGTTGACCCATTCTCCTGGATCTTAGTTTTTTAAGTTTTACTTTCGCCTATATAATTGAAAAAACTTTTTCTGGCTGTGCCGAATTATGATGGTCGATGAAGGACAAGAGCCTGGGCTTAAGGGCAGTGATAATCTTCATTATTGCCCTGGCTCTGGCGCAGTCCTTAACCATATACGCAGTGCCTTGGAACTACAGGCGTAACTTTGTTCTAAGCGATGACACTCAGCCAGATTCGCCAAGTAAACCACTACTACAACCTGTTCCACCTCCAATAATAAATCCAATAACTCCTACTATTCCAACTGGTCCATCTACCCCAGTCGGTCCCCAGACGCCCACAGGTCCAAGCTCCCCCACTTCTCCAAAGCCAACTTCACCACCAGGGCAAAAGCCGGCCCAGCCAGGAAACCAGCCTTCCCAGCTCCCAAAGCCAACCCAGCCAGGACAACAGCCCTCCCAACTTCCAACCCCCACCAATCCATCAACATTACCACCCTCACCAGTAAACCCAGTCCCCAGAGAGGCGACCGTTGAGGGCGTGAAATACATAATCAGGCTCAGTAGCGATAACGCAGAGATCTTGAAAGATGTGCTTGCAGGGAAGGGCATTAAAGTTGAGGAACTAAAGCCTGAAGAGAAGAGGATAAAAATTGATAATCCCGATGAGGAAGTGGAGAAAGTGGCGCGGAGGCTACAAGAGACTGGGCTCTACGACAAGCTCGATAGAGTCCTTCGGGAATTATACTACACCACACTCGAAAAAGTCCTCAAAACAGCCAAGTGGGGTATACGTGAGCATGATGGGCGCATAGGTTCGGCCAGAGCCGAGCTTAAAGCTGCTTATGACTTAGCGAATGATTTCCCGCGTGCTGTCAAGCAGATGATACAAGACGGCATCCTCCAAAAGCAGGGCAAGGCTGTAGTCAGATGGTTCATAAACACTGGAGCCAGAAACTTTATAAGTGAGACCGCTCGGGCAAAGTTTGATGTTGCTCGCGATTTGATTATTGAGCTTGCAAGACTCCTCGGTGTCTCTGTGGAGGAGACAACCGAAGATGAGGTTCTAACGGGGTTGATAGCGATAATACCCAAAGATATGTTGTCCAAGTTGCCCAGAGATAGAAGCACCACTATAAGCGTTGAGGGGCTTACCTTAGAGATTACACCAGTTGCAAAGTTCAAGACCGTGGGAAAGCCAGTGGCTTGCCTCAACTTCGGCGAGAAGGTCTACTGCTTCGACCAGAATGGTAATGAGGTAAACCCAGCCAGCGTGGTAGTCAGGTAAACATAAAAAATTATTTTTTTCTATTTTAAGCTAGGTTTAGTCCCACCAGAACCTTATGTACACTTTTCCCTTTGCCAATATCGCCTCGAACTCTTCGCGGGTTAGGCTATACTCCTTCCCTTTCACTGAGAATACGTCGGTGTACATTATATCGCGCCAAGGCTTGACAAACATAAGGCTTTCTTTCCCATCTTCCTCCTCTTTCTTAGGCACTTCAAAATCTTCATATATTTCTTTCAGTAGAGGAGCTAAGATTTTGTCCTCAAGTATTAAGGGGGAGACGAATGTCCTTCTTCCTTCTACGTCCAGCTCGACAGCTAGGGAAACCTCATCGGGATGCAAGTCTCGTTTTTTGAGCTCCTTGTAGACGGCTATCGCAAACTCCACTTTGTCCCAGGGGATGAGCATGTCCTCTACAGTCACGCCAACGCCCATAAGTACCTCAATGAGGAAGAGGATGCTCGGCTCCCTCTTTGCAAGCTCGGCGAAGTCCTTGATGGGCGGGATGTTGTTGACCACCACCTCCAGCTCCTCCTTTGGGAGGAGCCTCGCCACCTCTATTAGTTGCTGGGAGGTTATCACGCCCTTGTAGGTGCCCCCGTCCCCATGTATGTCCACGAGCTGGCCCCTAAGCGTCTCTAACACTTTCTCCGTGAAGTGCACAGAATGCGAGGATGCCGTGACAGTCATTCACCCCAACACAGTATCTCATTTAGGATAAAAAAAATCTTTCTGTAAGGGAAGTGTGAAAGTATTTTCCCATTATTTTAGACTGTCGGGCCACAAAGCGTAAAGGCTCCGCTGGCGCGCGACCGGGTATAAGTGCTATTTTATTTTGAGGACTGGTGCCCCTATTGTTTTTGCGGCTTTTAGGTCTCTTAGTGCCTTGTTTACTTTTTCTAGCCTGTATTCTTGGACGTGTGTGTCGACCCCGTGGATGGTATAGAAGTTTATGAAGCTCTTCACGTCTTCCCTTGTTACGTTTGCGACGCTTTTTATCTCTTTTTCTTGCCATAGGTGTGTCGCGTAGTCTAGGACGACTGGTGTCTGCTTCCTTATTGCGTTTATTACGAGCCTGCCTCCCCTGTCTATGAGCTCCATGGCCCTTGGGATTGTTTCGCCGACGGGCGTGAAGTCTAGTGCGAAGTTCAGCTTTTTCGGCGGGTCCTCGCTTGGAGGCCCTGCCCAGTCGGCGCCGAGCCTCTTGGCGAGGTCTCTGTGGTGCTCGCTCCTGGTGAACACGTAGATTTCTGTGGATGGGTGGAGCTTCCTGATGACCTGTATAGCTATGTGTGCCGAGGAGCCGAAGCCGAAGAGCCCTACGCGTGCCCCGTCATGCATGCCTAGGAGCCTATATGCCCTGAAGCCAACGGAGCCTGCACACATGAGTGGGGCTAGCCTTACAGCCTCTACGTTTCGGGGCAACGTGTATACGTAGTCTGCGTAGGCAACGGTATACTCCGCGTACCCGCCGTCGAGGTCGCAGCCGGTAGCCTTGAAGCTTTGGCAGAGGTTCTCGAGGCCCTTCCTACAATACTCACAGGTTCCACACGTGTGGCCTATCCATGCTACACCAACCCTTTCCCCTACGAGCCCGTCAACGCCGGCCGATTCTACTACCTTGCCTACGATCTGGTGGCCAGGTATGAGTGGGAGCTTGCACCTTATCCTGCCCTCTATGATGTCTATGTCTGTATAGCAGACGCCGCAGGCCTCGATCTCTATAAGGACTTGACCCTTTTTGGGGGCAGGCATAGGAACCTCTGTGACCTCAACTGGATCCTCCTTTAGGGGCAACGATGGGTACCGCCTAGCTGAGCCCTCTACAAATATCTCGGCGTTTTCATGGACAATGCCAGCCTTCATTATGGATGCCTCTTTAAGATATGCTTGTAACCATAAAAAAGTAGTGCATTTTACAGAACTATGAATAATGTCTTAATCACCTTTACCAATTCTTTTTTTGAGATGTACTTGAATCTTTGGGAGCTAGCTGTAGAATTTTTGAGTATCTAAACTAATGATTAGATTTCCAAACCATAAGTTTAAATATTTCTACATTTTTATTTGTTTGACCAACTATGAGCGAAATTAGAATGCCATTGTTGGGTGAAAAAGCGCCAGAATTCACAGCTAAGACGACTCACGGCGTTATCCACTTCCCAGACGACTTTAAAGGGAAATGGGTTGTACTATTTAGCCATCCAGCTGACTTCACGCCTGTATGCACGACTGAGTTTGTGGCTTTCCAGAAAAGGTTCGAGGAATTCGAGAAGCTCAACGTCCAGCTGGTAGGTCTAAGCATTGACCAGGTCTTCAGCCACATTAAGTGGGTTGAATGGATAAGGGAGAAGCTTGGAGTTGAGATAAAGTTCCCAATCATTGCGGACGACACCGGGGAGATAGCTAAAAAATATGGAATGATTCACCCTGGAAAGGGCACCAACACTGTTAGGGCCGTCTTCGTTATCGACCCCAACGGGATAGTGAGGGCTGTACTGTACTACCCGCAGGAGATTGGAAGGAACATGGACGAGATCCTGAGGCTTGTCAAGGCGTTGCAGACCTCTGACAAGTATGGCGTGGCTCTGCCTGCTAACTGGCCGAACAACGAGCTGATTGACGGCAAGGCAATTATTCCGCCTGCAAGCGACGAGAAGACTGCGAAGGAGCGCCTAGAGAAGGCAAAGAAGAAGGAGATCGAGTGCTTTGACTGGTGGTTCTGCTACAAGTCCATCTAAAAATATTTTTTCTTTTTCTATCCTATTTTTGTTAACTCTTTTATTCTCGAGTAGAAACTCATCTCCTCGCTGTTGGCTAGATGTATTTCGAATGGGTGAAAGGGAGGTAGACCAGCTAGCTCCTCTATTTTCAGCTTTAGCTCTGCTCTCTCGATGTTGCTTTTTGGGATCATGTCTGACCTTATGAGTAGGTCTACGTCGCTCCCGCCAACTGCTTCGCCCCTTACGACGCTACCGAACACGTAGACCTCTGCGTCTGGGAGGACTCTTTTTGCGGCCTCTGCTATTTTTTCTGTGTATGGTCTCCAGTTTTTGAGTATTTTTGCTCTCTCGATTAGTGCCTCAATGTAGTTCTCGATACTTCAACACCTCGTGTGCTAGTTTTATGGCTTCTTGTGCTTCTTCTTTGCTGTATTCTCTTGGGAGATACCTTGTAGCTATGTAAGCATCTTCCAAGAATGCTACTAGACGCTTGTTGTTCTGGTAGACATCATATAGGTTTCTGAGCTCCTCAATTTTTGGAGTAGCTGGAATAGATATGTTAAGGAGTGGGTTCTAGGGTAGTCTCCTAGTTCTTCTAAGAGGATAGATTTTAGATGGAGTTGTATGGCTTGTTCATGGAGGTAAACGGTGAGGTCGTATTCTCCGTCTTGGTAAGCTGTTTCAGCGGTTTTCCGGAAGGCTTTTGCCCTTTTTCTAAGAATTTTTACTTCGTCTATGTGTGGCAAGGCTCGTCCCTCAAATCCTAGTCAATATACAGTAACATAGTTATTTAATTATTCTTGGCCAAAGTCGTATCTAGGTCTAAGGTTGATGCATTAGACGAATTAACTTTCATTGTTGTTTCTTGGCAATATTTATTTCCGCGTGGATGTTAAAATATCTGTGCCAAGATTTGCTGATTTGCTTGTAGAGGAGGTCAGGAGGAAGAGGGAAGAACTTGCACGTGTGATTGGTGGGGAAGGCGACCTCAGGAACTATTACGGCGAGCTTCTTAGGAGGGTCTGGTTGAGCGACTTGTCTCAGGACAAGGTTGACGGACGGGTTTATGGGGTTGATAGTAGCTGTGACGATATAGATGTTGTTGGGGGCGGCTCTATTCTTATTTCTAGGGCAATCGCTCTGAGTGTGGGTGGCAACGAGGTTAGGAAGCTGAGACTGGACGCGTTTTTCCCCAGGGATATCCGGGACCAAGAGGAGCTGAAAAGGCTCATGCGGGAGCACCTCGAGCACCTTGCTGGGCTGGAGGCTGTCGAGAGAGGGGCGGAGACCGTGCTTATTGATGGCTCTCTCTATGCGAGGATGACGCATGTACTGCGCGAGATAAATATTGATGGCTACGAGGACTTCATGTTTGAGTATATCGAGACTTATGCGGGTTTTTTAAGGGAGGCTTTAAAGAGGAATGTAGCGGTAGTTGGTGTAAGTAAGGATTCGAGGTCCACAGTGCTCAAGGAGGAGCTCTTGATGCTTAAGCTCCGAGAATTAGTGGCAAGCCTTGAGCCTTCTGTTCGGGAGACTGTTCTCGGCCTGTTCGGGGAGATCAAGCGGCGTCCCCGCGAAGCGCTGGAGGGCTTGAGGCACTTGCTGAAGTCTGGGGTCTCGATGGAAGTATACGAGTTGTTTAGGAACGCTACCAGTGGGGCTCCAGACAGCAAGATTATTTTTTCTGCTGGTCTTGGCAGAGGGCTGAGCCTGCCTTTGCAGTTGAGCATCGAGAAGGTTTCCGCTAGGGTCTTTGAGCTCGTTCTCTCTGATTCCCACGAGAAGCTCCTAGGCCTCTTGGAGAGGGTTTTCCCTGCAACCAGGGACAAGTTGGGAGATTCTTTTCAAGAGAAGGCTTCGAGGATGATAGAGGCGTTAAAGAGTTACCCGCCTATAGCTGTTACATATGTTGTTCTAGAGCAGGGAGACGACCCTATCAGAGTCGATGTTGCACTAAAGGGAAAGTATCCCACGCGTGGCGAGTCTCATTTCCTAGAGGCTATCCCAGAGGAGATGCTGAAAGGCCTGAAGAGCATAGCTGGCCTCTATGCTGGTCCAAGAAGCTACAATGTACTGTTGCTCGAGGCAGACAAGAGGGTTAGGACTACACATGACACGATGGAGATGTACCACAGGCTGATTATGCAGGAGCTTAAAACACTGGTGATGCATTCACGTAGCGATAGAAGATTCTTCTATCCCTAACCAAAATGGCATCGACTTTCCAGTAAGTATTCATGCTCGGAGTAGTTCTTCTAGCTGTCAAGTATAGTTTGTTTCTTAACGGCTCTCTGTCTTCCCTTACATGTTTCACAATTCTTTCGATACTTATAGCCTCCAAAACGTCACGTAGTTTTTCTAGCCCTTTCTTCTTTGTTTCCATTTTAGATTTCATAGAACAAGCTCGCCTTTTTTGGATACTTTCGGTTTTATCTTGGTGGAAGCTTAATAAGGACTATAATGTGGGGTAATATTGTGGAAAAAGAGGCTACCAAGAGAATGGGTTATCCTTTAAGAGATAAGGTGGATTTTTCCCGAGGGAACCAGGCATGGCTGAGTTAAAGCAGGTTGGGAGGATTGTCGAGGAGTCTACGCCTGAGACTTTCATATTTGTAACGAGCAAGGATGTGTATCCAGCGAAGTACGAGTATGTCCTTGTCAAGTCCCGGGAGCTCGTTAATGGGGAGGAGAGGGAAGTAGACGTATTGTGCCAGGTTGTTGGTGTAGTTAGTAGGAGCACCGCATATACTAGCAAGCTGGACTTCGAAAGCCTGGAGAGGATTTACCAGGCAGGGATAGACGACTCTAACCTTCTATGTGTTGCCAGGAGCCTTGGGTTTATCGCGGAGGAAAATGGGAGGAAAACGGTTCTCGTGCCTAGACGGGCGTTTTTCCCGGGGAACCCAGTCTATCTCGCGCCAGACGGGTTTGTGAGGGAGTTTTTCTCTTATCCGTCGGAAGAGGGGATACACATTGGAAGCCTTGTAAGTAGGACAAGTGTAGACGTGTATCTCTCAGTGAACGGGTTCAGGAGACACGTAGCCGTCATAGCCCAGACTGGAGCTGGCAAGTCATATACGGTGGGAGTTATTCTTGAGGAACTGCTGAGGCTCGGGGCGACTGCCGTCGTGATTGACCCGCATGCTGACTATGTTTTCCTTAGCAGGGACAGGGAGATGAGGAGGCACGAGGCTTCAGACAGGGTTCTGGTTTTTAGGAATCCTAACAGTACTGGTAGATATGACCCCAGCCAGCTAGACAACGTCCACGAGCTCACGGTGAAGTTTGCAGACCTAGAGCCCGAAGATATTGCAAGGATCGCCGGGATACCTGAGAAGTGGAGCAACATTAGGAGCGTCATTAGGAGCGCTGTTGGGGAGCTGAGAAAAACCTCTAATAGCTATACATTGGACGATTTATTAGAAGAGCTACAGAGACTCATGAAGACCGAAAAGGCCAAGAAAGCAGCAAGCGCTGAGGCTGCCTATAGCCGACTAGTTAGGCTAAAAAAGTTCAAGGTGTTTGGGAGCGTTACGACGTCTGTCAGGGACGAGATCCTGAAGCCGGGGCACATAAGCGTTATAGACCTCTCGGGCCTCAACGACGCTAGCCAGGACTACATAGTGAGCTGGGTCCTAGAAGAAATATACCGCCTCAGGTATTCGGGCGAATTCAGGTACCCAGTCTTCATAGTAGTAGAGGAGGCACACAGGTTTATTCCAAACAAGTCCCTTAACCGTTCAACCATGTCTTCGGACGTCATCAGGATGATTGCCGCCGAGGGCAGAAAGTTCGGGGTATTCTTGATACTGGTCACCCAGAGGCCCAGCAAGATAGACGCGGACGCCCTGAGCCAGTGCAACAGCCAGATAATACTGAGGATAACAAACCCAGCGGACCAGAAGGCTGTCGCAGAGGCAAGCGAGAGGCTTGGGGCAGAGCTCATGAAGGACCTGCCCGGGCTCAATGTTGGAGAGGCTGTTATTGTGGGTGAGCTTACACGTGTTCCCGTAATTGTCAAGGTTAGGCATAGGCGAACCAGGGAGGGCGGCGCAGACATAGACCTCGTAGAGGAGCTGAGGAAGGCTAGGAGCGAGATAGGGTTAAAGATTAGTAGGGGTAGGAGTGAAGACCTGTTCTCAGAGGTCTAGGACATGATTAGGGTCGTCCACACGGCTGACAATCACTTGGACCCAAAGTTCAGCTTCCTCGGCGCTAAGAGGTTTGAGCGTAGACAGGACTTCTTCAACTCTTTCCGCAGAGTTGTAGAGTTTGCCCTAGAGAGAAAGGCCCACATTGTTCTGGTTTCGGGAGACCTCTTCGACTCTGTCAATCCGAGAAACCCGATAAGGACGCAGGTCATAAGGCTATTCAGGAGGCTGTCCAGCGAGGGCATCAGGGTCTTCATGATTGCTGGCAACCATGACATGCCGAGGAGCCTGGAGGAGGGAATGTCTCCACTACAGGAAATAGAGGCCGCCGGCTATGCGAGGTTCTTCTCGAAGACCAGCGAGGTCGAGGTCGAGCACCTCTACATTGAGGGTTTAGACGTAGCTATAACAGGCCTGAGCTATGACCACACTGTTGGGCTAGACGAGAACCCGCTGAAAAAGAACAATGTAAAGCTTCCAGATGAGGGCGACGTCGCGATAGCCATGCTTCACTACAACTTTAGCGGGATAAGTGTACCGCCGAGCTGGAGGGCCCCCAAGGTTTCATGGGAAGACATCCCAGAAAACTACCGCTACGTTGCTCTTGGACACGTGCATACAAGCATGACCCTTCCACTCAGGGGAAAGACCCTTGTAGCTTATCCTGGAAGCACAGAGAGGAGAAGCTTCCAAGAAGAGGGAGACGAGGCAAAGGGCTTCCTATATGTAGAGCTAGGCCATGACTCTCTGCCAAGGGCAGAGTTTGTCCCAGTGCCAACGAGGCCAATGAAGACTGTAAAGGTAACGCTGAGCGAAGAAACGGAGGACCCGTTGAGAGAAATCGTGTCCAGGCTACCGGCACCCAACAAAGACCTTTTGCTTCGACTCGTCGTTGACGGAACGCTTCCCTTAAACAAGGTGTCTAGGTACAACAGGGCGGCACTGCTTAGAGAACTCGAGGAAAGGTTCTTCGCCGCCACAATTGATGATATTGACCTCAAGTGCACCATGCAGAAAATAGTCAGCATGGGCAACGAGGTGAAGAGCCCGATAGAGGCCTTTGAGGAAGCAGTAAGGGAGCTACTTTCTAAGGCGGAGGGCGAAGAAAGGGAAGTCTTCAACTTGGCGCTTGAAATTGGTAGAAAGGTTCTAGAGGAGAGCGGGGCATGGTGACAATAATAAGTTTAAAGGCAAACAATTTCCGTAGACTGAACTTCAAGGATCCCCTCTACTTCCCAAAAGGCCTAACCATAATTAGGGGCAGAAACGAGGCCGGAAAATCAACAATACTTGAGGCTATCCTCTTTGGGATCTACGGCGACTTCAACATCCTTAGGGAGATCCGCGGAGACCGCCAAGCCAAGCTACTCGACGTGGTAAACCATGCCTCGAACCGTGCAAAAGTAGAAGTAACATTCGAGGTCGAGGGTAGAAAGTTTAGGGTTGAGAGGATTATAGAGAAAGTGGGAGAAAACGCTAGGCAAGTTGACGCAAAACTCTTCGACGTAACAAGCGGCAACGAAAGGCTATTGGCGTCGGGAACGCAGAAAGTCAACGAAGAGATAGTCAAGCTCATCCGTGTAGATTGGAGGGAAATGATTGCCTCCAACGTTATAGCCCAGAAGGACCTCGAGAGGCTTATACGTCTAGGGAAAACCGACAGAGAAAAAATCATAAACATGTTCATGGGGCTTGAAAGCTACAACAAGGCGATCGAGACACTTCAAGAAGAAAAAAGAACAAAAAAAGCTGAACTCGAGAAAAAAGAGACAGAAAAGAAGGCTCTAGAAGATTATTTAAGGACACTGATGAGCCTAGAAGAGGAACTGAAAAAGCATAGGGAAGAGCTCCAAGCTATTGAGCAGATTTTACCCAGCCTTGAAGAAGAAGAGAAGAGGCTAAGCGAGACGGTAAAATATCTCGAAGACCTATACAAAAAGCTTCGTGAAAGGAAAAGTCTGCTCGAGAAGAAAAAATACCTAGAAGAGAACCTGAAAAGAAATGAAGAAGAACTCTCGGAGACAAGGAAGAAAATTGAATTAGCAAAGCAGGGGCTTGCAGAAGCAGAAGAAAAGCTTAAGCAGCTCCAGCAAGAAAAAGAAGTGCTCGAAAAAGAACTTACCCAGACAGAAAAAGAGTATGAAAATGGGCAGAGCCTACTAGCCAAGATAAGCGAATTGTGGAATACTCTTGAAGAGTCGAAAAGGGAACTAGAGAACCTTGAAGATGAGATCTCGATTATTTCCGAGAAGCTTAAAACGATCGAAAAAGTAAACACAGAAATAGTTCAAATAAGCGAAGAGCTGAAGAACACCGAGGAAAAAATACGAAAAGTAAGGATACCACCCTTATACATTTATGCCTCAATCGGGATAGCTCTTCTGGGACTCTTCTTATCTATATTCAGTTTGCCAGCCGGCCTGGCCATACTTTTTTCAAGCTTGGTACCTCTATTCGTTGGCCAACAAAACAAGCAAAAGGCTTTACTATACCTGCAGGACAAAAAATCAAAGCTTCTGAGCCAGAGAAGCGCCATGGAAGGTGAACTCAGGCTTTTAGAAAGAGAAAGAGAAGAATACGAGAAACTACTAAAGAGAAAGGCTGAATTAGAGGAAAAGCAGAAACAGATCCTCGGCCAGCTCAAAAGCGTGGCTAAACTTGAAGACGCAGTGGGCCTCGAACAATATGTTGCTAGGCTACAGGAAGAGGTAGAAAAGCTCCAGGAAAAAACCGAAGAAGTGAGAAAACACTATCAACAAATATTGTCTGAGACATCAAAAACAGACCAAAACATACATAATCTCAAGAAAACTCTAGAAGACCTTTCTATAAACGAAAACGCTAGGAACAAAGACATAGCAAACATACGCGAACAACTCAAAGCAGTCGAAGAACAATATGCATCTATTCACGTCCCGCAACCACCATTCGAGATAGAGGGTCTCTTGATGCCCGTAAGCGAGAACGATGTCGAAGACGTGGAAGCACTCTTGCATGTCTACCATCGAGAATACGAATCTAAGACACGTGAAGTTGCAAGCAAAAAAGCCGAGAAAAACAGGCTTGAACAATATATTAGACAAGCAGAGGAACAGCTGAAAGAGCTTCCAAAAATAAAGGAAGACCTAGACAGGCTCGAAAAAGATGTCAAAAACCTTAAGATAGAGGTCGAGGCCCGTGAAAAAGCCATACAAGTTTTGAGGGACATATCCTCGAAGAGGAGGAGCATGTTTGCGCCAAGCGTAGAGCAAAACATGAACTGGATCGTTTCATACGTGACTGGAGGAAGATACAAGGCAGTAAAGATAAACCCAGACAACTACGACATAGAGGTCTACGACGCGGAGGCAGGCAGGTGGATGCGCCGCGACATATACAGCGGCGGCACCAATGACCAGATGCTTCTCGCAATGAGAATCGCATTTACGCTGGCTCTTCTACCCTCAGCGAAGGGAACCTACCCCCGGTTCTTGTTCCTAGACGAGCCGCTCGGCTCCTCTGACCAGGAGAGACGCCAACAAATAGTTAAACTCCTCGCCAACGAGCTGACCCGTGTATTCGACCAAGTCTTCCTAATTACACACGTCGAGATAGAGGAGCCTCCAAACTCCACTTTGATCGAGCTTGTAGACGGCAAAGTGGCAGAAACAAGAAGGATAACCTCACAAGAAGAAGGCTAGCCCTTTCTAGGCTGTCTCTAGTTTTTTCTTTATGTCTCTTAGTGTGTATAGTAGTACTCCTAGACGTGTGTCTTTGTTGAATAGTACTGCTAGGTATCCTATTTGGCCTAGCTTGGTGTATATTATTCCCGAGCCGTCTGGGGCGTTGACCGTGATCCATTCTGCCTCACCCTTTCCCAGCTCCGTGCTAGCCCTGTTGCCCACCTCGCTCAACACAGCTGTCAGCGCTACAACCTTCTCCTCCAGCTCCTTGTCAGCCAGACTACTAAACAACGGCAAACCATCACTACTCGAAACAACAAAACCCTCAACACCACCAACCCTAGCCACGCCTTCAACAACACGCCTAACCTCCTCAACACTCACATAAACCACCATACTTTTAGCTCCTTGGCCAATTCGTTTAAGAATGTCCTGGTGTATATGTCGACTAGCCTGTTATAGACCTCTTCACTGATCCCTGTGGCTTTCTTGAAAACTCTCTGCCTTATTATTTCGTAGCTGAGAATCATGACGGCGAGATTCCACCCAAAGACCTTTGCAAGCATAACTATATGGCTCGGTTCACCGTCGCTTGTCTTCAGAGTCTCAGATAGAAAAACAGAGACCAAGGGAGATAGAGAGTGCAAGGGGAAACCTCCCCTAACAAGCAATAGGCCAATCCTAGCGACATCTAGGCAGTGACGCTCGCCGTAATCACTCTGGAAAATAGTTGTGAACCAATATTCAAAAAGCCTCTTGGATCTTGTCTCGTCTAGCCCGGCCTTTTTCAAGGCTTCTGACAAATCATTGTTTTTTGATATCGAGTCTAGTGCTGTCCTCACTATTTCTTCTTTCCTTGCAGAAATTGCTTTGTATATTTCCTTTAAGTTTTTCTTAACGTCTTCTGTTATACCCAAGAGAAGAGAACTCTTCACAGCCAGAAACTAGAATGGTTCTTAGAGATTCCTCATGCGCCACAACATCCAACCGTAATGATTGAATATAACTCTAGAGGTAAACTATGTTTTACTATTAACTAATCCAGCTACTTCACAAACTTTCCTACGATTTGAAACAGTGCTTGGAAAGGGGAAGCTAACCTATTAGCTATTTAGCCTGTCAAGGCCACGTCTAAGCCAGTTCTTTGTCTATATTCCTGTAAATTTTCTCAGCTGTAAGCTTCAATAGACGATCATAACTTCCACTAGTGATACCTAGGCTGTTCGCGAAAACCTCTTCATCTATCGTAAAGTAACTCTCCATCATGTTTGACAGCAACCATCCACATGCTTGTATGATTGCCTTTACCTGATTGGAATTTGAATGGCTATGCCTTACAATTTCTTGAGAAAGAATGAACATAAGCATGATAAGCATCCTAGGCGGGATGCCTATCTTTATTAGATCAAAAGTCAACCTGGCGATTCTAACTGTATGTTCTTCGCTGAAGTCTCCTTTAAACATCTCATCTAATATGTTTTCCAAAATACCTCTAACGTATCCAGGTTCAAGCCCCCTCTCGCGAAATATTCGGGCTAACTCAGAGTTCTGCAGAAGGGAATACATACAGGCATGAACAATTTCATCCTTACTTAAATTGACCATATGAGACATATCGTGGAGAGTTGTCTTAGTCTGATTATTTATCCCGAGTAGAAGACTCGAGTATAACCCATTTTTTAGTATTTTCTCTCGCAAACTCATGAATCTCACTATAAATTATTTTTACAATCATATAAACTTTTTAGATATTAAACCTTTAGAAAAAATCCATTTTCTTGTGCAAATTTGCCTATATCCAAAAAAATAAGAACTACCAAGTAGGTTCTTTAGTACCTATACCTTGAAACAATACGAATGTGTTGCCAGCGTGATATTCCACGTTAAAATAGCTCATATAGCAAATGTTTCTATAACCAAGCATTTTCAGTGCGTCTTTCCAGCCATTTCTCTTCATTCTCATCTAGCTCCCTCTCAAACATGTCAACATCAAACTTTGGGCCCTCACCCCTCGCCCTAAGCTCAGCCCATAAGTCTCTCGCCCTCAAAACAAGTTCATCACCTTTAACCTCTAGCTCGAGAACCATGCCCTCCTTGAGCCCAAGTCTCTCTCTAACAGCCTTGGGGACAACTATGACGCCCCTCTTGCCCATCCTAACCTTCATACTATTTGATTCTATTTTCTTCTGAGGAAATAAAAAGCTTCTGCAAAAACATCGATGGTTATAGTAAAGGAAACGAGCATTTACGAAAATGGCAGCCCGACTCTTTTTATAGTAGTTGTTCTGCAATCATTATTATCCCTAGGGCTATGAATACTATTCCTATTATCTTTGAGAGGGAGGCTTCGGGAACCTTGTTTGCATATACTGCGCCTATCCTCCCACCCACAATACTTCCTGCACCTACCAAGATGAAGGCTAATGGCGACACATATCCGTTGAGGGCATAGCCAATAGCTCCTGATAGAGCAGTCAGAGTCATCATCAATGTGGAGGTTCCGACTGCCTTGTGTAGCGGATACTTAAGGAGAACTATGAGCGTTAGAAGAAACATTATACCGCCTCCTGCGCCGAAGATGCCGCTGATTATCCCTAAGAGGAAACCCAAAACAAGTGAGACCGCGACCTGTATAGGCCCGACCTTTATGCTATTATTTTGGCCCGAAACATTCTTGGTGTCCATGCTTTGAGGGGAGTGCTGGGAGCTTAGTAGCCCGATTAGTCCTTTTCCGCTTAGTCTTCCTGCACCAATGATGACTAAAAAGATGCCAAAGCCCCTGCCTAAATTTGCGCTTGGTATGTATTTAGCAATCCTGCTTCCCACCTGTGCCCCAACCACTGCGCCAAGTGCAAGCCCCAGGCCTGATCTTAGCTCTACATTTCCCATCCTATAGTAAACAATTGACACGATTATAGAGGCTATCACGTCTACTGCGAGGCTCGTCCCAATAGCTGTGTGAATTGGAAGACCAAACAAGAGCGTTAGCGCTGGAACGACGATTAGGACGCCGCTTGATCCTATCAGCCCTGTAACGCCTCCCGAGCAAAGCCCCAAAGCTATAAGACCTAGAAGTGACAGCGAGTCCATCTGTCTCGCCAGACTTACCTATAACAAAACGCATAAATGACTTGCTATTATAAAGTTAGGAAGATTAAGGAAAAAATTATTTTCCAAAGAAGAGCTTCTCTATCTCTATGTGCCTAAATTCTTCGGCTGAGCCTTCTCTGAGTATTCTCCCGCCCACAAGGACAGAGGCTTTGTCTGCTACCTCGAGGGCTCTCGCAACGTTTTGCTCCACGACTAGAACGGCTATGTTCATTGTTTCCTTTATTTCTCTGACCTTTCGCATAAGAGTTATCCCGGCTTTTGGCGAAAGACCGGCTGTAGGCTCGTCTAGTAGTAAGACCTTGGGGTTCGTCATGAGTGCGCGGGCCACTGCAAGCATCTGCCTCTCTCCGCCGCTCAGTGTCTTTGCTTTTTGGTGTCTTCTCCTCTTTATCTCGGGGAAGAGCTCGAAGATGTTCTCGATGTCTTCCTTGATTTTTGGGTCTCTGCCCCTTATAAAGGCGCCGACGTAGAGGTTTTCCTCTACGGTGAGGTTTGGGAAAACGTTGTCTAGCTGTGGAGAGTAGCTTACCCCTAGCTTGACTATTTCTGATGGCTTTTTGCCAGTTATCTTTGTGCCGTCGAGATAGATATCTCCACTATGTATGGTCGCTATCCCAAAAACCGAGTTTAGGAGCGTGGTTTTCCCTGCACCGTTTGGGCCAAGGATAGCCAGTATTTCTCCCTTTGAAAGCTCGAGGCTTACCCCCTGGATAACCCTCATTTTGCCGTATCCAGAGTATAGTTCGCTTATTTTAAGCATTGGCATCACCTAAATACGCCTCGATAACCCTCTTATCTGACACAACTTCGTCCGGCTTCCCCTCTGCCAATAGCTGGCCGTTGTGGAGGACATAGACGTAGTCCACGTACTGCATCATCACCTCTATTCTATGCTCCACTATTAGGAATGTGTAGCCGTTAGCATTAAGCTCCCTCACAAGCCTAAACAGGTTGTGTGCCGCTGTGGCCTCTACGCCGGCTGCCGGCTCGTCTAGCAAGAATACTCTTGCAGGCGTCATAAGGCCCCTAATGGTTTCTATGAGCTTCATGTGTGCCCCGCTCAGCTCTGAAACCCTTACGTTTGCATATTCTAGGAGGCCAAACCTATTTAGTAGTTCGATGGCCTTTTTTGCAAGCGCTTTCTCTTCTTCCTGCCAAGTCTCAGGGTTGATAGCTTTCAATGGATGCTCGCCTTTCTGGCCGAAGGGGGTCAACAGGAGGTTTTCGAGGACTGTTAGGGACTTGAACAAGCGTGGTATCTGGAAGGTCCTCACTATGCCCTTTGCAAACACCTCGTTGGGGTTTAGGCCGTCTATCCTCTCGCTGTTGCCTCCATTGTGGTACCAGACCTCCCCCTTGTCAGGCACATAGAAGCCAGAGACCACGTTGAAGAGTGTCGTCTTTCCACTGCCGTTGGGGCCTATAAGGCCGACAACGCCTCTCTCTGGCACGCTTATACTTACATCTTGCAAAGCTACGATCCCTCCAAAAGTCTTAGTTACATTGTCTACCTCTAGGATGTTAGCCACTTTTCTCACCCTTTACCTCTTCTTCATATACCTTCCATGCAGGTGTCTCTATCTTTCCCTCCTTCAGGATTCCCTGAGGACGGAAAAGGAGGACAACAACGATCAAGAAGCCTACCAGGAATCCTCTGATATAGTCGGGTGAGATAATTGTTATGCCGAGCTGTGGCGTCACAAAGGCGAGGAGCCTGTCAAAGAGAGTAAAGATAGCGGCACCTAGAAGCGAACCTTCAAGGTTGCCCATACCTCCAAGAATTATCATTGCCCAAACATTGAATGTAACTGCAGGAACAAATATGTCTGGATTAATTGAGCTATAGTAAAAGGCTAAGAGTACACCGGCCATACCAGCGAAACCCGACCCAATAAAGAGAACCATTGCCTTAAGCCTTGGTACGTGTTTGCCTAGGCACAGTGCAGCTATCTCGTCATCTCTTACTGCCCTTAGTGTTCGCCCGAGTGGCGAATTGTAGAGACGGCGAAATACAAAGTAAGTAAGTGCTAGAAGAGCCAATACGATAAATAGGTAGAGCAATGCCCTCAGCGTTGGATTAGGTACCCAGGCAAATGGGTGCGGAATAGACATTATGCCCTTGCTTCCTCCTAGTGGCTCATAGTGTTGGACAAAGATCCTGAAAAGCTCGCCTGTACTAAGTAATGTGAAGCCTACAAATGCCGGTCCAACCCTTATAATTGGATAGCTAAGGAGATACCCTACTATGCCGGCTACCAGAAAAGCTAAAACCAATGATGCTACCAGTAGTCCTATATCGAGAATAGGATTCTTCGTAGCTAGTTCGCCTAGAAGCACAATTCCCTCGATATCAAAGGGTGAAACTTTAGATGTATCTACACCGCTAAGCAAAAGGAAAAGGTAAACCGTCAAAGCTGCACCGATATAGGCTCCGAGGCCATAGAAAAACACCTTTCCAAAGTTTGTCACACCGCTAGTGCCAGACTCGAAGTTCAGGCTTACAGCGAGTATACCATATATCCCTAAGAACGTAAGCCAGCTTATCAGGAAACCAACCACATCTATCATCTGGCTTCACCCCCTTTTTCTCCTATACCTGAATGGTAAACCACCAGCTGCGCCAAGAGGTGGAAAAGCAATCAAGATAACAAGCAATGTTACAAATGTCAAGAAGGTTCTAAAGCTAGTTGGGACACCGAACCAAGCATTCAGGAAACTAATGCCGACATTCTCTATGAGGGCAATCACGAATGCTCCAATGCCTGTCTTAACCAATGAGACCAGCCCCCCGATAAATGCAACGGTGAAGACTTGTAGAATCATAGCGTCGCCGGTTGTAGGCGTGACTGTTCCCGAGAAACTTGTCCAAATTGCTCCACCTATCCCGACTATGCCGCCCGTTATCAGCCATGTAACAGTTATTACCTTGTTCCTGGGTATCCCAGAAATCTCGGCCAAGACCGGGTTGTCTGCAACGGCGCGCATCGCTTTTCCCAGCGAGGTTTTATTCAGGAAAAAGTAGAGAAATACAACCATGCCGACAGCTGCCACAAGAACCGCAATGAAGCCGCCAGACAACCTTAGGCCCCCTATCGTGATTTCTGGTACGTCATTATAGAGTATTCTCCCATACGAGACAAAGTTGACCCCGCTAAGTGCGTGTGCTATGTCAGCCAACATGTAGAGGACATAGTTGTACATTATCCAGAGACCCATCGACGCTATCATTATGAGAGACATTGAAGCTCCTCTATCACTAAGGGGTTTAAAGACAAAAATGTGACTAGCAACAGCAAGCGTCCCAGAAACGAGGAACGCCAGTAGGCACGATAAGAGAAGGCTCTGGTTGCCAAGCAAGCCATTAAGAAATACGGCTACATAGGCTCCGTAGGTTATAAAATTGGCGTGGGCAAAGTTCATGACCCGCGTCGTTCGATAGCTAAGGGTAAGGGGTACGGCAAAGAGTAGATAGAAGAAAGAGTAAAAAAGAAAATTTATTATTGTGTTTTGGTCAAGTGGTAGCATATATTGTTGCTTCACCCTATGGGTATGGTTTCTCGGTGAATATTATTTGTCCATTCTGGTAGAAGCCGACGTCTTTGAAGTCGTAGCCAGCGCCAGTCTTTACTATGGCCCATACGCCGTAGTCCTGGTTTGCCTTGTCACCAGCGCTGTCAAAGATCGTCCAGCCACTTACACCGTAGTAGTGCTTTGCAACTTCCACCAGGGCGTTCCTAATTGCATTGCCGTCGTTGCTTCCAGCCCTAAGGATTGCCCAGCCCGCAACCTGGACTGCGTCGTACAAGTTGTCACAGAAGACTGTGGCATCTACCCCATACTTCTCCTTAAGTTTCTGTTTGAACTCTTCATAGAGAGGATTCGCTACAAAAAGCGGACGTGTTCCCAGAAGCTTAACCTTTGCAGCAAAAGCTCCAACGGCAGGTGTCTTAAGCTCTGCTGCTCCATGCGGGCCCTCCGAAAGGAACCATCTAACACTAGAGAGAATAGACGACTCTGCAGCGTGGGAAAGTATGTTTCCGCCGTCCGTGTCGAATGAGATTAATACAACAGCATCGGCTTGCTCAGTCTGAACCTTGCTCGCAAGGCTGTTAACGTCCGCCGCATAGTCAGAAAGGTCTGGCTGATAAGGCATGTCGACAACTTTCCCGCCAAATTGCGTAAATGCCTTTGAAAAGAAGTCGGCAAACGCGTTTCCATACTCGTCGTTCCTGTGGAAGACTATTACTTTTCTTGCACCCTCCTGGAAAGCAAGGGTTGCGAGGACTTTTGCTTGGCCAGCGTCAGAACCGACGGTCCTGAATATAAAATCGTTGGGTATCGCGAGTGTTGGCGCGGTCGAGGATGGAGAAATTATTACTATCTGGTTGCTGTCTGCAAAGCTTTTTACTGCTTTGACCTGAGAGCTTGCAGCTGGCCCGATGACCACCTTTATTCCTTGCTGTGCAAGCGTCTGGACATTTGATACGGCCTTGTCAACAGATGTGCCATCATCCAATATAACAGCCTTAAACTCGACATTGAAGCCGTAGGCCTGCACCTCCTTGTTCAAGTCCTCTATAGCCATCTGTGCAACTTTTTCCCAGATTTTACCTATAGATGAAAGAGAGCCAGTGAGTGGGAGAGTGAAGCCTATCTGTATAACTTTTTTAGATGCCGAGGGTTGTCCTCCAGCGGGTTGCTGGGGCTGTCCTTGCTGGGGACCAGCGAAGAATCCCGAGGCGGCGAAGCCAATGGCCATTCCAACTATAAGTGTAACAATAACTGCGGCGATGAACTGTACGCTAAACTTAGATTTTCCTGCTTGTTGTGTCATGTGTTCTCCCCCTTGGGGGATGTAGTACAGCGATATGTAGGCTATATATGTCTTTGCCAAATATCTTCGCAGAAAATTGCAAAACAAAGGTAAGAATTTTGAAAAAAGTGTCAAGAACATCTTTGAATATGTGTAAAACTTACCATTAGAATATGCATATCAGTAATGCTTATAAAAGAGCCCCTAAAATTGCCGATAAATATATTTAGCGAAACTTTATTTAATACTCTCTTGATTTGGTCAATACGTTTAGAGGTTTTTCTCCTCTAAGGTATCTTGCTATGTTTTCTGCAGCGAACCTGAGGCATTTCTCCCTGGATTTCTTTGTCCATCCTGCCTTGTGGGGCGTAGCTATAACATTTGGGAGCCTGTGGACACCTATACTTGAGGGGTAGCCTTGGCTTGGCGGATAGGTCCACCATACGTCTATGCCTGCCCCGGCTATCCAGCCTTGTGTCAGGGCTTTGTATAATGCGTGTTCGTCTATAACGGGGCCCCGGCCTATGTTTATGATATAGGCTGTTTTCTTCATTGACTTTAGTTCTTCTTCTCCTATGAGGCCTCTCGTCTCTCGTGTCAGCGGGAGAGCTATTACTGCATAGTCTGCCTGGGAGAGAGCCTCTTTGAGCTTGTCTTGTCCGTAGCATTCGTCGCAGTACTCGTCTCTTTCTGGGTTCTTCTTGACAGCTACTACTTTCATGTTGAATGCCTTTGCTATCCTCGCTATCTCTCTGCCGATATTGCCGTATCCAACGATGGTTAGTGTTGAGCCTTCAAGGTCTAGTAAGAAGTTTTCCTCTGTGTAGCTTCTCCACTTGCCGTTCTTTACCTCGTAATCCTGCTCTACAATTTTCTTGGCAAGTGAAAGCATGAGTGCGAAGGCGTGCTCTGCTACTGCCCTGGCGTTACAGCCCTTGGCCGTGGCAACCATGACGTTTCTATCGAACAGGGCCTCTAGGTCTAAGTTGTCTGCGCCAGCCGCGGGAACCTGGACAAACTTAAGTTTTCCCGCTCTCTCGATTGCCTCCCTTGGCAAGGTAACAGCCATAGCTATGGACGAGTCTTCTAGGCCAGAAAAGTCGGCACCGCTCCAGTAGAGAATCTCGATTTTTCCGCCTAGAACGTCCTCAATTATCCTCTTTTCCCACTCGGCAAGCCTCAAATAAACAAACAACCTCTCCACAAAAAAGGAATGTGTGATGCAGGGATAATAAAGTTACGCAAATCTATGGGAGAAAGGGGCGGCATGAAATTTATATGTCTGTCTGCACATTTATATATTGATCCGGTAGGATCGCGCCTCGACTGCCCCGTATGTGGGCTGGATGAAAAGGCGCCCGGGAAAACACAAAAAAAGAAATTTATTTTTTGGGCTTTCTCCTAAGCAGTAAAACTGTAGCTAACACTATCACTAATACAATTATAGCCAGGACAATGTACAGAGTAAAGTCTTGTGCAGGCTGTTGTGGCTGAGCGGGTTTCGTGGGCTGTGTTGGCTGTTGTTGTGCTGGTTGTTGTGGCGGATACAGGTTGACCTCTACTGGGGGTGTAACGCTTTTAACTGTGTCTATGTATTGTGGAGCAAACATTCCAATTTTGAGGAGGGGCTTGTAGAGGTCTGGTAGATCCTGCTCGGTATAGTATTTGGCAAGAGAGGTTGTATCCCACACTATTTGTGCAATATACATGTCCTGTACTGTTCTGTGGTCTTCTTTTCTTATCTTTATGTCTCCCTTCACAGATGTAAATGTGAGGCCTTCAAGCGCGTTGATTAGTTTTTCAGAGTCTGTTGAGCCGCCGGTCTTCTTTAATGCTAGTCCAAGCGCATGGCCAGCCACGAATCCCTCGCCGACAAAAAGGTCTGGCAAGGGGAAGGCTATGAGGACTGAGCCCATCGTTGGAAGTGCTTTTTTCTTGTAGAGTTCAACATACTTTGAGACAAGCCAGTCGTTGACTGGGTTATTCTGTGGTAGGTTCCAAGCATACTTCATCATTCCCTTGTAGTTGGGCAGGTATAGGCCCATTTTTAATAGGTTCAGGGTTGCTAGGTCTGGTATGCCTGAGGTGACTTTCATCTTTTGGTAAACTCCTGAAGCGTTTATCTGTTGGTAGAGTGTTAGAGCTGTTGCTCCACTCCATACGGGAATGAATACCTCTGCCTTTGAGGCCAGGAGAGACTGGATGTAGGGCGTAAAGTCAGTGGTTGTTACGGGGGCATATATTGCGGCGACAACGCTTCCTCCTTTCTGTTGAATGATTGTTGACCAGGCATCGACAGTAGAGCGTCCCCAGGAGTTGCTCGGTGCTATGAATGCAACTGTTTTGCCGAGGGTGGTGGCAAATGTTCCACCTGCAATTGCGTCGTGCCAAGTTGTACTTGAAATCTGGAAAACGTACCTGTTTAGGTAGGTCTTGGTTATCTCGTGGTCAGCGGCTGGGACAACCAGGAATACGACCTTGTATTTTTGGGCTATCTGTGTAAGGGCGATAGCTGACGGGCTGTCTGAACAGCCTACGAGTATCTCGGCTCCCTTGTTTTGTATCAAGTCCTCGGCTGCTTTTGTAGCTGTGGCTGGGTCTGGGATTTGCTGGCCGGCTGGAACATTGGTTGCCGCTATGATGTGTATTGTTTTGCCTTGCCAGTTAAGTTTCCATTCTAGGTTTGGCGTAACTGTCTCGAAGCTTGGTATCTCTAGCGCGTACATGAGTCCAAGAATGAAGCCGTTAATTGACATGTCGCCGTAGTAGCTTAGTGCACCTGTCCTGTCGGTGACGATGCCTATAACGATTTCATTGGGGTTCTGGGCCTTGACGTTTATTGGTACAAACGCTAGTGCTATTAGTGCTATCAAAAGGAGGGAAAGACTTTTAGCTCGTTCTTTTGTTTTCATACAGTTGTAATAATAATTTCTTATTCAATAAAAAAAGGGTTAACTACTATTTCTGGGCTATATTTGCCTTTTATACCCAGCGGAAGATTGCGCTTGCCATGACGAAGCCTACTCCGGAAGTGATGAACTGTATGTAGTCTCCCTTCTTAATCTTGCCCTGTGTTAGAGTATCGTGTAGAGCCATGAATACGCAGGCAGATCCAGTGTATCCATATTTCTCCATTATGGTTGGAGCCTTCTCGATTGGCTGTCCAAGTAGCCTCATGAGCTGGTGGATCATCTCTCTGTTTACCTGTGTTACGAAGTAGTAGCTTATGTCGTTGGCTGTTAAGTTTGCCTTTTTCTGTACCTCTTGTGCTAGTCCAGGCCAGTGGCGAAGGTTTATGTCGGGTGGATACCTTTTAAGGTACCTCAGCTTGTGCCATCCCTCCTTTACGACGTTCTCGTTTACTGGTCTTGCACCCCCTATGTATATGCCCCAGTAGTCTGTATAACTACCATCCGCGATTATTTTTCCAGTAATGTAGCCAGGTTCACTTGATGGGCCAAGGATGACGGCTCCGGCTCCGTCAGAGAAAATGGAGGCAGTCACGTCTTGTGGGTCAATAAATTTGGTCATCGTGTAAGGTGAAACTACCAAGACATAGTTGACGTCTTCGTTGAGCATGATGTTCTGTGCCGCAAGCATGAGGGCTATTGTGTTGTCTGCACAGGCCGCGTTTATGTCGAAGCCTCCTGTTTTTAGTTTTGCGCCTAGCTTCTGGTGAACTGCACAAACTGTTGGTGGGGTCTGGAAGTCTGGGGTATCTGTTGCGAATATGATAAGGTCGATATCGTCTATAGTGAGGTTGGCGTTTTGAAGAGCCATTCTAGCGGCTTCTGCGGCTAGATCCGAGGGGGCCTGGTCTGGCGCAGAGACGTATCGGTGTTTGATGCCTATGCGGTTTTCTAGTGCATTTCTCCATGCATCGGGAAGCTTAAGACCAAAGAACTTTTCATAGTCATCGTTAGTTACTAGTGTTTTTCCAAGGGCTATGCCCGTGCTCACTATCCTGGCATATTTTTTTATTTCAGGCTTCGTAGCCATCAAAATACTCTGGGAAAAATCCTATAAAATAAAAACGGTTAACTATTTCCCGAAACCTAGAAGATGCTTTCGATCTTTCTCTTGAGCTTCCAGCCTTTAAGCAACCATGTACCGTAGATACCGTATGGTAATGCCAGGACAACTATTATGTAGAGGAGTCCTAGAATAAAGCTGGGGAAGAGTTGCAGTTGTTGGAGTGAAAGGAAGCCTAGTGATATGAGTGCTGGAGTTATCGTTGAAAGGTAGTCTCTAAGGAAGCCAGCAAGGATACCGCCAATAGCTGGTCCAACGAATGTGCCGAGACCACCCAGTATAGCACCAGTCATGGCAATGAAGGTCTTATCGGTTGCGAAGACGTCTGGCTGGATTGTAGGTATGCAGGCGACGTACACGCTTCCGGCTACCCCTGCAAAGACGCCTGAAATAAAGAAAGCTATTAACTGGTGGAGAAAAACGTTGTAGCCTATAACAGATGCCCTTACCGGATTCTCCCTTATTGCTATAAATGTGCTTCCCAGAGGGGATGTGATGATTCTCTTAATCAACAGATATGATATGTAGAGGCTAAGGAGAGAGACTAGGTACACGTTAAGAGGATATACAAATCGCAGGATTCTTACATAAGGAAGACCTGAACCTACTTCATGGAGGAATGTTGCCGAGGAGCTAAAGATTACGTACCCACTATAACCTAAGAAGATAAAGAGCAATAAGACAATCAGTGTTTTGAGAACTTTCTGGCGTTTCCGCTTTGTGCTAATGATGTCTATCATCCCGGTCACAAGTGATAGAGCAAGAAATATTGTGAAGAGGGCGAGGTAGAGGTACAGCCCTTCAAGTGAAGCCATCTCAGGTATCGTACCTACCGTCACAGCAACAGTGGTTTGGGCAGAGTACTCAATAGTAGCTCTAATGGCTTCCGAAATAGCAAGCGTTAAGATACCATAGTACAGTCCCCTAACACGGTAGCCGGGAAGACCCATGCCGACATAAACAGCTCCCGAAATAAGTGCGGCGGGAATAAGAGATAGAAGGAACGGGACACCCTGCTTGAGAAGCACCGCCGTAATAAAGGCAGCAACACCGAATGGAACTGCGTGCCCGAAGCTTGGGATTCCCGCGAAACCCAAAACTATGTTGTAGCTTAGTGCAAGTAGAGCCCATACAAATGTCAGGGGAATGCCTGTAGCCAGTGACCTGTCTAGCCATGGAATGGCAAGGAGTATTGTTAAGGACAAGTATCCAAGAAACCTATTAGGCAACAAGTAGTTCCTTAGTTTCTCCATTTTCTCACCTCTTGAATAATCCTTCTGGTTTAACCACTAGGACAACTATCATGACTATGAGATCTATCGCAAAGCCCAGTTGGGGTATAAAGTAGGCTACAAGCCTGTCGACAAATCCTATCAGTAGACTCGCATAGAAGGCTCCCGAATAACTTTTCATGCCTCCTACCACGGGGATAGCGAATGCTAGAAGTGAAAAGTGGACAGGGAGCTCTATGGTTGCATGCGTCAGTGGAGCAACTAGTGCGCCACCCAGTAGTGCCAGGGCGACGCCAAATGTAAATGCAGACGTGAAGAGCATCGAGATATCTACACCGAAGACTGTAGCGAGCTCTCGGTTCTCTGTCCCCGCCCTAAGCTTTATACCAATCATGGTTTTTGAAAGAAGTGTACTCATGGTGCCGAATAGGACAAATCCAATCGCTATAAGAACAAACTTATAGATCCTTATCCTGACATCTGCTAGCTGTATATATCCTGACAACAAGAAGTTTTGAGTCTCCGGAAATACGAGCCCTGTTGGCCATATTAGTTGCATAAAGGTATACAATAGAGTCATTAGTCCCATGGTAAGTAGTAATTGTGCTAATGGATTCCCGTATACCGGCCGTATTATTGCTCTCTCGGTTAGAAGACCAAGGACTATCCCTATAAGAAAAGTTAACAATAGGCTCAACAGGAAGTTATTCGTCATGTAATAAAACGTCACAAAGAGATATGCTCCTAGTCCAAAAAAGGCGCCCTGTGCTAGGTTAAAGACATCCATTAAGCCAAAAATAATCACAAGTCCTATGGCTGCAAGGTAGATCATTGATGAATAAGTCAACCCGTCTATAACTGCGCTTAGAATCAATTCAGGTGAAACCATATCCACCACCTATAAGCTTACACCCAGGATTCTCCTTATTACATGATTGTTTTCTTCTATTTTTTCCGAGGGAAAACCTGTCACCACAACACCTTTATCCATCAGGTAAATGTAATCTGTTATTTCGCGGGCGTAAGCAAAGTTCTGTTCAATCAATAGTATTGTCTTCTTATTTTCAAGCATGTAGTGCCTCAGCTGCCTGTAGAAGTTTTTAACATAAGCTGGGCTTAGACCCTCAGATGGCTCATCTAGTATGAGAAGATCATGCTCCCTTACCAGTCCACATGCAAGTGCAAGCATTCTTTGCTGACCGCCGCTAAGTTCTCCTGCTAGGAGGCCAGAGAACCGTTTAAGCTCTGGGAAAAGATTCATTACCATTTCAAGCTTGTCGTCGAATTTTTCCTTTGGGCCATTATAGGCTAGCTTAAGGTTCTCAATGACGGTAAGGTTTGCAAATACATTTTTCTCTGCTGGGACAAAACTTATTCCCCTCTTGACTATGCTATGCGTTGGGAAATTAGTGATGTTCTCTCCTTTGAAAAACACTTCTCCCCTAGCTGCCTTATATATTCCCATTATTGTTTTTAGAGTTGTTGTTTTTCCCACGCCATTTCTACCTAGAATGGCCGTGAGCTTGTATTCTTCCGCTTCGAAGTTTACTCCTTGAAGTATATGGAAGCCGCCTATATATGCATGAAGATCCTTTACTTTCAGAATTGGAGACGCCACATCATTCACCCAGGTAGATTTTCTGAACCTCCCTATTCTCAACTATCTCTTTGGGAGACCCTTCCGCGAGAATACTTCCCTGATTCATTACGCTGACTTTGTCTGCTACTTCGAGAACAACATCTATTTTGTGCTCGATCACTACAACTGTTTTCTTCATTTCGTCTCTCAGCTTTTTAATGAGACGTACAATTGGTGCTACCTCCTCTAGAGATACGCCGGCCGTGGGCTCATCTAATGCTATGAGCTTTGGGTTTCCAGCAAGGGCAATAGCGATTTCTAGTTTCCGTTTGTCGCCTGGGGTGAGGCTACTTGCCAAAATGTTTGTCTTGCCGTAGAGGCCAGTTATGGAGGCAATCCGCATGGCTTCCCAGACAACATCTTTGTAATGGCTTGTTGGATGAATGAAGTCCCATCTCACGTTTTTCCATTTTGCTTGGACAGCAAGCCTTATGTTTTCGAGAACAGTAAGGTTTGGGAAAATCGAATATATTTGGAAAGACCTTGTTAGACCCAGGGAGCTAATGTAGTGAGGGGGTTTACCAGTTATATCTCTGTCCTCAAAATACACTTTACCACTTGTAGGTTTGAGGACTCCAGTAATCAAGTTAAATAGCGTTGTTTTCCCAGCACCGTTGGGACCTATTATAGCATGAACCGTGCCCTGCGCCACCTTCAGGTTAACATTGCTGACAGCTACGAGTCCACCGAAGCTCTTTGTGAGATTTTCTGTGCGTAGAATTATGCCTGACATGTTAGATGCCCCTGAAAAATTCTAGCAATAATTGGTTGTATTCTTCGGGTCTTTCCCTGTGGGGCATGTGTCCTACGCCTTTCATTATGTGCGCCTTTGAGGTAGGCACCATGGCGTGCATTTCTTCGACGACCTCTGGTGGGGATATGTAGTCTAGCTCTCCAGAAATGAAGAGAACAGGGTTCCTAAGTGATCTGATTATGTCTCTGTAGCTTTTTTCTGTCGCAGCTTCAGCGCTCTGTATGTAGACACGTTTATCAGTTCGTGAGATTATCTCATAGATTTCTCGTTTTAATTCGGTAGATGCGTATGGCGACACAGCGAACTCAGCTACTTGGCTGGCTATTTCATGCATAGACATGTTTTCAAGAACTTCTGTCATTGCTGGTGGGTATTCAGGTGCAATGGCTTCGAGGACAATCTTCTCAAATCTTTGTAGATACAAGCGGTAAAGCTCTAGCAGGACTAGGCCGCCCATTGAGTAGCCTACCATGAGCGCTTTCTCTATCTTTTCGGCTTCGAGGACGCTTTCTACGTCTCTAGCAAAATCCTCCATTGATATCCTTTTTGGGGGAATCTGGCTTTCGCCGTGCCCGCGAAGGTCTAGTGCTAATACCCTGTACCCCCTAGCTGGGAAGAACTCTAACTGGGGTTTCCATGTAAGATGGCTTTCGCCCAAGCCGTGTACGAAGATTATTGGTGTTCCATTTCCTTCAGCAACATAGTGTATCTTTATACCGTCTTTTGATACTGCATACCTGTGCTCTAATCCCTGCGACATTTTTATTTCACCTCTCCCTTAAGAAAATTCGACACCAGTACATTAATTTCGCCCGGTTTTTCCCAAATAGAGACATGCCCACTTTCAACTTCAGCATATTTTCCATTGGGAAGCTCCTCAACTATCAACTTGGAGTATCTAGGCGGGAAGAATCTGTCATGAGTGCTGGCAACAACAAGAGTTGGCATTGTTAGTTTGGAGAGCTTTCCCCTCAGATCGAGCCTAAGAAAAGCTTTAATCATCTCTTCGAATGCTACCATGTCTACAAGCTCGAAGTTAGGTGCCAAAGAAGAAATAAAGGAGAAACTGTTATTGATGAACTCGTCTGAGAATATGTCCGGAATCATTACTTGCCACAGGAATCTACCTGACTTAAGCCGTGCCGCCAAAATCCACCTGTCGGCACGCAGTCTCAAGGCCTTGTCTACGGTGTGCGACGAATTTAGAATTACGAGTTTTTCGACTTGCTCGGAGAAGGCTAGCGCAGTAGCCAATGCTACTTTTCCGCCATAAGAGATGCCTGCAAGCGTAAAAGTGTTAATGCCCAAGTAATCTAACAGTTCCTTCAAGTCAGAAACATGTCTATCAATACTATAACCTGTCCTCGGCTTATCACTTTGTCCCTGACCACGCATATCATGTAGAACTACCTTATAGCCTAGGTTCCTCAGATATTCTGCTTGAAGCCTCCATCCTACAGTATTCATCGTTATGCCATTGAGTAGCACTACCGTCTTTTCCCCTTCACCTTCGACCTCGTAATAGATCTTTATACCGTCCGTTGTAGTGAAATACGCCATGGATCCTACACCTCTAACTTGTCTTCAGGTTTTCCATAAAGGATTTTAAGAGGCTGGCGAGCCACCTTCCCAGTCTCCGTGTAGACAAGTTGGGGAACAACTTCTACATACTTTGGTATTTTGTATTTCGCGAGCTTGTCTTTCAAGAAATCTATGACTTCTTCTTTCGTTATCTTTTCTCCCTCCTTAAGTACAATCAATGCCTTTGGAACCTCCCCCCACTTGGGGTCAGGGACTCCTATAACCACTGCATCCTTAATCTTTGGATGCATAATCAAAAGCCTCTCAATTTCTTCTGGATACACGCTCTCTTCACCACTCCTAATGATGTTCTTAATTCTCCCAGCTATCCAGAAATAGCCTTCCTCATCTACCCTAGCAACGTCTCCCGTAGCCAGCCATCCATCCTTTATAATAGACTTCATCTCTTCCTCGTTTTTCAGGTATCCTGAAAACACGCTTGGACCCCTTAGGTACAGCTCGCCCTCAACACCTCTGGGAGCCTCACTTCCATCTGGAAGAACAACCCTGGCCTCTATCAATAGGTTCGGTTTCCCAATCGACCCCATTTTCCTCTTAGCGTCCCATGGATCGAGAGCAAAAATACCTGGACCCATCTCGGTCATCCCAAAACCTTGTTTCTGGACAACACCCTTCTCAAATATTTTCTCGATGATGTCTGGCGTTAACGCTCCCCCGCCGCTTGTAAACCACCTAACGGATGAAAAGTCTGCGTCCTTGAAACGGGGCGAAGCAAGCAACATCCTAAGTTGCGTCGGAACCAGGAAGAGAAATGTTGGTCTCTCCTCTTCTACGAGGTCAATAAACCTATCAACATTCCATCTTCGCATTAGAATACTTGTCCCTCCAAACATTAATAGAGGGATTAGATATGTGAAGGCACCAATGTGGAAGAGAGGTAACGTGTTGATTGTGACGTCGCCAGGTATAACCAAGTCCCTAACAGTGTTCAAGGCGTTCCAGAGAATCATCCTGTGACTTACTATTGCAAATTTTGGCTTTCCAGTTGTTCCACCAGTTTGTAGTATTAGGGCGGGGTCTTCGAGGCAACACGCCGTCGAGACATCATTGGAAGAGTATTTCTCATAATTAAACTCGTTTGGACAGTCATAGCACACTTTCTTCGTCTCTATGTTAGAGACGGTTTCTGAAAATTCTTTTTCATATAGGAGAACTTTTGGATTGACTTTATCAACAAACTCTTGAATTTCACGTGAAGTGTACCTCGTGTTTATAGGAGCTAGGACACAGCCAATCTTGAAACATGCAAGAAGCGTGGCAACAAACTCTATGCGGCTCCACGAAAGAATAGCTACATAATCTCCCTTGCTTATTCCGAAATTTTCCCGAAGAAAATTAGCAATCTTGTTGGACATCTCGTTTAGCTGTGCAAAGGACACCGTACGTAAGGGTATCGTTAGGTCGTCCTTGAGTGCTATCCAATTACCACTTATATCTGCTCTACGAGCTATCCAGTTGTTGACCCATTTTCCACACGTATAGATTCTCTCCAGAGACATATAATGCATGTTAATAGGTGAAATCGTGTTATACATTTTAGGTTAACATTGTTAACCTTTGACATAATATTAATGACCGGGGTGCCATTCTTATCGTTGCTACAAGGATATTTCCTTCTCAACGATTAAAAGGTATCTCTTTTTCTATAGTTTTTACGACAGTAGGCTACATTATAAAAACACACTACAGAAAATTTAAATAGTTGTTTTCGTAATATTTTGCATGGATAATGATGTACATTGGAGTGTTCGACATTGAGCAATATGATTGCCCCGTTGTTAAATTGACCGAGAAAAGAGAAGGCGTTACAACAACAGTTCTATCAGTAAATGTATCTGAACTTTCAAGGGGAGTAGAGCAGATCTTTTTAACAATTAAGAGTTCCGAGCAGGACAAGCTTAAGGACATTCTAGAAGTCGCGCAAACAATTCCCGAAGTAAAGAACTGTAAAGTACTTGGGAAGTCTGACGATGCATGGAGAATACTCATGAACATTAAAAAGACACATACAATGGAGGCTAGTGTAAATCTTGGTGCAATGTTTGTTTCTCCGTGGATTGCGAGAAGCGGCGTTGAGAGGTGGACCCTAGGCTTCATAAGTAAGAAACAGTTCTACGATTTTCTGTCTTTGATCAGGGAAAGAGACCATGTAAAGAAATACTACTTGACAGAGGTAAAGGAGGAGGACTTTGTAACTGTTTCTGCAAACTATCTATCTATACTTAAATTGGTTTCGCAACTGAACAAGCTGACCCCCAATCAGCTGAACATGTTAAAGCTGGCTTTGTCTAAGGGATATTATTCGTGGCCGAAGGGGGTTGATAGCGTTGAACTATCAAGAATGCTAGGCGTTTCTCGTGTGAGTATAATTAAGTCGCTTAGGAAAGCTGAATACAAGGTGCTAGGTCCCGTTGTAGAATTTGTGTCAATGGTTAAGAAAGATTGGGAGAAAAACTACACTTAAATAATTTTTTTATTTTTTCTCTAAGCCAGTGGAGATGCAATAGTGGTTCCTAGGTCTATGGGTATCACTATTCCTGTGAGTGCCTCGTTTTCCACCACGTGGTATGCCAATTTAGCAATTTCTTCCGGCTCGACGAGTCTCGCTATTGGAATCCTCCTTAAGTATTCTTGGAGGATCGGTGAAGGCACTGCGAGAGCCATCCTAGTCTTGGCGAATCCTGGAGCTATAGCTACGACTCTGATACCGTAGGGGGCAAGCTCCTTTGCAAGCGTCTTAGTGAGACCTATGAGTCCCGCCTTAGAAGCCGCATAATTTGCCTGGGCAATGTTTCCAAGCAATCCTACAATTGACGAAATATTGATGATTACTCCCCCGCCGTTCCTTTTCATTATTGGGAAAACAGCTTTTGAGCATAGGAAAGCTCCCTTTAGATTCACATTTAATACGCTGTCCCAGTCTTCGTCCTTCATTCTCTCTAGATAAGTGTCACGTGTTATGCCAGCATTGTTTACCAATACATCGATCCGGCCGGCCAGCCGTAAAGCCTCTGATATGCCCTTAGAAACACTCTCACTCTTGCTGACGTCCATCTCTACGAAGTATGCCTCTACACCTAGGTTCTTTATAGCTTCGAGAGTTTTTTCTGCTTCCTGATCTCTCACTATATCCGCAATGACGACGTTGTAACCGTGCCGAGCAAACTCTAGTGATATTGCCGCTCCTATGCCTCTGCTTCCCCCGGTAACAAGGACGACTTTTCTTGGCTGATCGACACGCGGGATAAATACTGGGATTTTGCCGAAGACTGTCAATTCTTCTGTGAGTTCTCCTTCAGCTCCCTCCTTTACAAGCCCCATGTATTTTTGAGGTATTCTCGCGATTCTTTTTTCTCCATTTCCATTCTCAACTATGGCGACGATGTACGTAGACTTGTAGGGCTCTACAGGGGTCAGCAATTCGGTAAATATTCTTACTTTCCACGCCATTCCCTTCACCTCTCAAAAACGATAACTACTGAAGTTGCCCCAGTCCCACCATGATTCTCAACTAAGCCTCTTTCTGCATCTTTCACTTGCCTGGCCCCGGCCTCACCCCTTAGCTGCCAGTATACCTCTGCGACCATGCCTACACCCGTTGCACCAATGGGGTGTCCCTTAGCCTTCAACCCACCACTTGGGTTTACTGGCTTAGATCCTGTGAATGCTGTTACCCCGTCCCTAATCAGCTTGTAGCCTTCGCCTCTCTGTGCAAGCCCAAGCATCTCGTAGAGAATTATCTCAGCGATTGTAAAGGCGTCGTGGACTTCGAAAAGGTCTATCTTTTCTGGGTCATATCCACTCATCTTGTAAGCTTCTTGGGCGGCTTGCCTGGCCGCCTCGATAGCTGACATGTCTTTTCTTTGGTAGACCCCTGAATAATCATGCTTCATAGCTATGCCGCTGATGTAGACGGGTGTATCAGTATACTTTTTAGGCTCCGAGCTCATGAGAAGGGCTACGGCCCCATCGGAGAGTGGCGAGGCATCAAATAGTTTTAGGGGCGGTGATATGTATGGAGACTTCAAGACGTCTTCAACTGTGATCTTCTTCTGAAACTGGGCGAGCGGGTTTCTTGTAGCGTTTTCATGGTTCTTTACGGCGACCAAGGCTAGGTCCTCTTCCTTTGCCCCGTAGCGGTTCATGTATTCTCTAGCTATTAAAGCATAGAGGCTTAGAAATGGAGCCCCCACTTTGTACTCTTCTGGCGCACTTGTACGCATCAAGATCTCATTCGACTTTGCAGACGTCCCCACAGTGCTCATTTTTTCAAAGCCAACAATCAGGGCGTTTTTAAAGAAGCCAGCACTGAGAAGCTTGTGTGCAAGATAAACAGCTGTTGTACCAGCTGCACAGGCATTTTCAACCCTGAAGCCCGTAGCGTTTAGGTTCCCAATGTAGCTTGCTACAAGGGGGGCTGTATGCAGTAAGCCCCCGAAGGAGTCACTGTAGTTGGAGACTATGATTAGGTCTATTTCCTGCGGAGAAATCCCCTTCTCAACGCTTTTCAGGGCTCCCTCGACAGCTTCACGTATCATTTCGTGTGTCTCCTTTTGACTCCTGGCCTCATACTTTGTGCTATAGGCTCCTACAACGCCTATTCTACCGTTTTGGGGCGTTAGTGTCACCAAATAGGAAATTTCAACACTTGCCTAAAAGCGGAGAGGTTAACATTGTTACCTAGATAGAAATAGAAAAAATTAGAAGCCCAGGTCGCTTAGCCAGAGGGTGTATACATCTGAATCAGCCACTATTTCTCCTGGAAGAACGCCGTACCAGTTTTGCGGCAACCAGTAGTACGCGTCGATATCGACGCCTGTCGTAGCCTTGTATGCCGCCCAGACAAGCTCAGAGCAGTAATAGGATGGGCCATATACTTGTTTGTAGTATCCGTTATAGTCGTATGTATAGCCAAGCTTGGAGTACGCCCAGTTGGCGGCACTTAGGGCTTGTGAGTCTGTCACGCCTTTGACCCTCAGAATTATGACAGCACTATAACGGGACATGAATTCGCTTAGAGTGTTTATTCTTACACCCTCGAATAGTGCCTCTACAACCAGCCAGTCGCCAATTGTTGGATCATATTTGTATAAAATGCCCGCATGGGACCAGTAGCCCACTATGGTATATTCCTGTCCAGGGTAATGACCAATTACGATGTCGCCTGGTCTAAGCGAGACGTTTGGATAGGGGTGCACGAAGTAGCCGTATGGGTGATAACTGTCGCTCGAGGAAGCCTGGAGCACAGGCATAGTAAAAGCCAGGAAAAACAGTAGCATGAAAAATGGTGCTGTGAATTGTTTCTTTTTTATCATTTGTCGATCAATATCTAGCCTTTTAAGATAAATAAAAGCATGTTGGTTAACCTATATTACAAAGCAAATAAAAATGTTATCCCAAATAACTTAAACTGATGAGCAAAGAAAAACCTAAACTAGACAAAAAGCTGTTAGCCGCAGTAATACTTCTCGTCCTCTCAGCCCTGCTAGCCTTATCGGGCTCTTTCACCGCTAAGACACTACTCTACCAAGGCGTCCAGACAGAAGAAGTCTGGATAACGGGTCTCGACGGAGCCAAACTTAGGGCAGTGATCTATAAGCCTTCTAATGCTCAAGGGAAGCTACCAGCAGTCATTGTTGTCCACGGGCTAGGTGCCTCATCAGATACAATGAATGCTATTTCCACGGAGCTTGCAAGAAACGGCATCCTAGTTTTATCACTGAACTATAGGGGACACGACGGTAGCGAGGGCGGGGTAAACTATATCGGCGACCCAATAGCGGCGCCAAACATCTCAAACGACCTCTACGCTTCCCTAACTTACCTGCAGAGCAGGGCAGACGTTGACAAACAACATATAGGTGTCATAGGGTACTCGATGGGCTCTAGGGCGGCGTTAAGACTTGGAATCCTTGCTCCAAACATAAACCCCGTAGTGATGATTGGACCGTATTATGCATGGGAAATTAGCACTGTAAACACAACGAGACCAAACAACCTCCTTATAATCGTGGGTGAAAATGACATTATTACTCCGCCGTCCTTTGCCGAGTTGCTCTTTAACTATGCAACGAGTTCCTCTGGAAAGCCCTCTGAAGTCTTTGGTTCTCCAAGTGCAGGTACCGGCAGGAAACTTGTGATTGTTCCCGGAGCCGACCACTACACCATCGTTTTTACCAAAAAGGCTATAGAGGAGACAGTTGAATGGGTCCTACTCTGTTTTGGAAAGGGGAAAGCGACCTATTACTTGGATCCCTCTGTACTGGGCTCGCTCTCTGGCTCTGCTAGTTTCCTTTCGATAATAGCGGTTCTATGTGTTGCTTACCTAGTCACAAGGTACTATAGATCCAAAGGGAAAATTGTCCAGGTTGAATCAAAATCGAGCATCCGCAGAACATTTGCTATAGTTCTCATCATTGTCTTGTCAATTCTGTACATTCTTGCCTCGTTCTATACTTTCCCATTGATAGTTGACTGGGGCTGGCGAGTATACCAGTTTGCAAGGTTCTCAGGAGCGCAGTATACCATCTTCTACTTCCTATTCCTTGCACTAGCCCTTTTACCCATAATCATAGTCCTCGTGGCCATCAAGAGAGAGATTCTTGGTGATGCAGTTCAAAAACTAAAGAAGAACTGGATACCTGGTCTAGTAACGGTGCTCATTGCTTGGCTGACAGTATATATCATGTATAATATTTCGCTGACAGGTGTCGTAGCCAATTATGCTATGACACCCACTAGGTTCGCATTTATGTTCTACTTGTTTGCTCTTTGCCTGCTACCCATATTTGTCGACGAGTTCTACCTTAGAGAACTCATCCAAGACAAGATCCCAGTTAAAAAATGGTGGCTACAGCTCGGCATAACAATTATACTCGAGTACATGTTGAGAGTCCTCCCATTTGCATGGTGGGTTGGACTAGTAGCCCAGCCACTTGTAGCCGAAGGTATATTGAAGCAATATGTCGCGGCAGGGCTAATTTCTCTAGAGAACCTTGACACAGTTAAGTCCTTCCTCGGCATGAACGCATACGGTCTATACTATGCCTTCATGAGTGTTGAAATGCTACACGCGTTTGTCGCGAGCTATCTCTACAAGGAATATAGAAACATCGGCATCACGTCGATCTTTAGGGCCCTCACTGTTGCCTTCACGATGGCGGCCGTAATGGCTTTACTTTAAAAAAATTTTATTTTTCTCCTATTATCCTTGTCTCGACAAGTCTTTGAGACTTCCCATATAGCGTCTTTAGATAGGCTAGGCGCGCTTCTACCACGCTTCTCCTCTTGCTGTAGAGATAGATTGCTGAAAGAGCTTCAGCTGCGCGTTCAGGCGTTGGGTATGCAGGTATACCTGCTCTATATAGATAGCTTATGGCTTCCTTTGACTCGGGTCCACCTACAAAGCCGGCTACAACAGGCTTCTTTATGTCTGTCTCTTGAACAGCTTTGATTATTGCCTCAGCCGTCTTCATCGGGTTTGTGGTCATAGTTTGACAGTATAATACAAGGATTGAGTGTATCTCTTCATGCTCCAGAGCCTTACGGAGTGCAAGGTAGTAGTATTCATCGCTCGCACCTCCAGTTATATCTACTGGGTTCCTCGTCGACGCAAAGGGCGGCAGGAATGTTCTTAGGTAGTCTACGTAATCCTTGGGGGGTTCGTTCAAGCGAATGCCCCTTTCAGCCAAGGTATCTGTGGCTTGTACACCTGCTCCCCCACCGTTCGTAATGACTAATACATTTGGACCAGGCAGCTTAATGTTTCGCTCAAAAATCCTAGCATAATCAAAAGCGGTCTGTACATCTTTGACTTGTAGTGCACCTACCTGTCTTAGGACTCCTTCCCACAATATTGGCCCGCTTGAAAGTGACCCTGTATGGCTAGCCGCTGCTTTTGCTCCAAACTCTGTTCTGCCTGCCTTGATAGTTATTATGGGCTTCCTGGCTGAGAATTCGCTTGCAATGTCTAGGAATTTTCTGCCGTCGCTGATTCCCTCTATATACATTATGACGGCCTGAGTGTTTGGGTCATTTAAAAAGAAAGACAAGAGATCAGCGTCGTCTATATCCGCCTTGTTACCTACACTTACGACGCTTGAGACTCCTATCTCCTCGACAATTGAGTAGCCCATCAAGGCTATGCCTAGGGCTCCGCTCTGAGTTATAAAGGCAATATTGCCCGGCAGAAGGTTTGGCGGACCAAAGGACGCGTTGAGTTTTGCCGGCGTGTAGACGTATCCAAAGATGTTTGGACCAAGAACCCTCATACCATTTTTCCTAGCCACTTGGACGAGTCTCTCCTCTAGCTCTTTGTTGCCCACCTCCTTGAAGCCAGAACTTAGGACCACCAGGAACTGCGCACCGGCTCGGCCAGCGTCCTCGGCTACCTCTATTGTCTTGTCGGCGGGAACCGAGACTATAACAACGTCTACCTCTCCATTAATGCTTGAAACGCTAGGATAGCATGGCAAGCCCAGTACGCTTTCAGCCGTCGGATTCACCGGGTAAACCCTTCCCTTATAGCCGCCATCCAAGATGTTCTTAAGAACAATGTGTCCAATCTTTGATGGATTCTTGGATGCGCCTACTATCGCTATTCCCCTAGGATAAAATAACCTGTAAAGCTCACTCTCCACGTGTATCACCAAGAATAAACCTTACATCTGCAACTTTTGCTCCTCTCCCCCTCTCATATACTAATAGAGGATTGATGTCTATCTCTGCAACTTCATCAAGTTGAGTAATCATCTCCGAGACCTTCATTAAAACGTCGACAACTGCCTCCTCATCTAGGGGACCCATCCCCCTAAAGCCCCCAAAGAGGACATATCCCTTAAGGTCTCTGAGCATATCGTAGGCATCGGGAGGAGTGAGCGGCGCCACCCGGAAACTAACGTCTTTTAAGACTTCTACGAAAATGCCTCCTACACCAATCATCACTATTGGGCCAAAAAACGGGTCTCTCGAGGCGCCCACAATCATTTCGAGACCTCTCGGGAGCATTTCTTCTACAAGGATGCCGGTGACTCTTGCATTAGGAGCCCTCAGCATGACGCTACGTGTAATAGTAATGTATTTTTCACGTGCCTCATCAGGAGTTTTCACGTCTAAAGCGACGCCCCCGACATCAGACTTGTGGACAATATCTGGGCTAATGACCTTCATTACTACGGGGAAACCTATCTTCGTTGCCACCTCTACAGCCTCTTTACTATTTGTTGCTACACCGTACCTTGGCACCGGCAACCCATAGTGTTCACAGAGCATTAGCGCCTCGTGTTCCAGTAGCTTTTTCCTGCCTTCTCTCCTCGCCTCTTCAAAAAGCAATTGAGGCGTAGTTGCCAAAGCAGATCCTTGAACATTCTCTTTGAAACATGTCTAAAAAAACAGTGGTTAACAATTATAACAAGTAGGCACGCGTTGCACAGCAGTACAAGTTGAATTAGACCTTGAAAAAGAGCCACCCATCCTTAAATCTAAGCATCACATATTTTCCCTTAAGCTTTGACCCATGGAACATTAGAACCATCTTGTCAGGTGTTCGTTCAAGAACCTCGTACTCGCCCTTATCCCATATCTTCATTGTTCCAGCCCCGTAGCCCTCTTCTATCTCGCCCTCAAAGTCCAGCCAGTAAAGGTCATGGTCCTCCTGCTGGACACCATACCGCTTGACCCCTGGCTCGAGCGGCAGGGGCTTCCTAAAGGCCCAGTCCTTCAGCACGCCGTCCATTTCGAGGCGGAGGTCGTAGTGTAGCCCGGCCCGACGTGCATTGTGTTCATGTACAACGAACCTGTACTTGTCCACATGGATTTTCTTTTTAAAAAGGTTGATAAAAAGCTTGGTTCATTGGGAGGGAGTATAAACACATATATTGATGCTAAAACATGTTTCTTTTATGACAGATATCGAGGTTGTAAATGCCCAGGAGCCGCTACCAGGCGATGAGCTGGCACGCTCAGCCGACGAACACGACGGAGTAATTGTCGTGGGTAGGTGGGCTTCTGAGTGGCCTAGGCTTCTCGAGTATCTACGTAAGGCTGGGGCTAGGTGGCACCGTGTCGTCTATATTGATGAACGTGACCCAGACAAGGCTGGTATAGGAGCCGACAGTCTTGTTGAGGCATATAGAGCCTACCTCGAGGCGTTGGGCACATATGTTCCAGTGGTGGTATCAGACGCTGGAAAGATTGTTTCTAGACGGGACCTGCTAAGGGGTGGGCTGGGAGTCTTCTTCGTGTATACCTCTATCCCGGATGTTCTGGATGAAAAGTGTTCCTCTCTGGGGTCCTGCGACCTTTGTCTGGCTAGTTGCCCGTACTCCGCGTTGGAGGGAAAGCCGCCTAAAGCCTCAGAAAGGAAGTGTACCGAGTGTGGTCTATGCACGTCTTACTGCCCCACAGGACTCCTCTATACTCCCACGCATTCACCTGAAGCTGTAAAGCGCCTCCTCTACGAGCTCAAGAAAAGCGGCGTTGAAAAGCTCATAGTCACCTGTTTATTGAACAGGGCAGGGGTATATGAGAAAGAGGAACTTAGGGGTGCTATTCTCGAGTTGCCCTGCATAGCTACGCTTAGAATACATGAATACCTTTTTGCCCGACAACTGGGCTTCGATGTGACCTTCTTCTGCCCCAGCGAGAAAAGGGATAAGTGTCCAAAAAGGAGGGCTGTCGAAGACTACCTCGCACTTATCAGTGAGGCAGAGGAAATAATAAGGCCGAAGCCGCTGGGAAGACCCGTATACAGCAACAAGATAACCGAACTAGCCGCCCCGCTAGCCGTTGACAGGGACGAGTGGACCCCTCTTGCACGCTTAGAGCTTTTCCGCGTAAAAGCAGACGAGAATCTCTGCACCCTTTGCGGTGCATGCGTAAAGGCTTGTCCAAGCAATTCCCTGACACTCACACGTGACGGCAACTATAGGCTACTCTTCAATCATTCCAGCTGTATAGGATGCAACGCCTGTGTAAAGATTTGCCCCGAAAAAGCCCTCACCATCGAAAAAGCTACAAATCCCTCACTACTCTATTCCGGGAAGACAATTGAGATCGCCACAAGCAACGTTGCTAGATGCAGGAAGTGTGGAAAAGAGATAGGTCCAGAAAAGATGATTATAAGACTGGAGAGGAAGCTTGCAGAGAAGGGTGTAAGCAAGGAGCAACGGGAAAGCCTGTGGCTATGCGAGGAATGCAAAAGAGAGGCGACAATGGAAGAATTTAAAAAGGAAATAGAAAAATCTCTCGGCCTCTAGCCCCCATAGCTCTGAACATGCTTGGTAAGCCCAGGTCATGCTAAAAACTAATTTAGCGCGCGCTTATCATATTAAGCTTGTTAAAAAATTTTGAGGTTTTGAACCCCTTCGTTATGGATGTTTTAAGGGAAAACTGTGGAAGAAAACAATATTTCAAGAAATATATTTAAAGTCTCATTTGTTTTTCCTTTTAGACTGACAGGATGCTAAGGAATCTGTATGCAGGAAGAAGAGAATGTTCCCCAGGGCGACCTCAGAAGAGAAGTGAGCCTATTTGGAGCATTCAGTATAGGCTATGCTGACGTGGGAGCGGACATATATATTACGCTTGGACTTGTAGCTCTTTATGCTGGAGGAGCCACACCTCTGGCCCTCATCATTGCTGGTATAGTCTACGTCCTTGTTGGAAGTGTCTATGCAAAGCTTTCTGGACGTTATCCCTATGCCGGTGGTGCACAGTTCTACGCTCAGAGGGCGCTTGGACCCATGCATGGTTTTATTGCTGGGTGGGGGCTGATGCTCGACTATACAATTGATATTGCCCTCTTTGTGTTGGCCTCAGTTGGCTACCTTGGATACCTCCTCAAAGCCACTCTTGCTTTGGCTTGCTACTCGTCAACCCATACTATGCATTTGTCAGCGCTCTTTTTGTTGGGTTTTTAGGTTTCCTAAATATATTGGGGATACGGGAATCTGTAAGGCTGAACAAGCTGTTCGTGGCGCTCGACTTGGCAACGCTGTTTTTGGTTCTAGGCGTCGGCGGAAGCATATACTTCTTTTTCAATGGCTTTTCATGGAAACCTCCCAGCATTGGTCAAGATGTGCCTGTGGGGAACTTCCTCTACGCAGTCACGATTGCCATGGCTTCATACGTTGGTGTCGAGGCAATATCCCAGGCTGCAGAGGAAACAAGTAACGCTAGTAAAACTGTTCCAAAAGCGACATACCTCACGGTCTCCTTGACACTACTAGTGGCTCTTGCAGGAGCATTCTTCATTGCATCAAGCCCAGTCAACAATGATGAAGCGCTTCACCCATTTGCTGGGCTAGCCCTAAAGGTTCCCATCATAGGGACGTGGCTTGCCCTCTGGGTAGGTTTAATGGGGTTCCTGATTAACCTTGCCTCAGCGAACTCTGGGGTAATAGGTGTAAGTAGAGTGGCATACTCGATGGCCCGGACGGGACTTCTACCAGAAGGTTTTAGGAGAATTAGTCGAAGAGGGGTTCCATATATCTCGATAGCTGTTTTCACCATTATAGCTACAGGACTAATAATCGTGAATGGTTTCTCTACTAGCTTGCACCTCCTAGAGCTTATTGCCTCACTTTATAATTTCGGCGCCATAGTTGCATATATCTACGCCTCGATTAGCCTAGTGAAGCTGTCAGCAAATAAGCAAGAGAAGCTTCTCGGCATCCTCGCTACAGTCGCCTGCATATTTATGCTGACACTCCTCGTGTTTTTACACCCGGAGGGAAGAATCTTGGCCTTGCTATGGTTCTTGGTAGGTCTTACCCTATACTTTCTTAAAGATCAACCTGTCCACAAATAATGTCTTCCTGCAAGTAATTTCTAAAAGTACATGAATAAGGAAACATTCAAGACAATTATGGCCTTTTTCCGTCTCTTAACTATTTCGAAAGCAAAGTTATTGGTAAGGTTCTCTTTTTAAATAAGAATTCTTCAAAAACAACACTTATAAGTTTGAGTTGACATTGTTCTAATGTTGGTGAAAAAACTTGGTTAAATACCGTGTTATTGTTGATAGAAATGCTTGCATAGCTTGTGGTGCCGCTCCTGCCGCGTGCCCAGAAGTATTCGAGCTTGGCTCCGACAACGGGAAGAATAGAGTTATAGAGAAATACAGTGTAAAGACAGACAGCAGTGTATCTATTGGAGAGATCCCCGAAGAGCTCTACGAGTGTGCTAGAAACGGTGCAGATGTTTGCCCCGTAGGGGCTATAAAGATCGAGAAAATAGAAGGATGAAAAGATGCAGAGGCTAGGATGTACAGGCTGTGTGTACTTCAAGCCGCACGTCTATGTTCCCTACATAGGTTTCTGCAATGTTTATCGTACAGATGTTATCGATAGAGCCGCGCCATGTGAAAGCTTCAAGCCTGTATCCCTCGAGGACCTAGCCAAACACCTCGAAGAGAATGGGTGGCTCTACTGTATAAACTGTAGGAAAATCATCACTACAAGGGAAGAGCTCGAGAAACACTTTCAGGAACATGTTATAGCAAAAGAAGTTGTGATCGACACCTCTGTAGGCGAGGAGGCAGGTGGAGACTAGTGCCCCTCACCGAATTAAACGCGATTTTGGGTGGACCTCAGGGTTCAGGAATAGAGACATCAATGATGATAATTGGCAGGGCACTGGCACGAAGGGGATACGGTTTTCTTGCAAACAGGGAGTATTTCTCTAACATTGTTGGGAGACACAGCTATATCCACCTACGCGTAAAGAGTGACGAATATCCTAGATCATTAACTTACCCAGTAGACCTGCTTGTTGCAATGGATGCTGAAACTATTTTTATGCATTTTGAAGACGTTTCGAACCGAGGCTTCATTGTATGTGATAATGCCTCTTTGCATAAAACTCTTGAAGAAGCACCTAGTATTGAGGACATAACGAGGGAAAGAATAAAGAAGAGATGCAATGAACTAGGACTAGACTGCAGTGTCGAATCTATTCTGAAATATCTAGCCGAAAAGAAGAAGGCTAGTCTCATATCGCTCCAATACGAGAAAATTATACGGGAGCTCTTTGATAAATACAAGATTGACCCTAGACAGCTTTCAAGATACTTGAGCGGGATCGTTTTTTCAGCATTTGCTGTCCTATTAGCCCTCGACGAGGATTCTCTTCGCTATGCCTTGTCTTTACACTTTAAGGAGAGAGCTCAGATAGTGGAGCAAAACATGGATCTCTATAGGATTGTTGTGAGAGAAATGGGAGGCTATAAGGGAGCATTGATGCTTGCTCCTCCACGCATTAATCAGAAAAAGACTATGTTTGTGACAGGTAATGACATTGTAGCTATTGCAAAAATTGTTGCAGGTGTGAGGTATCAGAGCTACTATCCTATAACGCCTGCGGCAGACGAAAGCGTGCTCCTAGAGAGGTATAGCTTTATAGAGGACGAGAATATTGGTCCCCTGCTAGTTTTACAGACCGAGGACGAGATTGCCGCCATAACATCCGCGATTGGAGCCTCCCTAACAGGGGCACGAAGCTCGACGTCTACGAGTGGCCCCGGCTTTGACTTGATGGTTGAAGGTCTTTCCTGGGCAGGCATGAATGAGGCCCCCGTCGTTATAACTTATTACCAGAGGGGTGGACCGAGCACTGGCCAGCCGACAAGGGGCAGTCAGAGCGATTTATTCAACGCTATTTTTGCTGGACACGGGGAATTTGCACGTGTAGTGTTGTCTTCCGGGGACCACCTAGAAGCTTTTTATGACACTATTCTAGCGTTTAACTTGGCCGAGGAGTTCCAGGTACCCGTAATTCACTTGCTCGACAAGTTCCTCGCAAATTCTACCGCTACGGTTAGTCTGCCCAGACTGGACGAGATAAAGATAAGTAGAGGGGCGATAGTGAGGGAAGCAAAAGAATACAAGAGGTTCAGCCTCGCTTCACTAGTATCGCCAAGGGCTTTCCTTGGTACAAGAGGTGTAGTCATGTGGTATACTGGCGACGAGCACGACGAGTATGGTCACATAGTTGAAGACCCCGAGAACAGGATAGCCATGTATTCAAAGAGAATCGAGAAAATGAGCCTTATCAAGGATAGGGTTCCAAGTGAGCAGAAAATAGGGATCTATGGAGACAGAAACCCCGACTATATGTTCGTTGGTTGGGGCTCCGTAAAGAACACTGTTCTCGAAGCTATCGATGTCCTCAGAGGGAGGGGTATAAGGGCTAAGTACCTAAATATAAAGATGCTTTGGCCTTTCCCTGAAAGGGAGTTCGTTGAGGCTGCTGAAAATGTCCCAGCAGACAGGATGATTGTCGTCGAACACAGCTATGGCGCTAATATTGCTAAGCTCATAGAGATGAATACGGGGATCTCCATTGAGAAAAGCATAGTGAAGTTTACGGGTCGACCCCTAACTCTGAAAGAAGTAATCGAGGGATTCGAGCTTATAGAGAGCGGTAAAGAGAAAAAGGTGGTTTGCAGGTATGGAGCGTAGGAACTATAGGACAAACGTGTGGGTAGACTGGTGTCCAGGCTGTGGAAACTTCGGTATACTAACGGGGATATATAGGGCCCTGGAAGAGCTGAGCCTCGACCCAGACAGGACAGTTATAGTTTCTGGCATAGGGTGCTCTAGCAAGATACCGCATTTCGTCTACGCAAACGGTGTCCACACTCTCCATGGAAGAGCCATTCCGTTTGCAACAGGCATAAAACTTGCAAATCCAGAGCTCACCGTTATTGTGCATGGGGGCGACGGGGACCTTTTAGGGATTGGCGCAGGGCACTTCGTGGCTCTTGGCAGAAGAAACCTCGACATAGTAGTCATTCTTCACAATAACGGTGTTTATGGGCTTACCAAGGGGCAGGCTTCCCCAACTCTTCCACTCGGTGTGAAGACAAAGTCCCTAGTGGAGCCAAACATCCAGAATGCTTTTAACCCGATAATGCTGGCTCTGGCCGCCGGCTATACCTTTGTGGCACGGAGCTATGCCTTTGATACTAACCACCTAAAAAACATAATCAAGGAGGCTGTGCTCCACAAGGGCGCCGCGTTTATAGATGTTCTCCAGCCATGTGTGACATTCAACGATGTCTACACGGCGGACTTCTATAGGAAGTCTGTCTACAAGCTAGAGGACGACAAGGCTTGGGACCCCTACGTGAGAAAGCCCGAGGAGGCACAAGAAAAGATGTTGAGAGCCATGGAGAAGGCTTTACAGCAGGGCGAAAAAATACCCATTGGCAGGTTCTACGTTAACCCATTTGTTTCAACGTTTGAGGAAAGGATTTCCCAGCGGTTAAAGGCTTATCCAGGACTTAACCCGTCAAACTCTGTAATTGAAGTCCAGGGAGAGCCAGTAGTAAACCAGAAGAACTTTGAAAAGATATTTAGGGACTTTATTATCGAGACACAGACGCTCTGAGAAACTCAATTTTTTTATTTGTATACAAGCCTATTTTCAACTATCTCGGCGCACTTGCTGAGCTGGTGCTCGACTACTTTTTTGCTTTCAAGTATGTGTAGGACTGTGAAGCCTCTAGCAAGAAAGTAGTCTGCAAGTATTTTCCTGTGGCACCTCCAGGGCATCCTCTCGCTACACAGGAGTGTTGCCGTCTTGCTTCTTGCTATTGATTCCACTGACTCGAGGTTGCTTTTAACGTCTTCCTTTAGGGTTATGTAGGTGGCGTAGGCCCTAAACCCCTCAGACTCGAAGCACCAAGCAACACCGATGTCTTCCACGTCTACACCGAACTTCCTGTAGCCACCGAGAAGTGGAAACCAGTGGTACTCTATGTCCAGCTGTCTAAGGGCATATTCCAGGTTTTTCCCAGAATATTCGGGTAGCTTTCTAGATGAATTCCACCTCCTGACATCTATTACAGCTTTAATCGAGTATGTTTTAATGATTTCAAGGAAGTCATCTAGGGCTCGGCCTCCGTAGCCGATGGTGTATAGGATCGTCAAATTGCACCAGTGATTCTAGCAGATGTAAAATATAGGTCTAACTGTTTCGTCTAAGCCACTCTGCTATCTTTTGGGCAGCAATTTTCCCGCTCCTAATAGCTAAACCGATATTTGAGGGACCGTGCGCTACGTCTCCAGCTGCGAATAGGCCTCTGAGAGTAGTCATGTAGTTTTCGCTGATTTTTACCGAGCCATCGTGGTTGAGTTCTGCCCCTATTTGTCTTAAGCAAGGTGGTGGAGTGGGCTCCATTCCTATCGCTATGACGAGAGTATCTAGCTCGAGCTCGAACTCCGTTCCTGGAATTATCTCTGTTTTTTCACTTCTACTTGTGGTTGGCTTTACTCTTGCCAGCCTTATTCCCCCTATGCTTGATTCCCCAATTATCTCTATGGGCTCAACATTTTCAATGAAGGTTACACCGAGGCTTTCCAAGTGCTTAACCAAATGCCTTGCCGGTGCCAAGGTTTTCGGTCTTCTATATAAGATGACGGGCTCTGCGTTGTATTCTAGCGCCGCGAGTTCGGCTATATCTACAGCTGTTAAGCCTGCACCTATTATACCGACTTTTCCTCTAAGCTCTGCTGGAGCTCTATTGGAATATCCGAGAAGATAAGACATATAAGTGTGAATCCAACTTAGCGCATAGAATACGTTCCTCTTATCTTCTCCGCGGATATTAAGCTTTTTATCTCTCCATGTCCCAGTCGATACAAGGACAGCATTATAGTCCTCGAGCAACTCGGCCAGTCTGAGATTTCTCCCCACCTCTGTCTCAAGAAAGAAACCCACCCCCATTTTTTCCACATCCCTAATACTCTCAAAGACAGATTTCTTCGGCAAGCGAAACTCGGGAATTGCGAACACAAGCATTCCCCCTGGCTCGGGCATCTTGTCGAATATATCTACCCTGTAACCTACACATCTAAGGTTTGCCGCGGCAGAGAGACCCGCAGGACCAGCGCCTATCACAGCTACTTTTTTGTCTTCTTCTCCTTTAACAAAACCACACTGAGAGAACTTGATCTTCGAGAAACTTGTCATATTTGTTTGTCCTTGCGAATCTATTTTCAAGTTTAAGTCTTTTCTCATTTCGTGGGAACTATGCCATCACTCTACATAAGCATTCTCAATGATAAATTCAGCAGATATCCCATGAAAATTTGACAAAGCGTCATACATCTTGAACCTCGACCATTTCTACTCGCCACACAAATCTTCCGTTAAATCTGACCGACACCCTATTTAGTAATCATTGTTTTCGTCAGAAATATATTCATCAATGTATCTTCGCCTCTTATAGAGCATAACAGCCGCTATGTGGGTACATATGTTTTTTCTGCGTGTCCACCCGAATGGCGCATTGTAGCAACTACACTCGTATTTGTCTCCCACTTGGGTGACAAGATAGTATGCCTTTTTGTCTCCAAGCTCAGGGACACCCTTGACTAGCCATGTATGTCTTGACTGTTCCTCCACTGTTGCGAGGAGGTAGCGTGTAACCGCTCTCTCCAGCCATTGCTCTTTGGGGAAAACTTGATATAGCTGTCTTATTGCCTCACTGAGAGAGTCCGTCTTTGCTGTTTCTAGCGAATCCTTGACTAATTTCTCTGCCTGTCTAAGCGTCTCTCTGACTTCTTGTCTAGAGGGATCCCTTCTTCTCATGAGGCTCCCTCATAGGTATTGGGTAATCTTATTTTGGCGTGGTTTTTCTTCTTTGGGGAAGGCGGCTTCACACTCTACAAAGTATTTTCTACACAAATCTCGGATCCTGTCTTCGACTGTGGTTATCCAAGTTGTGCTAGAGGACAACATGTTTGGAAACTTTTCGATGAGTGGCATCATGGACTCCCTTATCCCTGGCTTTAGGTGGAGATAGTCATAGTAGACCTTGGAGCTTGTCTCTGCAGCTAGCCTAACTATTTCCTCGAGGTTTGCCCTTGTATCGTTTAAGCCACGGATAATTGGCCCAATAAATATCCATGTAGGTATTCCTGCTGTGCTGACCTCTCGTAGAGCCCTGGCGCGCTGATGTGGTGGCGGAGCGTTTGGCTCTATAAGTTTTGCGAGCTGGGGATCCAGCGTCGTTATGGTGAAGCCAACGTCTACATGGGGGATGTGGTTCTTCAATATGTCTATGTCCCTCGTGACCAATGGGGACTTTGTCTGCACGCTGACCTTGAAGCCGCTCTGCAGTAGGATTTGCAGGCCCCTCCTGGTGAGCCCCTCAGTGGCCTCGATTGGCTGGTAGGGGTCTGTAAGTGTTGACACGCCGACTGTTCCTCTGGGCTTCTTTTTTACTTCTTCACTGAGTACTTCGAGAATGTTCTCCTTTATGTAGACTATTTTGCCCCAGTTCAGAGACACTTCATCGTACCTGGTGTATGCCCTAGCATAACAGTATATACAGCCATGAAGGCAACCCACGTATGGGTTATATGCATAGTCGAGGTCGTAGAGTCCTGACCTGGAAAGGGCTGTCTTAACCTTTATCTTCTTATAGGTAACCTTGTCCACGCTGTCCACTTTTTCACCTCCCCTGTAAGGATCTCGTCAAGTAACTGAGTAGTGTCTCCTGCCTCGTGAGGTCCCTGATAAGCCTGGATTTTTCAAGCCAAACGTGAAGAGGTAGCCTGGTTGCTCTTCCAAGCCTCTCGAGAACCTCGCTTAACGAGTCGAATCTTTCGGGCGTTGTCCTGTAGAGCTGTCGAACATTCTCCCTTACAAACCAAACCCCTATGGGCGAGAAGAAGCCCTCATATATCTCCCTTATGAGTATAGCTGTCCCCTGCCTCTTTTCCCTAAGCATGTACTCGGCTGTTGCAAGCCTCGCAGCGTAGTAGCAACCTCCTAGACTGGCATACGTGGTTCTGCCCCTGTAGCCCTCATGGTCCCCTTCAACCTCTATTATGCTGGAGGGATTCCACATTGTGTGGGGGAACCAGGCCTCTATCCACTCGTAGCTCCATTCACGGGGCACAATTATCGCGATGAAGTTGTTGTCCTCGTGTCTCCACTGGAAAAACAAATAGCTCGAAAAGGTATCATACTCCTTTATCTTCTCGATAAGCCTCTGAGAAATAGTCGAGTCGACGGCCGTTATAGACCACCTAGTTGGGACAAGCCTCCTCTGGAAGCCATACCCAAGCGAGCCAGTGGAAAGCATTCTCTGGATCTGGCTAACAGGGACGCCCGACTCGTAGAGATACATGATTGCATCTGACGCCTTTATGTCGAGAGAGTAATACATCTTCTCGACTGGCCTGGGAAGCTTTGGCTCGCCGCTAACCCGTATCCTCTCCACGGGGCTTGCTGGGCCGAGGGGTGGAGAGAAAAGGTCCAACAATGCTTTTAGGCTTGGCTTCCTGGAGAGATTCAGCTCTACCTCTACTGGTTCCCTAGAGATAGATGCAAGTCTAACCTCTTCTGGGACGTCTGCCCGTCGCACATCTACGCTCGTCTCTCCCCGTATCAATGAAAGCCTCATCCTAAGTATCTCTGAGAGAGGCTTCTCGAGCCATTTCTCCTGGGCCTCATAGAAAGATGGGTCTCCGCCCGTAGCTGGGACACCGATGCTAAATCTTACCTTTGGATAGCCCTGCCTCCCAACAAACACTGTTGGCGGGGTCGGACCCTCAAGCTCGGTTGTTTCTGGAAGCCTGACGTCATTTAGCGCTTTCCAGTAGCTCATTAGGGGGCAGAAAGCCTTCCCGCACAGGTTTTTCGCCCCCCTACATTTGAGGCACAGAGCCGCGGCCCTCGAGGACATCTACTTCTAACCTTATGTTTATTGTTGGGTGTTTTAAATAAATCTACAAGTAGACTGAAAGTAAACAAATATTTGACTAAAAAGTAAAACATACATTAGAGATGCCCTACAGCAAACTTTGGACAGCAGAGAAAACATGTAAACTATGCGGGAAAAAATCCAAGCTGATATCTGAAGCCATAGGAGTATGCGTGGACTGCCTGAGAAGCAACCCCGAAGCCCTAAAGATAGCAATGGAGACACATTACTCTGAGAGAAAAAAGTGGGGCTTGCCACCTGAGCCTCCAAGGGCACCTGGAGGCATAAAATGTGGGCTATGCGACCTCGACTGTGTAATCCCAGACGGCGGTCTTGGCTACTGCGGGCTCGTAAAGAACGTTGGGGGCAGACTTGTCCACCTTTCTGGACAGCCATACACAGCCCTGCTAGAGTACTACTACGACCCCCACCCAACAAACTGTGTAGCCTACTGGTTCTGCCCTGGGGCAACTGGTACAGGTTATCCCAAGTACGCCTTGAGAAGAAGCGGGGAACACGGATACATGAACCTTGCAGTTTTCTACGGCGCCTGCAACCATAACTGTCTCTTCTGCCAGAACTGGTTCTACAGGGAACTCTTAGCCAAGAAGGAGCCAAAGATAGGCACCGAGCAACTCCTCAAGGCCGCCTTAAACCCCAGGGTAACATGTGTCTGCTTTTTCGGCGGAGACCCTGGGCCACAAGTTCTTCACGCCATTTATTTCTCTAGGAAGTTGCTAGAGGAGTCTAAAAACACGATAATGAGGATATGTTGGGAATCCAACGGGCACTTCTCACCAAGAATTCTACCCACAGTTGCCAGGCTTTCCCTCAAGACAGGGGGCATAGTCAAGTTCGACCTGAAGGCATGGAGCCCACAAGTATACAAGGCGTTAACCGGGGTAGACGTTGGAAACCTCTACAGGAACACGGAATACGTGGCAAAGCTTTCAGGGCAGAGGCCCGAGATCCCCCTGTTCACTGCCAGCGTCCTACTAGTGCCAGGCTACATAGACGAGACCGAGATAAGAGGCATAACGAGCTTCCTCGCAAAGCTTTCGCCAGAGATACCGCTGAGCCTCCTCGCATTCTACCCTAGATACCTAATGGACGACCTGCCACCCACTAGCAAAAGACATGCATACGAGGCTCTAAGAATCGCAAAGGAAGAGGGGCTAGAAAAGGTGTGGATAGGCAACTCGTGGCTCCTTGGAAACCATTATTAATATGTAAGCGTTAAGTGAACGCGAGCTCCTTATATAGAGACTCCTTAAGCTTATGGGTATCAGTAAAGTCGTCCACGTCTACTTCTATCGAGTCGAATAGCTCAGTTAGCTTAATAGTCTCGATGGGAATAAGCCTAATCTCGTTGCCGGTAGCTTCCACGAAAAACACTCTTGAATTAAATTTCTCTCTGATGTCTGCCGGAACCACTATTCGACCATGCTTGTCCATTTTCACGATTTCCATGTGACTCTACACATTATTTCCTAAATCTACAATTAATATTTTAAACTCACTTTCTTGGGCTCAGCCCAGGATGCATTCTCACAGAAAGGCTACTGGAAAAATTTTTCCTTAAGCTTAACATACTGTTTCGTTCTCCTACATCTGTAAACAAGAGACTAAGGACAGTCCCAATAAATACGTCATTAATCTCACGCATAGGGTTTAGCATCTTAGAATTGCTGGCAGATCTCTTCCCAAAAGCTACACCAAGTTTCCTCAGCTCGTTCTCGTATGGTGCCATCTCTGTTTCTCTCTTCAAGAATAGAGGAGTTGCCTGTCTATGCATGCCAACAGCGATGACATAAATGTCAGAGAGAGCCATCTTAAACTTTTTCCTAAGCTCTCCAGCCAACACGGCTACTTCTCTGCCTATTGTTTCTAGCTCCACGCCCGGCAAAGCGAGCAACCACCTAACTAGCTCTAGAGCTTCCCTATTTGCGTCCTGAACACCAGCCTCACTATACATTCTGGAAGCCACATATATGACCTCGCTTATAGTGACAGGAGACACGTATGCCCTTACCGCGCCTGCCCGCAAGAAATCAAAAAGCTTGTCTACTTGGAATGGCGAAGCCTCATCGACATACTCAGCAATCACACTAGTATCCAGAACGAAGACCCTCCTCGAGTTCAAGTTCCTCCCTCTTAGCTTCCCTGACAATTTCCTGCGCCTTACCGCCAAGCTTGACACGTAGAGGCCTCAAAGGCTTAATAACCATCGTGTCATCGATTAGCTCGAGCGTAAGCAGATCCCCTTCTTTAATGCCTAAAACCTCCCTCACCTCTACTGGTATAACAATAACCCCCTTCTTACTAACACGTATAATCCTACCACTCATCATTGTCTGATCATTATTTATAGTTTAACGTTATAAAGGTTTTCAACCATTTACATCCCGTGACAACACTAAATATCCTCATCTACAAGTCTCGAAGAAAACTTCCTCAAATGTTTGGGATTTTTCTATAATCTTTTCTAGCCTCTACCACTGGGCTCCACTTTAATGTGAAGCAGGTATATTGACGTTTACAAGCGAGGAGATCACTGTCTCGTAGGCCCTTACAAGTAGCTTTTCATAGGCGTCGTAGTCTGGGAGAATAGTCCCAGTGCCCGGCACCCTTACGCGGAGGTGGGGGCTCGACTTTGGATGTTTTGCTAACACAAAACATACCTTTGACCCCTTCCCGGACACGCCTGCCTGCTGGGCTGCAACAACGTGCATGGCCTTGACCTTGTACTTTTCCCTTCTAAGAGTCTTCTCTATCAAGAGCTCCTCCACCGGGACCAGCCCGCTACGTAGCCTCTCGACCTCCCTCTTCAGAAGCTCCTCGGCCGCTGACAAGGCCCCGTCTACGCCGGACTTCTCGAGCGTGCTGAAGACTGTCTCCACGAGCCTTGCCTGGAAGCTCCTGACGAATGGCGGGTAGTCGCTCCTAGCCGCCTCGACGCCCTTAAACACGTATTCGCCCTCAGCCGTGACGCCGAAGTACCTCTTTACGGGTGACGCACGCGTGGTCTTCGCCTCTGGGAAAGCTATAAACCTGAACAGCTTGTCGACCTTTATCGGCATACCGTACTTCTCGGCTATCTCTCCTGCAAGCTCCTCGTAGTCGCTCCGCGAGGCGCCGTCCCTATAGACAAAGACGCTGTCCGTGTCGCCGTAGATGACCGTGTAGCCCTTCTCCCTCAGGAGCCCGTAGACCCCCAGCATGACTCTCCTGGCGAGCCTGTTTATCCACTCGAACGTCAACGGGTTCCCGAGCCTGTTATAATTGTTACCACTGTACCCATAGCTAGAGACCAGTATCATCTTGAGCTCCTTCTGCCTCTGGTCTGCAAACCTCTTTGCGTCTCCAGAGAGCTCCCGGGCCATATGCTTAAACCTGAGCCTACGCTCAAGCAACGGCTCAACAACGTCCACGAGTATCCCCCTAGGCTCCCTGGCGACCCCGCCGAGCGAGACAGTCTCATAGCTGATATTGTACCTAACAATCAAGTTGGGAAACATAGACTCAAAGTCTAGCTCCGCGACGTTCCCATATATCCCCGTTACCGGCTGGTATATGAGCCCTCCCCTGTCGCCCCTGTGGAGCTCAAGCATTGTCCTCACGTGGACGTTCCTATGCCTAGCCCTGGGCACAGCGTAGCCCCTCCTAAGCAACAGGTAGACCTGCCTAGCGTCAATCAGCCTGCCATAGCTTGTCATACCCGCCAGGGTCGGAGACAGCCCCGTAGCCCTACACCTCTCCTCGAGGCCAGCGAGCCCTATGCCGTCCAGCAGACCCCTCTCGACGAATATCCTCCCCTCGAGGACGCCGTCTCCCCTCCCAAGCCTAAACCAGCCGTGGCGCCTCCTAACCCCAATAGCTAGCTTGCGAAGCTCCTTCACAGGCATATTCACAGCTACAACGTCGGGGTCAAGCTCCTTGAGCACGGCGTCGAGGCCTTCAAGGATCCTAGACTCAGACCCCTCAAAGACTTTTTCGCCCCCGTTACTCCTAATGACAGCCTTAGAGAGAAAGCCCCCGCGCACGTGTAGGTCGAGACTCACCGTCACGAGTGGGAGCGGCTCGACCCTGTCCTCGCCCTCCACGAAGAGCCAGCCGCTACGCCTATACGACCTGAGAGCCACGATTCCCACTTCAGCGAATAGCTTCTGGACGACGTTCACGTCTGAGTCGTAGCTAGTAAAACCGGCGCCCTCTACGACCTTCAGAGCCTTTTGCAGGAGCCTGCGGGACCCGTGGGAGACCCTTAGAAATGCCCCAGTCTTCCCGCCTACAAGCCTCCTCTCAACCTCCTCGACACTGAAGCCCTGATCCCACAGGGAGGCGAGGAAGCCAAGAGCGCTACTCTCTACCAGGAAGTAGTCCTCGAAGCCCCTGCGGAGAGCCTCTACGCCGCCGTCAAGCCCCCTGAGCCACAGCCTGGCCTCTCCACGCGAGACAGAGGCGTCAACCACTACTGATTCGCTCGACCTCATCCTCTAGGTCCCTCAGCCTGCGCTCTAGCTCCCTGAGCCTCCATTCGAGGTCAAGCACAGAAACGAGGAGGAGCGAGCCGAGGAGGTACGGGTTAGGATAGTTTGTCACGGCGCCCAGCTCCTCGCCCCAGGCCTTCTTGACGTAGATGTATGCCTCCCTCCTCTCCCTCCTCAAGAGCTCGACAAACTCGGCCTCGAGCTCGTTGAGCAACTGCAGGTACTTCTCCCTGACGCTCGGGGTAGCCCTGCCCACTAGAACCACCCCTCCACGTCCCTCAGTCCCCAGCCAGTCCTCTCAGCGTAGACAACCATGGGGGTAGCCAGAGGGCCCTTCTCGACAGTTATCCTAGTATACCTCTTTCCAACGTCCTCGAGCCTAGCTATAACGCTGGAAACATGCCTAGCATACACGGGGACCTCTGGAAGAGGCCTCCTAGAAAACCTAGACCTCCCCGCAAATAGCACGACTACCGCGCCCCTCTCCAGCAGCCTCTGGAGCCTCCCCAGAAACATCACGAGCCTGTCGTAGCTCTTCGGGCTAAACAGCTCGGATAAATGGGTAACAGCTATGAGCCCCACGCCCCTCTTCAGTGCCTCTTCCACAATCAAGTCAACAGAGCCCACCTGTCCAACGCCGTAGACATTGGCTACGTGTATCCTCGAGAGCCCCTCCTCCGGATCCACGCCCCGCCACATCAGGGCCTCCGACAAAGCGTACGTGTCTATAGACCTCCCCTCATGGTAGTCCCTCATGTTGACGACGAGCGGCGGCAAGCCCCCGGAGAGGGCTGAGGCAAGAAGGGTGTAGAGCATCTTTCCCCTAGAATCCTCGTCACCATAAAACGTGGCCACAGAGCCGGGCACAAGCCCGCCCACAAGCCTGTCTAGTCCCGAGAGGCCCGTGGACAGCCTGGGAAGCTCTAGGAGGCTCCTCGCATTCATCAACATGGATACCACAGGCAGTTGTGCGAGAAAACCCCTTATAAACACTGGAGACACTCCTGCATAGGGGGGATAACGCCGAAAGTAAAACATTTAAACACACGCCACGGCGCGTAGCCCAGCAAAAAGACGTTAAAAAAGAGATGCGGGTCATATATGAAAAGAGATAAAGCATTCTCACGTATCAGTGTCCAATTATTTCTTTGATTCACAGAATGAATATAAGTGTTTGTGGGTGTTTGTTTGCCGTGTTTAGTGAGCTGGGTGTGGCAAGGAACAGGCTTAGGCTTGCTTGGATGCTTAGGGAGAGGGGTGTCTATGTCAGGCTTCATGCCTACGAGTATCTGCTTGGCTACAGGGGCAGGATTCTTGGGGTCTTGTTGCTTGAGCCTTCGAGGGGCTCTGCTTCTCTCTTTCTGCGTGGGGAGGGAGAGGATGCTGAGAGGCTTGCCGAGATTGTTGGGGATGTTTTGGGTAGGCTGGACCCGGGTCTGAGGCTCAGTGTTGTGCGGGTGGGGTCGGGCTAGGCTTGTAGCCTTAGTTGTATTGGGCCCGTTATCTCGTTGTTTTTTGCTGTATACTTGTGGGCTGTGAGGTTGTCTAGCACGGTGCAGTTGAGTAGGTTTGTGGGGGTGTAGTAGTCGATTAGGGTCGAGGAGGCGTAGATGTGGAGGTTTTGGGCTGTGCAGTGGTAGAGCTTGGCGTAGTCTTTTTTCTGGGAGGGGTACTTGGTCGACACGATTAGTGTCGTTTCTTGTGGTGCTAGGAGGGCTAGGGCTATGTTGGCCATTTTTGCCGTGGATTGTAGTTTCGCTAAGTGTGACTGGTCTATTTCATTTAGTGTCTTGCTTGCGAGCCAAAGGTTTGCAAGGTAGGTGTCGTTGAATTCTTGGAGTAGCCTTGGGTTGCCGAGTAGTTGGCTTATTTCTTGCATGAAAGGGTCTAGGGTGAATTCTCCGTTGTGTATCATGTATAGCTCGTAGCCCAGCCTAGTGGTAGCCATGACCGGGTGTGTAGAGTGAATGTTTAGGGGTGTGCCTGGGCTCTTTTTCCTCGCGTGGAACATGAGGATTTTGCGTCCAGGCTTTATTCCTCGCAGGACTTCCTCTTCCTCGTAGATGGGCCTGATGCTCCTATAGCGGACTGTTTTTCCAACGTTTCCTTCGAGGCTTATTTCTAGGTATCCCCACCCGTCTCCGTGAGAATCATTGTCGTTGTATGGGTCTCTACGAGCAGAGTCAACAAGCGCCCTTGTGAGGAGTTTTAGTGTTTCTCCTTGTATTTCTCCTACGAGGACAAGTATCCTGCACACATGTAAATAGGCGCACCGAGGTTAAAAAATTTTTAATGTTGCGGTGAAGGCGCCGGCGTTAAACTGATATCCATGTCTGCCCAAATAAAAGTATGCGTCTATGGGCTTTACTGATACTCTTGGCTCTGCTTTGCATTGCTAATGTCCCAGGAATAGCTCAGCCTTCACTGAAGATCGTTGCCTATGACGGCTCCCAGCTTAGGGGCGCACAGATACGTGTCTCGACACTGGACGGCAGAGTATTTGAGTTTACGCTTGACCCCAGAAACCCGTTTGTTGTGCGGGACGTCGTCAAGGGCGTGCTGTTTGTCGAGGTGGTTTCCTGGAAGAGTGTGCCCATAGGCTATAGGCAAAACATGACCGTATACAGCAACCAGACCCTTGTGGTCCCAAGCATTGGGAAGCTGACCCTGAAGGTTTCAGGCTCCCGTGGCCAAGCCCTAGAGGGGGTCTCTATCAAAATTACTTATGGTGGTCAGACTATCGAAGAGGGCTCCACGGACGCGGGGGGCGTGTATACAACTCTCCTCCCAGCGGCGTCTTACGGGATTATTGTGGACTATGGTGGAAGGAGGGTAGAGAAGACCATTGCTGTGGAGCCTTCCCGCGAAAACGTTGTCAACGTTCAGCTAGACGTTTTCTTGAGCATAGGCGGCATGGATTTGTCTGTGACAGAGTTCCTCGGGCTAGCACTGCTTGTCATCGTGATAGTCATTGCTTTGATCGTTGTGGCTGTCGAGTACTCAAACTGGAGAGCGAAGAGGGCGAGAAGGGTCCTAGCCACGCCAGAGTAGAACAAAATTTGCCTGGTGCGCGGATTCTATGAATAAGAGCAGAGAAGACCTTGCTAGTGAGGACAACCTATCAGAAGTCACAAAAATTGTGAGCAACCTAGGCACCAGGATAAGGTACCAGGTCTATTACCTTGAGAAGTGCGGCTCGACCCAGGACGTCGCTAGGGAGCTGGCAGAGAAAGGTGCCCCAGAGGGCGTAGTTGTCGTTGCTGAGGAGCAGGAGAATGGCAGGGGTAGGCTTGGCAGACGCTGGTTCTCCGGCAGGGGCGGCCTATGGTTCACGGTGGTTCTAAGGCCAAAACCCGATGCTCTGGGCCTGCTTAGTCTAGGCGTTGGGGTCGCAGTGGGACGCGTGTTGAGGGGGCTTGGGCTTAGCGCCGGCCTAAAGTGGCCAAACGATGTGCTAGTCGATGGCAGGAAGGCTGGCGGCATACTTGTAGAGGGCTTTACTGTCCCAGGGGACGGCATAGTGGCGCTTGTTGGTGTGGGGCTTAATGTGAACAACGAGCTTCCACCTGGTCTTGCCGAGGTTTCTGTTGCCCTCCGAGAAGTTGTTGGCGCGAGGCTTTCGAGGCTCCAGCTTTTCCTGAAACTGTTAAGGGAGATTGACAATGTATATCTGCAGCTCATAGAGGGCCGAGGCGAGGTGATTCTTGAAGAATGGAGGAGGCTCTCTGTGACGCTTGGCAAGACAGTGAAGATAATTACTGCCGATGGTGAATACATCGGCGTGGCTGTCGACGTTGGTCCCTTGGGCGAGCTGTACATCGATACAGGCGACGGGGTTAGGGCTTTCTATGCTGGGGACGTTGTGCACGTTAGGTAGCTTCCCCTCTGATAATAAGTGAAGTTTTTAAGGCTTGTTGGAAAAAATGTTTGTGGATGATGATCCTTTGGCGGACTCCGATTCTCTGTGAAGAAAAGGGTTTCACCTGACCCCTCTGGTTATGGGCAAAAATATATGTAGATTGTGGTTGTTCTTTTACTTATGTCTAGCTCGGATGGTCTCGTGATTATTGAGCCTGTAAGCGAATATACTAGGCAGATACTTAAGCTGAAAAAGATATACGCTGTCGAAAAGACCCCCTACCAGGAGATCGTATTCGCGGAGCTGGAGGGCTTCGGCAAGGCTCTACTCATAGACGAATTTGTCCAGAGCACCGAGAAGGACGAGTTTATCTACCACGAGTTGCTCGTGCATCCGGCCATGGCCCTACACCCGGAGCCCAAAAGGGTCCTGATTATAGGTGGTGGCGAGGGGGCCTCGCTTAGAGAAGTCTTGAAGCATGGAACAGTAGAGGAGGCGGTCATGGTTGACATTGACGAGAAGGTCGTGGAATTCTCTAAAAGGTTCCTAGAGGTCATGCACCGTGGAAGCTTCTTTGACCCAAGGGCAAGGGTCGTCATAATGGACGGACTGGAATACATTAGGAAGACTGGCGACGGCAGTTTCGACGTGGTGATAATGGACCTGACAGACCCCTATGCCGGCCCCACAGCCTTGCCGCTTTACAGCTATGAGGCATTCAGGGAGATAAAAAGGATACTCAAGCCAGATGGTGTAGTGGCGACGCAGGCAGGCTCGAGCTATTTCTACCCAAAAGAGTACAGACAGGTAAAGGAAAACATAGAGAAAAACTTTAGGCACGTAGCCGAGTACTGGGCGTGGATGCCTAGCTTCGCTACAAACGTCAACTTCATTGTGGCCTCCGAGAAACACGACCTCTACAAGCTTGATCCCCAAACCTTCGACGAACGATTGAAAAAGAGAAAGGTATCCACGAGGTATATTGACGGCAAACGTCTTCACGCCCACTTAAACCTCGGAGTCCTCTACGGCTAGTGGATCATTTCAGACCCCTTGTAGGCGTAGTAGAAACCTATTGGCTTGATTTATATATCTGAGTTCATCTTTGGTGCTGTGGAGCGAAACAAGCCCTTCAAGCCTCTGGAAAGGCTCAAAAGGAAAACCGGTGTCGAGAACCTATGGCTATATGTTTTGGCCGAGCTTGCTAGGGGAGAAGATTATCCCTACTCGCTTATCAAGAGGATAAGGGAAGACTTTGGGGTTGACGCTGGGAAAGTTATCTTCTACGTTGTGACACAGAAGCTCGAGGAAGAGGGCTTGATAAGGAGCCACTACGTAGAGAGGAGAAAGTACTTCGCGATAACTGAACAGGGCAGAGAGGTGCTAAGACAGGGGATTAGCTATTTGAAGGAGCTTTCCGAGAGACTCCACATTGTCTCTGGTATATGATTTTGCCTTTAGCAAA